>JACNJD010000233.1:16509-24202 GCA_014382715.1 Candidatus Desulfacyla euxinica | reverse complement strand
GTAAAGTTAATAGTTAATCGTTATTTGTTATTAGCTTACAGTACCAGATTCCAATGATTCGGCTTTGCCAGCCCGAATAACAATTAACAAATAACCAATCACTCTTTTTTCTTGGCCTCTTCTTCTTCCCTGAGCTTTTTCCGTAGGATCTTGCCCACGGCTGATTTTGGGAGGTCCTTACGAAATTCCACCATCTTTGGCCTCTTATAAGGTGCCAGCTTTTCCTTGCAGAATTCAAACACCTCCTCTTCAGTAACGCTTTCTCCTTCATTCGGGACAATAAATGCCTTTACGGTTTCACCCCGGTACTCGTCAGACACTCCGATGGAACAGGCATCCTTGATCTTCGGGTGCTGGTAAAGCACCTCGTCTATCTCGCGTGGGTAGACGTTATATCCGCCGGCGATGATCATATCTTTTTTTCTGTCCACAATAAAGAAATAATCGTCCTCATCCTGAACAGCAATGTCGCCCGTATACAGCCACCCGTCTTTCATCTGCCCCGCGGTTTCTTCAGGGTTGTTCCAGTACCCTTGCATGACCAAAGGGCTCTTGATCACGATCTCTCCCGGTTCTCCCTTTGGGACCTCTTCTTTTCCTTCCGCCACGTCCACGAGTTTGACATCCGTATCCGGCCAGGGGATTCCAATGCTTCCTACCTTATTGAGGCCCAGGCCGGGGTTGCTGATCCCTAAGGAGGTAGTTTCGGTCATGCCCCAGCCTTCGTGGTAGTAAATCCCCATACCCTCGATCTGGTCAATCAATTCCAACGGCATGGGCGCGGCCCCTGAGTTGAGCATGCCCAGTTTCCGGTCCAGGTTCATCCCGGCGGCCTTCGGGTGATTTATGATGGCATTGATGAGGGTGGGGACGGCAGGGAAGAAGGTGATCTCCTTGAAGCCCTCCAGGATGCCCATGAATTCATCGATTTCAAACCGGGGGACCAGTATCTGAGTGGTGCAGTTAAAAAGGGCCCAGCTCATGACCACGATGGTACCATAAACATGGAAATAGGGCAGCACGGCCATCACATACCTTCTCTCCGGAGGCGTCAGTTTTGCTATGCTCCCTCCCCACTGCGAGATTTGAATAGTAGCAGCCACCACGTTTGCGTGGGTAAGGACAGCCCCTTTAGGGATTCCGGTGGTCCCTCCGGTGAACTGGATCAATGCGGGGTCTTCGGGAGCGATCTCAACCTTGGGTATCCTTTTATCGGAACACCCTTTAAGGAGCAAAGAAAAATGATGCCAGCCTTTTTCCAGATCCATTTCCTCTGGAGTGCTCTGGTCGAAACCATTGATAAAGTCCGTAACCCGTGTGACGATGACCCTGGGGATCTCAACCTCCCCGCAGATAGACCTGATGTTCGGAAGTACCATATCAAAGGTAAAAAGCGTGGTGATCCCCGTGTTCTGCGCCAGGGCCTTTAATTCTTCAGCGGTGTACATGGGGTTCAGATTTACAACGATGGCCCCGAGATGCAAAATCGCGTGATAGGCTATAACGTACTGGGGGCAGGTAGGGAGGTGGACGCCTACGCGATCGCCTTTTTTGATCCCCAGGCTCCCCAGAGCATTGGCCATGAACAGAATTTGCTCCCGCAGTTCCCAGAAGGTCGTCTCTGTTCCGTAGAAGTTCAAGGCCGCTTTGTCCGGATAGGCGTTGACTGATGCCTGCATCAGATTATGGGCAGGGACCCGGGGATAGCGAATGGTTGTGGGTACGTCATAGTCATAGTGTCGCTGCCACGGTCTTGTTTCCATTTTCTTGCCTCCAAGACAAAATCTTAGGTGTCTGATTTAATGATATCGTCAGCTTCGATCTTTACTCCAGGCTATATGAGTAAGTCAATAAAAAATTATGATTTTCCCCTTGACATCTAATTAATAACTGTTCATAACTATATCATTATGTGGCTTCCAGCTTGATTTTTGTCCTCCCATTCATCACGAAAGACACATGAAGATTAGCGAACCGACAAAAAATACCAGACGTCCAAAACAGGCTTTCTGTTATTACATATGGGAAGCGTTCACGCCTGAGCCTCTAACAAAACTCTCCTTTAATTGCTCAACAATCCAACCACTTGACAGTATCCCTGAGAAAGGAGGTGAAACAACAAAATATTATTATTTTCCTGAATTTTCTTTGTTTACCAAATCCATCAACCTTAGTTAACCCTATTAAGGAGGTAATAATGAAAACCAAGAAAATGTTTTACCTGCCCCTGATCATCTTCTGTAGTCTCTGCTTTTTTGCCTTGCCCCAGGCCATGGCTGAAGTAAATGCCAGGTTTGACGCGAGCAAAATGGGAGACATGTACGACTTTGACCCTAATAACCCTGTCATCCCAACCGGGGATACGATCAAAATCGCGGTAGTGGCATCCTTCTCCGGCCCTGCTGCGGTAGTGGGACAAATCTACTTCATTTGCGCTCAGTGGGCCGCCCATGATATCAATCAGAGGGGCGGCATCTTAGTTGACGGCAAGAAGAAGCTGGTCCAGATTATCAAGGCGGACACCCAATCCAAGCCGGCGGTTGCCAAAAAGGTATGCGAAAGGATGGTCCTCAAGGAAAAGGTTCATGTGCTGTGGGGAACAAACGGCAGCCACATCATGAAGGTCATCAACCAGGTTGCAAAAAAATACAAGGTCATTGCCCAATGTACGGCCGCGCTTTCCGATGAACTCTACGACGCTACCAATTTCACACGTTATTCCTTTATGACATCCTTTTCGTGCGACCAGATCGGACGTGCCGCAGCCTATTATTACGGCAAGATACGGAAAAAAGAGACCAAGTTCTATATCCTCTGCCAGGACTATCTGTTCGGTCACTCCATGGCAAAGGGTTTCAAAAACGGTCTCAAGGAGTATTTTCCCGAGGCCAAGATCGTGGGAGAGGACTACCACAAGCTGTTCCTGAAGGATTTTGCTCCCTTCCTGACAAAGGTGAAGGCCTCCGGGGCCGAGGCCATATACACCGGCGACTGGATCCCCGACGCTGCCAACCTCCTCAAGCAGGCAAGGCAGATGGGTATAAAACTCCCCTTAATCAATACATTTGTCGACGAGCCCAACTTCCTCCACGAGGTGGGGGTTGAGGGTACCGAAGGCCTGCTTAATATTAACCAGTATGCAGCCCCGAATCCTGCTTTCAAGACACACGATGAAGTAAAAGGCTATATGGCGTGGAATGATCTCTGGAGGAACAAATGGACGGCGCCCTACAACACCTGGTTGTACAAACATCCGGCTGGAAACATAGGCTCTTATACACAGCAGACCTATTGGCTCTTGAGTGTCATCGAAAGGGCCGGAAGTACGGATCCTGAAAAGATCATCAAGGTGTGGGAGGGGGATAGCTATCAAATTGCAAACGGGAAAGTTCTAACCATGAGGCCGTGTGACCACAAGACGATACAGGACCTGGCTGCTATTGAGTATGTCCCGCCCGTCCAGCAGAGCCAGTCTTTTAACATTCCGCCGTTTTACTATTTCAAGGGTTGCTCTAATGCCGGGCCTATTTACAAGATACCGGCCGACAAGGTGGAGCCGCTCATGGACATGAAACTTAAGAGGTGTCAGTAAACCCCATCGAAGCGCGGGCCACTCGGTCCCGCGCTTCAACGAAAAAATGCGCAGAAAATTGTTTACCACGAAGATCACGAAGAACACGAAGAGATCATAAAACATAAAACATAAAACCGTTAGAAACTTATTTTTCGTGCCCTTCGTGATCTTCGTGGTAAAATCTCTCTTTGGTTCCCCGCTTCTGGTCCTCGAAGACGGGATCACCGTTTCACCACGACCGGTTTATCCGGGTTACGCAACAGGAGACCTTTGAAAAATGTTCAATTTCGTTCAAGATCAAGGCGCGCGAAGATTTTAACCACAGGAATATATCGAATATTTCGAGGATTAAAATCTGAACGCAACGCTGAGATTGGGCAGATAAGCGCAGACTTCGAAAGGGGGCGTTTTTCAAAGGTCTCAACAGGAGGTTAACTGATGGACCCCACTACCGCCATGTACGTTGCCCAGGGCATACACGGGCTCGCGTACGGGATGGTGCTTTTTCTTGTGGCATCCGGCCTCACAATGATCTTCGGTATGATGGGAATTTTGAATCTCGCCCATGCCTCCTTTTTCATGCTGTCCGCTTATTTCTGTTACCAGGTCCTGGCCTGGACCGGAAACTTCTGGCTGGCCCTGTTAGCGGCGCCGGTTGCAGCGGCCTTTTTTGGGATCATCTGTGAGCGGTTTCTCTTAAGGAGAGTACACGTCTTCGGGCACATCGGAGAGCTGATCCTGACGGTGGGCATCAGCCTGATCATCCTGGACGGGGTAAAGGCATTCTGGGGAACCGAAAGCCTCCCGGTGAAAGTCCCTCAGGTCCTCCATGGACTTGTGACCATTGCAGGTCTGGAATATCCGATCTACCGCCTCTTTATTATCGCGCTGGCCCTCGTGGTCTTAGGTATTATGGCCATACTCCTCTACAAGACCCGGCTCGGTATGATTGTGCGTGGAGCAGTTTCAGACGCTGATATGGTAAGTGCCCTCGGAATCAACACACCATTGGTGTTTATGTTCGTCTTTGGAACAGGCACCTGGTTAGCCGGGATTGCCGGAGTGGCCATAGCCCCCATTTTGACGGTTTTTCCGGGACTGGCAGACCAGATCGGGATGGATGCCTTTGTGGTGGTGGTTACCGGGGGGCTGGGGAGTCTCGGGGGCGCCTTTATCGTATCAATCATTTTCGGGTTGCTGAATTCCTATGGCATTCAATTTGTCTCACAGCTCGCACCGGTCCTGATGTTTGCATTTATGGCTATTGTCCTGGCGCTCAAACCTACGGGTCTTTTTGGGGAGAGAGAAGCATGAACAGAATATTCAGATGGATCTTGTGGATTGCCGGGATAATCATCCTCCTTCTCTACCCGTGGCTCTTCGGCATCTATGATACTAATGTCTTCGTACTATTTGCAATCTTTGCCCTGTTTGCCGTCAGCTTTAACCTGCTCCTTGGCTTCACCGGGCTTCTCAGCTTTGGCCATGCTATGTTCTTCGGGGTTGGGGGTTACGGCACGGCCATAGCCCTCACTCGGATCGAGGGCCTGGCTCTGCTGCCGGCGGTAGGGATCGGCGTTCTGGCCGCCATCCTCCTTGCCCTGATCCTGTGTCCGCTGTTAGTTAGGGTAAGCGGCACTGCTTTTGCCATGCTGACCTTAGCCTTTGGCCAGCTTTTATATGTTCTGGCGCTGAAATTGAGAGATCTCACAGGAGGTGAAGACGGCGTCGGGGGATTCCCCATTCCTCCGTTCACTATTCCCGGAGTGGTTTCCATCGATATGACGGATCCTCTGAAGTTTTACTACTTTGCCATGGCTGTGATCATTCTGAGCATCTGGGTGCTCTGGTTCTTTACCAAAACCCCCTTGGGCAGTGTTATGGTGGGTATTCGGGACAATGCCAACCGGGTCGACTACCTGGGATTCAAGGTGCCCCAGACCAAGGCGGTCATCCTGGTCTTTTCCGGAGCGTTTGCCGGGGTCGCCGGATCGATCTACGCCATTTTTCAAAACCTCATCTCAGCCGATGATGCATTCCACGTCATGAACTCCTTTGCGCCGGTATTGATGACTATGATCGGTGGTGTGGCCAGCTTTTTCGGCCCGATCTGGGGATCTGCTATTTTTGCAATAATAGATGAAGTGACCACCCGGTACACGGAACGGGTGGAACTGGTTATTGGGGTGATCCTTATCCTGGTGATCCTGTTTGCGCCCATGGGTTTTGTGGGTTTTTACAGGATAGTCAAGGAAAAATGGTCAAGCAGGCGATCCAGCAAGGCAACAATGGAGGTCAGCTCATGAGTATCCTTGAAACAAATGGGTTATGCCACGATTTCGGCGGACTGGATGTCCTTTTTGATGTCAAATTCGAGGTCAAGGAGGGCGAGCGACACGCCCTTATCGGGCCCAACGGCGCGGGCAAGACCACGCTCTTCAACGTCATTACAGGGACCTATAAGCCGAGCGGGGGAGAGGTTTTTTTCAAGGGGAAGGATGTCACGGGATTTAAGCCCCACCAATTAGTTCGGCTTGGCATGGGGCGTTCATTTCAGATCACAAGCACCTTTACCTGGTTGACGGCCTTTCAAAATATCCGTATGGGGATCCTTTCAAAAAGGGGTATCCGATTCAACCTTTTCCAAAAAATAGACAAGATGCGGGACGTAACGGAAGAGACCGACAGGGTCCTCAAAAGGATAAACCTTGATGGAGAACGGAATATCCCGGCCAGTATGCTGTCATACGGCAAACATCGATCTTTAGAAATCAGTATGGCCTTGGCCACCGACCCGGACCTGGTCATGTTAGACGAGCCCACTGCGGGGATGTCCAAGGACGAGACCCATCATGCAGTGGAGCTGATCAGGAGGATTACCGAGGGTAAGACCGCTGTCATTATTGAACATGATATGGATGTGGTTTTCTCCTTGGCAGACCGTATTACTGTGCTTCATTTAGGGCGGCTCCTTGCTACAGGGACCCCTGAGGAGGTCAGGGAGAATCAGGATGTCAAGGATGCATATTTGGGCGAGATGGAGGAATAAGGATGCTTCTCGAAGTTGATAATCTCAATACATATTATGGTGAGAGCCATGCCTTGCAGGACATGTCCATGGCCGTTGACGAGGGTGAGCTTGTGGCGCTTCTGGGTCGAAACGGTATGGGAAAGAGCACAGCCCTGAAAAGCATCATGGGCCTGGTCAAGCCGAGGTCGGGATCGGTCAAATATAAGGGCAAGGAAGTGACGGGATTTCTGCCGCACAAAGTGGCCAGGGCCGGGATCGGTTATGTGCCTGAGGAAAGACGGATCTTTCCGAGGCTGACCCTGCTCGAAAACCTGATGATGGGAGTCAAGGCCGGAAGGGTTGGCAAGGGTGGAAACGGAAACATCTGGACGCTTGAACGGATCTATGAACATTTCCCCTTCATGGTAGGCCACGGCAAGCAGAAAGGCGCCAACCTCTCGGGCGGCGAGCAGCAGATGTTAGCTATAGCCCGCACATTGATGGGCAACCCCGATCTCCTGCTCGTGGATGAACCCACAGAAGGCTTGGCCCCCCTTATGGTCAAGGAGGTCAGAGATATCCTTGAAGACATCAACAATGTCGGTGTTTCCATCCTGTTTGTGGAACACAACCTCAAGGTAGCCATGTCCCTCGCCCACCGCATCTATCTGATGGGAAAGGCCTACCTTGCCTTTTCCGGAACCGTTGAAGAACTTTATGCCCAACCGGAGATCAGGAAGAAGTATTTGGAAGTGTAGTGCCTTTCGATTTTGGATTGCGAATTTTGGATTTTGGATTTAAAACATCCAGCACTCCCGCTGAAGACGGGATTTCCGCTTCGCTACAACAAGCATTCCCGCTGAAGACGGGATTTTGGATTCGCTCCTGACATGATCTATTAATCAAGCCAAGTCTTAAATTACTTATCTGCAATAGTTCACCTGTGTAAAAATCATTTGACAGGATAACAGGATAGGCATGATTTTGGAAAAAATTCCTGCAACTTAAATCAGTGAGACAAATATCTCAGAAATCATAATGTTGGAGAAAACAGTGGAAGACACTCTGATCAAACGACCCGGCCTGAATATCAGCGGCGGAGGGGTGAG
>JACNJD010000233.1:0-15976 GCA_014382715.1 Candidatus Desulfacyla euxinica | reverse complement strand
GAGGACATGCTCAACTCAAAGCTGATAATCCTTTGGGGCTGGGACCCTGCCCGGATGATCTCCGGCACCAACACCATGTATCATCTGATCAAGGCCAAAGAGAACGGCGCCAGGATCATCGCAATAGACCCGAGGTATCACGATACCGCGGCAACAGTTGCTGATGAATGGATCCCCATCCTCCCGGGCACGGATACGGCAATGATGGCGGCAATGGCCAACATTATTATCCGGGAGAATCTCTACGACCAGGCTTTCTTGGACAACTACACGATCGGGTTTGATAAATTCAGGGAGTATATCACCGGCCGGGAGGATGGTGTGGAAAAGACCCCGGCCTGGGCCGCGGAGATCTCGGGTGTGGACGCGTCCACCATTGAGCGTCTGGCCCGGGACTACGCTACTACCCGTCCAGCAGCGCTTATGGACTGCCAGGGCCCGGCCAGGAGTGCCATGGGTGAGCAGTATAACAGGTGCGCAATGACATTATGTGCCATGACCGGAAACGTTGGCCGACGTGGTGGCAGTGCGGGGGGCGGTCTGATGGGTATCCCGGTGGGCCATATGTTTCGCATGTCTGCCATACCCCCCGGGAAAAACCCCTTTGAATTAGATGGGCCCAACGTTAAGGGTACTCTCGACATCGGCCTCAGGGTGGTTAAGCGGGTACACATTAACAAGATCTTTGACGCCATCCTTAAAGGCAAAGAGGGGGGCTATCCTTCGGACATCAAAATGATGTGGTCCATGTGCAACAACTATCTGAACCAGACCGGCAACAGCAACAAGGCTGCTAAGGCCCTTAAAGAGCTTGAATTTTTTGCCGTAAACGAATTGTTCATGACCCCACAGGCAAAGTACGCCGATCTGATCCTGCCCGTGACCAGTGCGGCTGAAAGGAGCGACCTGACCCGTCCATGGCCCTCGGGTCCCTACTACACGTTTGTCAACCGTGCCATAGAACCATTGGGCGAGTGCAAGTCTGATTTTGATATTATAAGCGACCTGGCAGAGCGGCTCGGGGTTAAAGATTTTAACCCCTACTCCGAAGATGAATGGCTCAGGATGTTTGTGGAGAAGAACCCGGAGACAGCACCCCAGATTACAGACTATGATAAATTCAAAAGAGAGGGAATTCATCGAGTGAAACTTCCTGAACCTGTTGTAGCCTTCAGGGAGCAGATAGATGATATTGAAAATAACCCTTTCCCCACACCATCGGGCAGGATCGAGATATTTTCCCAGCGTGTGGCAGATCTGAATAATCCTGTCTGCCCGCCTGTCCCCAAGTACTTGAATACCCCTGAAGACCGTAAAGACCCCCTGTTCGAGCAGTACCCGCTTCAACTCCTCACCCCTCATCCGAAAAACAGGGTGCACTCCGAGTTGTACAAGGTGGAATGGCTGAGGGAGGTGGAGCCTCACCGGGTCTGGATCAACCCTGTTGACGCTGAACCACGGGGAATCAGGGATGAAGACGAGGTCCATGTATTTAATACCCGCGGCAAGGTGGCCATCAAGGCCCGGGTGACGGAGAGAATCATTCCGGGGGTTGTTTCCATCTTTGAGGGTGCCTGGTATGACCCTGACCACAAGGGGATTGACCGTGGTGCGTGCGCCAATACGCTGACCAAAGACGCTTACTCGGGTGGCGGAGCAGCAGTTATGAATACAAGCCTTGTTCAAGTAGAAAGGGGAGCTTAAATCATGCAAGTCGGTTTCTATTTTGACCAGACCCGTTGTACCGGATGCAGTGCCTGCAGAGTTGCCTGCAAGGATTGGCATAACATTCCCGCTGGCCCTGAGAACTGGATGCGCGTCATATACACGGAGAAAGGGAAATTCCCTAATCCCTCTGTGAGCTATATGATTGCACCCTGCTGGCACTGTTTAGATCCTGTCTGCATACCGGCATGCCCGGTTGGTGCTATCACCAAACGGGAGGGAGACGGAATTGTACTCGTGGATAATCAGGTCTGTGTTGGTAATGAGGAATGTGACGAGAAATGTCTCAAGGCCTGCCCATACGACGCACCCCAGTTTGGCCCTGAAAAAGGGGCCAGGATGCGAAAGTGCAACTACTGTCTGGATCGTTTTGCAGAAGGAAAACTTCCCGACTGTATAGAGTCCTGCCCGGTCAGGGCATTGGATGCCGGGCCGCTTCCTGAACTGGAAAAAAAGTACGGCAAATCCAGAGATGCTGAAGGTTTTAAATATTCCAAAAGGACCAAACCGGCTGTAGTCATTAGGCCGAAAAATTGGCTCGATGAAACCTGATACCCGTGTGAGATGTCTCCAAGGCCGTCACTCCCGCGAACGCGGGAGTCCATAAAAGGTGGATCTTCCTGGATTCCCGCGTGCGCGGGAATGACAAAAACGGGTCAGTGACTTTTTACGAAATCATAAAACCTGATTAGAGGAGTTTTTCTATGTCTGTCGTTGATCTTAACGTTATCGGCAATAAGAGTGAACCGGTCGTTTTTGAGTATACGTGGAAGGACGTGGCCCTTTACGCCATAGGTGTGGGCGCATCTGCTGATGATCTCCCTCTTGTCTATGAGGGTTCACCCGGGGGAATCAGGGTCCTGCCGAGTTTTTGTGTGGCCCCTGCCATAAAGGCCTTCCCCTACGTGGGAGAGGATATTGAATGGTCCCGGATGCTCCATGGTGAGCAGACCATCAGACTTTCGCGTCCGTTTCCGCCTGAAGGGAGAATAGTCCAGGTAGGTGAAGTGACGAATATCTATGACAAGGGAAAGGGCGCTGTCTATCATATTCAGATAACAGGCCGGACCGAAGAGGGAGATCATCTTTACGATGCCAACTGGGCGATATTCTATCTTGGTGCAGGTGGCTTTGGTGGAGACCCGGGCCCAAAGGTGGATCCCCTGGACCCCCCTGAAGGAGTTGAGCCGGATCTTACCATATCCTCCAAGGTTGCCGAAAACCAGGCCGTCCTTTACCGCCTCAGTGGCGATCTCAACCCCCTGCACTTAGATCCGGAAGCTGCGAGACGGGGCGGGTTTGACCGGCCCATTCTCCACGGGCTCTGCACCTACGGGTTTGCGGTCCGGGCAATCGTAAACGGCGTATTGGGTGGTGACGTGGGCCGCTTCAGGAACTTTATGGCGCGTTTTTCCGATGTTGTCTACCCGGGCGATACCCTGACTACACAGTGCTGGATCGACAAGGGGCGGTGCCTGGTTCGGGTAAACACCGACCGGGGCGTGGCTCTCAAGAATGGAGTCTGTGAGTTCGCAGAAAGTGAAGAGTGAAACGTGATTTGATTTTGAATTTCGGATTATTATGGAAAAAGAACAAGTAAAAACAATAAGAACGGTCTGCCCGGCTCATTGCGGGATTGATGCCTGTGGTATCCTGGCCCATGTTAGGGAAAACCGTGTGGTCAAGGTTGAACCGGCAGAGTTTCCGAACCCGAAAGATCGGCGAATCTGTCTCCGGGGTTTGTCCAGCCTGGATATCACCTATCACCCTGATCGCCTGAAATACCCCATGAAACGGACAGGTGACCGCGGTGAAGGTAGGTTCGAACGTATATCGTGGGACGAGGCCCTTGATACCATCGCTGAAAGATTCAAGGATATTGCTGCCAAATATGGCTGGCCCTCCATAGGCTGGACCCTGGGCGGACCTGGTGCAGGCACCACAAAATTCGGGGCCTACCTTCGGTTAGCCAGTCTGACCGGGTCTACGCGGGTCAGCGCCTGGGGTTATGGAGATGCGGGGCTCCCCTGTGGCAGCCGTGTCCTTTTCGGCGCCCAATTCCCCTATTCTTTTCTGATGGGTTCATTCCTGGCAGGCCGTGCCGATCCTGAGATGGTGGTTGTCTGGGGCTCAAATCCGGCAGAGTCTCAACCGCTCAATATGATGCGCCGGATCATGGATGCAAAAGAGAAAGGAGCTCTGCTGGTCGTTATCGACCCACGCTATACGGTGACGGCCGCCAAGGCCGACCAATATCTCGGTGTAAAGCCGGGTACGGATACTGCCCTGGCCCTGGGAATAATGCATGTTATTTTTCAAAAAGGACTTCAAGATGTTGAGTTTATAAAGAGGCATAGTGTCGGCCCGTATCTGGTGAGAACCGATACCGGGGAGTTCATTCGTGCAAAAGACCTGGGGGCCGGAGACTCAGAGGATTATGTGGTCTGGGACAGGGTTTCAAACACGCCCAGGCCCCGCGGTGCTGCGGAAGCCAAACCTGAAATTACGGGTGCTTTCACGGTCAACGGCCTGGAATGTAAACCCGCGTTTCAGCTTCTGATGGATCTGGCCGAGATATATCCGCCGCAGCGCGCCTCAGAGATAACAGGTGTTCCGGCACAAATCATTGCCCGTCTGGGAGAGAGAATCGGAACTGCCGGATCGGTTACCTTTGTCACGCACATGGGGTTTACGAGGACATACCACGGGGATATTTCCCTGAGGGCCCTGGGAACGGTAGCTGCCGTGACCGGAAATGTTGATGCTGTTTTTCGAGGAGGACATCTTCCCGCGGTGCTCAACTGGCGGCCTTTTCTCCATGCGGATTCCAGCAGGCCGTCCTATTCACGCTTAGGGATACTCCAGCTATATGACGCGATCATCTCGAGCAAACCATACCCGGTAAAGGCTCTCTGGTTTTCCTTCATCAACTTCCTCAATCAATGCGCCGACAGCAGCAAGATCATCAATGAAATATTTCCCAAACTGGAATTCATTGTGGCGGCTGAGCTTTTTATGACCCCGACGGCCCGATATGCCGATATACTGCTTCCGGTCTGTACCTATCTTGAGTTCTCTGATCTGATCCCTTTCTCCTACCCGTACGTCCAGCTCCAGCAAAAGGTCATAGAGCCCCTTTACGAATCGAGATCTGATGTGAAAATCGCTGCCGGTTTAGCTGAGAGACTCGGATTTTCAGAGTATTTCGATGGAGGCGAGGAGGGTCTTATTGATCTGATTCTCGATTCCGGTCACCCCTCCTTAGAGGGGATCACCAGGGAAAACCTCGAGCACGGACCGATGACACTTTACCAGGTCCCGGGCACGGATCAGGAAATCGATATCCCGTTTTCCACCCCTTCAAAGAAAATCGAAATTTACAGCGAGGCCCTTCGGGAGGTTGGCCAGGCACTGCCCGTTTATCTGGAGCCCATAGAGACCCCGCTCAGACCGGCAGGGAAAAAGTATCCCCTTGCCTTTATTCAAGGGCATAGCCGGTTCCGCACCCACTCCATGTTTGCAAACGTTTCATCATTACTGGCCATGAATCCGGAACCCCTTGTGGAAATAAATCCTCAAGATGCCGCACAAAGAAATATTTCCGATGATGTGATGGTTACGGTGTTCAACGATCGAGGGAAAACCACCCTCAAGGCCAGGGTAACGGAAGGGGTCAGGCCCGGGGTCGTCAACATCTCCCAGGGGTGGTGGATCGATCAATTTGAGGAGGGGAGTGTCAACCATCTGACCCATGCTATTATAAATCCTGTTCAGGAAGCTATCTATGAGCCCAACATGCACATGAACGACGTGGCAGTTGAAGTATTAGGGATCCCTTAAAGAGCGGGGAGATGAGAGATTGAAAAAGCGATTTGGCCTGGTCATCGACCAGGAAAGGTGTATAGGGTGCGAGGCGTGTAGTGTGGCGTGTATGCAGGAAAACAATTCCTGTGCGCCTCTGATTCGAGTTAAGACAGAGAATGTTGACCAGCAGGATACACCTGAAGGGCGATTCCCCGATCTGAAGATGAGCTTTCTCCCCTTGCTTTGCAACCACTGCTCCCACCCACCCTGTGTGGATGTCTGCCCTCCCGGAGCGCTTGCCAAGAGAGAAGATGGGCCGGTTATCCTGGACAAAGAGGTGTGCGATGGTTGTGAGATATGTATTGAGGCCTGCCCTTTTGATGCCATCCTTTACAACCCGGAAAAAGAGAAGGCCGAAAAATGCAACCTATGTGTCCACAGAATCGACCGTGGTCTTGAGCCCTTCTGTGTTATCTGCTGTGAGGGGCAGGCCATACATTTCGGTGACCTCAGCGATCCAGACAGTGAAGTTTCTCAGATATTGACCAAAAAGGAGGCAATTCTGCTCGAGAATCCGGAGGGGGTCGAACCATCGGTTTACTATTGCCCTCCCCGGGCTCCCAGAGGGCTATAAGGACGACGTTGTACATAATGAAACTAATGTCGTGTCATGTATCAAGTGTTTGATGTGAAAGAAAGCAGAACACCACCGATGTCATTCCCGCGAACGCGGGAATCCAGGGAAATCACCCCGCTTGAGACTGGACTCCCGCGTTCGCGGGAGTGACGGCCTTGGAGACTTTTTACGAGGCTATCAAAGGGTGCGACTTCCTTTTTTATTGACAGCGAGCAAGTAATTTTTGTATACGGTTAATTAACGATCGTTAATTGACATCAACAGCCATTCACAAACTGATTGTCTCTGCCCTTAAAAGATGATCAGTTATAAAGAGAGGGATTTCATGGAAGAACTTAAAATCAAGAATTTGGCAGATATCGAGAAATTTGAAAAAATTCCCTTTGAGGACAGACTCGATTTCTTCAACACCTATGACATCCTCAAACATGGGGCCTCTATTAACCCGGAGGCTATTGCATTAAGTTTTTTTCTTTCCGGAGAGAGTTATGCCAACCCATCGCAAGTGACTTATAGGGATCTCTTAGCCCAGATAACCAGAACAGCAAATCTCTTTCATGACTTAGGTGTGGGTCCGAGAGATGTGATTACCTATCTACTCCCCAACCTTCCCCAGACTCATTATGTCCTGTGGGGAGGAGAGGCCGCAGGGATTGTCAATCCGATAAATCCCATGTTGGAAGCTTCCACCATCCGTGAGATCTGTCAGGCCGCAGGGACCAAGGTCTTAGTGGCCTTGGGCGAATTCGAAGGGTCAGACATCTGGGAGAAGGTTTCGATTGTGCGCAAGGGCCTGCCCAAGCTCAAGGCAATCATCCGGGTCATGGGACCGGGTGATGAGAAGGAGGGGATTTACGGGTATGATGAAGTCATAACCGGTTATCAGGGTGATAAACTGGATTCAGGTCGTGTGATTGATCCGGACGACATTGCCTCCATGTATCATACGGGCGGGACCACAGGGACTCCTAAGCTGGCACCTCACACCCATTTCAACGAAGCGGTTATGGTCTTTATGCTCGCATCGGCTACCGAACTCAAGCCCGGGGAGACCACGCTGTGCGGTCTTCCACTCTTTCATGTAAACGGAACCACCGTGACCGGTTCTATGCCATTTTCAATCGGAGCTCATGTGGTCCTGCTTGGTGTTATGGGCTACAGGGACCCAACGGTAATGCAGAATTTCTACAAGATCGTGGAACATTACCAGGCCGTGACCTTTTCTTCTGTACCCACGGTCCTTTCCGTCTTGTTAGACATCCCAAAGGGGGATGCGGACATCTCATCTCTTCGCTATGCCGTATGTGGTGCAGCCCCCCTTTCCGTGGAATTATTCAAACGGTTTGAGGCGCACAGCGGTATGAAAATTATAGAGGGATACGGTCTCACCGAGGGGACCTGCGTTTCTTCTGTAAATCCTTATTACGGCGAGCAAAAGGTTGGTTCCATTGGCATTAGAATTCCCTATCATGAGATGAAGGTCTTTATCACAGATGACGAAAATCGATTTGTTCGTGAGGCCGAAACCGACGAAATCGGTTCTGTCTGCATAAAAGGACCCAACGTGTTCAAGGGCTATCTTGACGAGGCCCATAACCGCGGCATCTGGCCCAAAGAGGGGTGGTTCAATACGGGAGATTTGGGGAGGCAGGACAGTGACGGCTATTTCTGGCTTACGGGACGCAAAAAGGAACTCATTATCCGGGGTGGGCACAACATCGACCCGGCAGCTATTGAGGAACCCCTCTATCGCCTTGATGGAGTGCAGGTGGCGGCCGCGGTTGGACGACCTGATCCTCACGCGGGAGAAGTCCCCGTAGTCTATGTTCAACTCCAGGAAGGGGCCGAACTCACAGAGGAGGGGATCCTCGACTATCTGAAAAAGGAGATAGGAGAACGGGCCGCTATCCCCAAGGAGATCTTCATCATCGAGCAGGTTCCGCTTACCCCCGTTGGAAAAATATTCAAGCCGGCCCTGCGTTGGAAAGCCATCAAGCAGGTCTACCGGAAAGAACTGGAGGTCTTTGGTGATATGATTGATTCAGTGGACGTGAAGGTAAGGGAGGATAAGGTCCATGGGTCATTGGCGGTTATTAGCATAAAACCGGCCCCGCAGGTCTCCAACGAAGAGATTCAAGGGAAAGTAAACCAGGTACTCACTCGCTATACGGTTAAGTATAGGTTGGAAGTGGTTTGAAAAAATCTCCCAATAGAAAAATATTAGATATGGCAAGGGCTCTTTTCTGGAGAAAAGGGTATATCTCCACGAGCATGAGGGATATCGCTGCCGCCTACGGCTGTAAACCTGCCAATATCTACAACTTCTTTCCCAACAAAGAAGAAATCCTTTTTGAGGTGCTTCGAGAAGAGATGGAACAGATTATCTCGCCCATCAAGCATCTCGAAGAAGACGATGGGACCAGTCCTGTAGAGCAGCTGCGATTAGTAATTGAGAGTCATTTAAAACTGACACTGAGTTACAGAAGATCAGCTAAGCTCCTATTCGACATTTCTTTAGATAACCTCTCAAGGGCCAAACGAAAAAAAATTGTCGATCTGCGGGATACCTATGACCGGATTATTCGAAAAATACTCAACAGAGGCATGGAAATCGGCTGCTTCCGGAAGATCAATGCGAAGATAGCCGGATTTATGCTTGCCTCTATGATTACCCGAACGAGACTATGGTATCACCCCAAGAAAGGAGTGTCGGTGGAGGAGCTGGCAGATTTCATATTTGAGTTTGCCATTAATGGTCTCAAGGCTGAACAAGCTGGGGCGGACTGAAATGAACTTAGCCGGCTTCCTGACAGATAGGGCGGACCGAGACCGCGCTGATCATAGGCAAGTATTCTAAAATGCCGTGCAATTGGCATCTCGAAAATATTGGGTGAACGGCGCAGGTCACCCCCTGTGCCGCTGATGCTTAGCAGAGGCGGGCCTGTGCCGTGGATTTCGTAATATATCTCTATGTCGCGAACGGAAATGAATGGCATGGTGATTATTCCACAGTGGTTGTTTTTCAGACAACAAGTTGTAAACTTTTAGGTGCTATTTAGCGACATATCAAGGATGACCCGTTTTCGTCAATCCCTGCGAACGCGGGAATCCAGCGAAATCATACTGCCGCGGGGCTGGACTCCCGCGTTCGCGGGAGTGACGGTCTTGCAGACTTTTACGAGACCATTAAAGGACAGTTCTTAAGGATAAATGGAATTATCAAATATCTTCATATCATGTCCGGGTAATACAAAATCAGCAATTCTTTCAATTTTCTCCATTGATTCATAATACTGCTCTAAATTATTGAATATGCCTGAAGGGACGTGAGGGGTCGTATCCCAGGATTCAAAAAGACCCACCGCATCTCCGGCAATAAAATAACTTCCTTTCTCCGTTTTGACTAAAACACCCTGAGACCCTGGTGTGTGACTTGGGATGTAAACACAATTTACTCCCTCTTCAACCTGGTAATCTCCGTCAATTATTTTGATCTTGTCAAGATAATCCACAAATTGAGGTTTACCAACGTTTTTTTCATAATAGAGATAATGATGGCAGGGAAGGGGGGTTGTGGCATACTCAATCTCTTTTCTCTGAATAATAAATTTTGCGTTTTTAAAAATATGAAAGCCCTGTGCATGATCCCAGTGCAAATGGGTCATTATAACTGTCCTGACATCTTCAGGAGAAAGCCCTGCAGACCTAAGCGCATTTTCAGGTTCCTGCCCTTCGGTTCTCTTGATAACGATGTCACGGTTTTCGAGGCATTGCTTTGGGTCTGGAGGCCCGAGATCCACAATTATGTTATGTTTGGTTCCTTGAATATACCACATTATACAGGGAGCTTCGTAAGTTATCTCTCTATACATCCGGTACATGCATACCTGTTTTGGCAGGGCCTCGAAATTGCCTACATTCAAGGGGATTATTTTATAGTTCATTTTTCGTATTCCTAATCTTGCAATGGCTTCATTGTTCAGATAGAAAAGATCTGTTTTGCTGCCGCCTCCCCTGACAATGACAACCAGTTCCACATCCAATTGTTAGAGAACATCCAAGGCCGTGATAGTGGTTTGTTCTGTTTTATTATGGTTTTTTAATACCCCGTCCGCTTGCGGCGGGGACCGCGGCGGTGATATGATGCAACCATGGAATTAGGAAAAACAACTCAAACCTGGAAAATGGGCAAAGGTCAATATGGATTCGTAAATAGTATCTCAACGCCCCTAAAATTGTCAAATTTGATTAAAACCATACCTATACCTATGGCCTCGACGAATAACCCTGCTACAGACCCTCAAACCTAACCAACAACTACCGAACCAGGGACCTTTGGCTCTGATACTAATCCCGGAATTGTTTCATCAGGTGACAAAAAATACATCGGTTTGGTTGGGAAATCAAGGAGTATCGGAATACATGGAAATGCCAGATGGTAAATACTGTTAGTATAACTCTGTTGTAATGATTTCGGAAATTTTTCTACAGCTATCGCCCTCGCCGAAAGGGTTATTTTCGGGAGGATCCGACGGCTTGAGGGCCCAGCCGATGTTTTCTACTATATCCAAATCCACAAGTTTGCCAAGGCCGGACTCAACGGTTTCGGGGCGCTCTGTATTTTTCCGCACGATGAGAATTTTTTTCCCGAAGTATACCGCTTCCTCTTGAAGTCCGCCGCTATCGGAAATAATGAAACCCGCATCGCTGATATAACGAAGCATTTCAGGATAACCAACGGGCTCAATCACTCTCAGGTTGTCCCCCTTAAGAAGCGTCCTGAATTTTTGAACATTGGGATTGGGATGTATCGGAAAAATGAACTGGATGGCCGGGTGGTTGGTCGCCGCTTCGTTGAGTTCATTAAAGATCGCCCTCATTTGTTTATGATTTTCCCGGCGATGAATCGTAATCAACGCTGTGTTTGAAAAGGAACGGTCGTAGTTGAAGAAATCAAGCGCATCGACGATGGTATTTCCGGTAAGAAATACGTTGCGAACGCCCTCTTTTTGGAGGTTAAGAAATGCCCTCTCGGTCGGCGCAAAATTGAGATAGGCCACCTGGGAAATCATTCTTCGATTGGCCTCTTCCGGAAACGGGCTGGACAAATCGTAGGTTCTGAGTCCCGCCTCGATGTGGGCGACCCTGGTTTCATTATAAAAGGAGACTTCGGCTATGGCACATGCCGTGGTGGTATCGCCCTGCACAATCACGAGATCGAAAGACTCACCGATTACGACCTTTTCGAATTCGCTGCACATCCGGCAAAAAGAATCAGCCAATGTCTGGGGCGGCGGGTCGGCGGTTTTCAAGAAATAATCAGGTTCCGGCATAAGGTCCTTCACATCATTGTAAAGGTCAAGATGCTGGTCTGAGAACAGTGTCTTAAAAGGCAAACCCTGGCGCTCAAATTCTCGTACCAACGGAAACAGCTTAATTATCTCGGGCCTTGTGCCATAGGCAATAAGAATCATAGCAATACCGGTTTATATCCTCTTTTGATCTCATGTTGAACCGCCTGGTAGTACTCCCGGGACCTGTCCTTTGAGATACTGATAGCAACTTTGTCAACACCCCGTTCAGGGGCAATCGATCCCCAAAGTGTCTTGTCTGATACCGGGTGGGGGGGACAAGCAGACCTGATACCATTTCTGCTCAGCATGGAGCAAAAATGAATATCCTCACCGAAAATCTTAAGGGCCGGATCTTCCTCCCAGAAAAATTTTGCCCATTCCCTTCTAAAAAACCAGCTGTGTCCGACTAAGTCAACAAATTCTATTTGTTCATTATTTGCTTCCCATCCCATCCTTGGTTTCTCGGTCTCAACGGTACCGTTTTCAACCGACAGGTATCTCAGACCTATGGTACCCAGCATGCATTTTTTTTGATCTATATGGTTGAGGCAGTTCTCAAACCATCTATTGCCCGGAATCGTGTCATCGTCAAAAATACAAATATACTCACCATCCAAACAAGGAGCTATGGAAAATCTTGGTGTGATTCCAAAATTATAATCACAGATGATCTTCTTGACCCTTTTTGCGTTTTTAAAATCGAGATGTTGTTTTTTATTGAAAACACCGAGCCTTTTTGAGGGTTGATTGTACCATAACACGACCTCATGGGGGAGTATGGACTGGGACAACACAGCTTCGACCTGCTCCTCGAGGTATTGCGGCCTGTTCCATGCCGTAAGTATGACAGATATGGATGGTGAAGATCCCATTGCGGTAGAACTCCTTACCACTGGTCCACGACCTCACGGTCAGGGTGGCCCGGTTTATGATAGTTTCTCGATTTGCGATTAAAGATTATCGGATCAAGCGTTGAGCCGACATCGATGTAAATGTTATTCTTATTGGTATTCCACATTTCATGAATAATGATGTTGGTGAGGGGGCCTGCGGCAATGAGGAAAATCATAGGATCATTCAAACTGGCCTCCAGGTCGAGCAGGCCCTTGATATATTCCCGTTTCTTTTCCCAGTAGACCACACAGTTCCCTTTTATGGGAATAGTACCACTAATGGTAATATGTCTTTTTAGATTGCCAATCTGCGCTTTTGGATTGGTAATCACCGAAATCTTTTTGTTTGTTTCTCTTATCGTGAGCAAAAAGTGCTCATTAAAAAGATCATAATTCGCGTTTACCCATATATCGGAGAAGGTGATTTGTGACAATTTCTGCTGGATGAACTTTTTCAAAAACAGATAATTTTTTTCATCCACATTTCTGCTCGAAATGCCGTAAATGAAATTTTCATCCGTGCACTGCAACGATTTTCGCAAATCTGAACGAAAGACGAGATTCTTGTCTTTTTTATATAGCCACCCATCCTTATTGCCGACCGTTATGTTCTTAAGAACGGAGGCTTCACCGTCAGCGTATCTCGATATGGCCAGTGAGTCGAGATTCCTAATTTTTTCGAGCGCTTCAAAAAAATCTTTTCGATGATCCTGCTGCATGTTTACCAATTCCCCATTCTTCAATATCTGGTCACAGACCAAACATATCAAAAATAGTTTTAATCTAAATTAAGCATAGAAGTTTGAATAGCCTTTGGAACCTCATCTCCCAAGTGTGGTCTCTTATGGCCCGCTTTCTTCCCTCTCTTCGAATGAGACCGGCCTCTTCGGGGCTCGATAATAAAAACTGAATTTTCGAAACAAGCTCATCAAAGCTGGAATAGGTGACGATTTCCCTTCCAATATCGTAACAGTTTTCCAACTCTTTATGATATTGGGTAAGGTAAAGACCTCCACTCATGGGAATCTCAAAATCTCTTCCCTTTAGACAATGTGTTCGGCTGGAATCTCCAACTTCGCTGAACCCTAAATTGATCTTGCTTCTGGAATACATCCGTACCATTTCCTGAGTGGAAAGAGACCCGTTTGGCCATCCATGACCGAAAGCTTCCACATAAATCCCGGCTTGTTCGAGTTTTATCATGATACCGGGGCGGTTTCCATATCGTTGCCCGACAAAGGACACATCTATATCGCGTTCTTCATGAATGTATGGCTTATGCAGATCCGGATTCGCCCCTTCCGGCATATATATCGGAAGGCCACCCTCGACGCAGTACTTCTCTATCGCATCCTCGGTGCTGGTCCACGAGAGATCAAAATGTTTGCATATATCTCTCGTTCCCAGGGCCTGGCCATTTATGATTTTCCCAACAAAGGCTTCTTTATCGTTTAGAGACATATTCGCCATGGGAACACCAAGGGTTCGCAGATGTTGCAAAGCCTCCAGGGTCACATTAGCGCCAGAAAAATATGAAAAAATGACGTCGAAAGGCTTCTCTTCATGCCACCGAGTCACCTTGCGAATCAGATCGCGGTTCATTTCCGGCAGTATATTTTGAATCCAACTTTTTTTTGTATAGCTATAATCATCCGACCAATCATAGTGACGAACGGTTCCGAATTTCTCGAGAGATGGAGTTAAGGACTCCTTTTCCCAATTGTAATTATAATAGATCCCTAATATATTTAGGTTTCCCTTTTTTTTTGGAATCACATTTGGAAATTTTGCTTTTATAACAGAGCGGATTTTATAATCGCTGTTCAATTCTAATCCGAGGGTCTGGAACCTATTCCGATAGTACTTCCGTTCACGTTTCAGCCTAAGTTGGTTCATCCATGATCTAAACCGCTTTCGATAATGTCGCATTGCGTCGTTCTCTAAAATGATCTGATATCTCGAGTTTTTCCCGCACGCTTACTGTTTATTTCATTCCCCATAGACGATTAAATTCTTTCTCATCCTATCTGCAGTTATTCTGTATTCATCATCCCTATCGGAACGTAAAAACGTTTCACGGTATTTTTCAATAATTTTCAGAAGTTCTGCGCTAACAGCATACCTCCCTACCTTCAATGCCATTTCTTTTTCTTTTTTGGATCTTTTTGAGAAAACGATCCGCTTGACCTCTCTCACAATGCGGGAATGTGTAGGAAGTATTTTCCTTTCGTTCTTTTTTTTTATTAAAGTAGTTCCTATACCTGCCGTCTGATTCGGGTGAAATCTGTACTGACCGAGGGGTTCTGCAATGAAAACTGGTTCCGCAAAATAAAATGCGACAGCACTTATCCACCAATCGTGACCTACGGCAGAGGACGGCATAGGAAGAATATGTTCCTTCAAGGATGAGTCAAAAACCATGGTGCATCCAGGAACCGGATTTGAAAAGTTTGCGATCCTATCTCTTGCAGCGCTCCCGGAAACAGGTAAGGGTTCATTTTCAGGCGCTTTTGCCCAGTAACTCTTCGCCCTCAGTAAACCATCTTGATTAATAATTTCCAAGTCGTGAAAGCAAAGTTTAGCCGTTTCATTTTCTAAAAGGCACTTCACCATCTTTTCAATTTTTTCTGGTCTCCAGACATCGTCCTGGTCGCACAGTGCAATATAGTCCGTATCGCACAGCATCAATCCTTTTTCAAAAGTTTTCTTGGCCCCAAGATTCTCAGAATTTTCTTTAAAATCAATTAGCTCGGGGAACCGATCTAAATATTTACGAATGATTTCTCGGGTACGATCCCGTGATTTATCATCAACAATAACAATCTGCTGAAGTCGCTTTGTCTGATGGATAATACTATCTAACTGCTCCGATAAAAATTTCTCCCCGTTGTAAGTTGCCATCACGGCCCCAACCGTTTTCATTGAATTGAGTCCTTATTAATCTTTATTAAAAGGGATCGACCCCGAAACTCTCTGCATAGCTTGCCAAATCTTTTAACTGTATACTGTTGGGTATAATAAACAGATTAGAGAACCAGTCCATATAGGCTATTGTTCCACATACCATAAAAAAGCCCGCTAAACAAGCGGGCTTGAATTCTGGTGGCTCCCCGGGATGGACTCGAATCACGCCTTCAGCGTGATTTTGCAAAAGCTCAACTGGATTCCCACTAAGTGGTTAATCCCGCTTTCAGCGGGACTCTACCAACTGAGCATCTTTCAGAAATCTACCAATGCCTCTTTTTTTGATTTTCTTTTCGACGGCCATTGCTTTGCCGCGAGTCGTAAATTCGTGAGTCCAAATCAGGTTCCATGGACCTTGGAACCTTTTCGTAGTTTTGGATAGCTGATAGGCAGGGTCATTATGCTGCCTCAAACGACGCTCCACATCACTGCTGTGACCGCAGTAATATCTATTTGATGTCTGACTGTGGATGATATAAACCCAGTAGGCCATTGTTTTACATGCCATAAAAAAGCCCGCTAAACAAGCGGGCTTGAATTTTGGTGGCTCCCCGGGACGGACTCGAACCGCCGACAAGGTGGTTAACAGCCACCCGCTC
>JACNJD010000057.1 GCA_014382715.1 Candidatus Desulfacyla euxinica | reverse complement strand
TAATAAAAGGTCTACTTTTTTTTGCTTTATTAGACGTTCTACTGCCGCTGCTGCCTTCCCGGGATCACTCGCATCATCTGCGACAATCAAACGCACAGGGAGCTTTTTCCCGTATTCCTTTACAAATATACCGCCCGCTTTGTTGAGATCATCAACCGCGGTCTGATAGGCCCATCGCTGCTCAATCCCAGCCCCGGCCAAGATACCCGTGAGGGGCAGATTTGTTCCTATAAGAATTTCCTTTTTCTCCTTCTTTGCTTCCACCGGCTGAATGGCCCAGAGGAAGGCAAGCAAAAAACAGAGGAGTGCAAAGCAGTAAAACGTTTTATTTCCTTTTGTATTGAATTTATTCCGCATATCTCTCTCCTTTCATGTCGTTATTTCCTTTACTATAACCAGCCAATTCCTTGCGTAAAATTCACCTCCTTTCCATGGTTTTTTCTGTCAGGAACTCCCCTTGAAGGGAAGCATCCCCTTCAACATCCTGTAATTGCGTCCTTTTTCACCCAAACTCATTATCCCTCCTGGCAGGAAGAGCATGACTAAAATAATAAATGCTCCTGAAAAGATGGGATGAATCTCAGGCAGCCAGAGGTTGGCTAATTCAAAAACTGAAGCTAAGACAAAGGCGCCAACAACCGGCCCCATGAGGGTGCCCATCCCACCAAGAATGGTCATAAGAACTGGCAGAAGTGCCCAATTGAGGCTGAAGAATCCTGATGGGTGAATATGAAACAGATAGTATGCGAAAAGACTTCCGCATAGTCCCGTGAAAAAGGCACCCACTGCAAACGCAAAAATCTTAAACTTTAGCACATGAATTCCATTAGCGGCAGCCGCCTCTTCATCCTCACGGATTGCCACCAGTGCCAATCCCACGCGAGATCTCACCAAAAGCCATACGCATAAGAGTGCGAGTAAAGCTATAGAAAGGGCAAAGAAATAGTAAGGAATCATTGACCGGTACTCAGAGGAAGGAAGCATAAGGCCCACGGGTCCACCGGTAAGAGAACCACCCTGGGTAAAAACCACTCGCAGGATTTCCCCTAAACCCAGTGTTCCCAATGCAAAGTAGTCTCCCCTTAGTTTGGCCAAGAGCGGTACACCAATCATTACTGCTAAGAGGGCAGCCCCAGCGCCACTAATCAATATCCCTATAGGATCAAGATACCGATCCATCCTGCCTTCCAGGATATGGCGGTCACATAAGCTCCAAGTCCAAAAAAGGCATGCTGGCCAAGAGACGCCTGGCCTCCATACCCCGCTACAACATTCCATCCCTGGGCCAGGGTTATATAGAGAAAGGTCACAAACAGGAAATAGACCAGGTATGATTCTTCGGAATTCACTGAAAAAGGGAAGAGCAAAAGAAAGCATATGAGAGACAGACCCATAAAGCAGATGACTCGCCAGTTATTAACACCCCGTTTATTCACTCTTCACCTCAAATTTAATGGGCAATTCGGCCAAACATGCCTTGAGGCCTGAACATAAGCACCAAAAGAAATGCCCCATAGGAAATAGCGTCCGCCCACCCACCGCTTATGACATAAGAGCTTATGCTTTCTATAACCCCCAACAGAACGCCGCCTAACATCGCCCCAACCACGCTCCCTATCCCTCCAAATGCTACTGCAATAAGGGCCTTCAAACTGAACACAAATCCAAAATAGGGGTCAAAAGGATAAGTGGTAGCCACGGCCACTCCTGCTACTCCGGCCAGGGCAATGCCGATGGCAAAGGTGAGACTGCTAACCTTACGGGGGCTTATGCCCAAGAGGGAAGCCGCCCTCATGTCCTCAGACGCGCCTCGGACCGCCTTTCCCCACATGGTTTTCTTCATGAATAGAAAGACCATACCCGTTGCTGCAAGACTGATCAAAAACACCACAAGGCGAGTAAAAGAGATTTGAATATCCCCTACACTGAGACCTAAACCGGTATAGCTTGTCGTGACAGCCCGGGTATTGGGCGTAAAGGCCACCGACATCAGGTTTTCCAAAAGGATCATCAGACCAAATGCCAGGAGTAGAGAAGGATTTTTTCCTGCTGCGGCCACTTTATTGAAGAGACCGACATAGAAAGCCCATCCGATCCCTAAGAAAATAGGGAGGATCAGTAAAAAGCAGAAAAATGGATCAATAGATGTGAGGGTAAAGGCCCAATAGGTAAAATATGCAGCTAAAATCATCATCGTCCCCTGGGCAATGAAGATAATCTGCAAGGATCCAAAAATAAGACTTAGTCCTATGGCGGCAACACCGTACATACCGCCAAACAGGATTCCGTTAATCAAGATCTGCAGGAAAACGCCAAAAGAAGAAAACCCGCTCATCGATTTACCCTTTCATTCCCAAATAGGCTTGCTGAAAATCCGAGTTTCTTAAGAGGTCTTTCCCCCCACCGCTCAATTCGATTTTTCCTGCTTTCAACACATAAACATGGTCTGCTATCTCTAAAGTCTGGTGAACGTTTTGCTCCACCAAAAGAATGGTCACGCCTTCCCGGTTCAGGGCCTGGACAATCTCAAACATGAGCTTTAGAATTACAGGGGCTAATCCAAGAGAGGGCTCATCTAACATAAGCAAAGTAGGCCTGGCCATAAGTGCCCTTGCAATGGCTAACATCTGCTGTTCTCCTCCGCTCAATGAACCCGCTGTCTGATGAATCCGATTCTTTAATAAGGGAAACAGGCTGAACGCTCGTTCCAATGACTCTTTTAAGAACGGTCGTGTCCTTGAGGGAAAAGCTCCCAGTTCCAGGTTCTCCAAAACCGTTAGCCGGGAAAAGAGACGTCGTCCTTCAGGCACATGGGAGATGCCCAAATCTACCACTTCTTCTGGTTTCATATTGGCCAAGGACTTTCCCGAAAACAGAATCTTTCCTTTTTCAGGCCGAATAATGCCTGAGATGGCATCCAAGAGAGTACTTTTACCGGCGCCATTGGTCCCCACAAGCGCTACGATCAATTCCTTATCTACATGGAAGGAGACATCCCAAACCGCCTGAGCATCGCCGTAAAAAAGATCTACCCCTATGACTTCAAGCAGGCGCTTTCCCAAGATAAGCCTCGATGACTTTGGTGTTTTTTCCTATTTCCTCAGGATGCCCATCGGCAATCTTCCGGCCATAGTCCAGCACCACGACACGATCACAAAGATGAAAAATGGCATCCACCTTATGCTCAACCCACAAAATAGCCACATCCATTTCGTCTCTGGCCATGTTGATCACCTGCATCATCTTCATGGTCTCCGAAGGGTTGAGGCCGGCCATGGGTTCATCTAACAGAGTAACCAACGGTTTAGAGGCCAAAGCCCTGGCCACCTCCAGAAGACGCCGGTCGGAAAGGGTCATGTGTGCCGTTATCATATCCTTTTTACTGGCAAGACCCACCAGCTCCAAGGCTTTTAAAGAGCTCCCAAGAGCCGCCTTTCCTCGCTGCTTATTACCGTAAATGGAACCTACCATCACATTTTCAATTGCGGTCATGCTCAGGAAGGTTTTAACGAGTTGAAAGGTCCGTGAAATTCCCAGCCGGCATATTACATGAGGGGCACGACCAGTAATTTTCTGCCCGCGTAGATAGACATCGCCGGCATCCGGCTTTTGGATGGATGTAATCACATTGAAGAGTGTTGACTTCCCCGCTCCATTTGGACCGAGAATGCCCACTGATTCTTACACAAGTCTCCACAGAAATCATAGCATAAAATGGCAGGAACAGAGAAAGTTCATCCAACCAGTCACGGCGAATGGACTTTCAATCACAGAGATCTCTCTCGCACATCTCCCGTCAGTAAGGGACACTCTTCGCAAGGCTGCAAGGAATGTAGGGCGAACTGTTTGCACCGGCACAATCATTGATTGTATGTTTTCGGGAGTTATGATAGCATTCATCAGAATCCATTGAAGAGAGGAGGGCATTGGGATGGAGAAGAAATACAGAGTTTTGATTATGAGGTGCGACGAATATGATTCCGACAAGATTTATGGCATCATCAAGGAAGGGATGGAGGAATTGGGCATCAAACCCTCAGGAAGGATTCTGCTCAAACCGAATGTTGTCCTTGCGCACCCGGACGTGTTTCCCCACGCCTTTACCCGCAAAGAATTCCTGGACGGAGCAATTGCAGCCACAAAGGCCTGTGCGGAGGGTGTCAAAGAAATAGCGGTGGGAGAGCGATCAGGTATCACGATCCCGACGCGGTTCAATTTTAAGATGGCAGGTTACCGTGAAGTAATAAAGAAGCATAAGATCAAAACCTATTATTTCGATGAAGTGAAACAAGTCCCTTTCGCGCTAAAAAGAAAAGAAAATCTCAGGAAAAACATGTTTTTCCCAAAGCCTATTGTTGAATCGGATTTCTTGATTAACCTGCCAAAATTCAAGGCCCATCCTTGGTGCAGGCTCACCCTCAGCCTCAAGAATTTCATAGGGATTCAGGATGACAGACACCGGCTCGTGGATCATAACCTATTTCTTGAGCATAAGATTGCCGATCTTCAGGAGGTGATCCAGCCAAAATTCATTGCTATCGATGGGATTACGGCCGGGCAGAAAATGATGCTCACACCCACCCCCTTTGATATGGGCGCCATTGTTATGGGAACAAATTCCTGTGCCGTTGACACGGT
>JACNJD010000074.1:2511-4639 GCA_014382715.1 Candidatus Desulfacyla euxinica | reverse complement strand
TTCGCATAATCAAGGGCTGCATCGTATGCTGCCCGTCCCATGCCCACTGCAAAGGCAGCGGCCACAATACGCCCCTCGGTCAGGGTCCCCATGGCTGCTATGAAACCGGTGTTCTCTTTCCCTAACATATTTGAAGCAGGAACACGGCAGTCCTCGAAGACCAGTTCTGCCGCCTCCGATGCCTTCATCCCCATCTTGTTCAATTTTTTTGATACGGAGAAGCCTGGTGTACCCTTGTCCACAATGAAAAGGCTGATTCCCTTCATTCCGAGCGAGGGATCGGTAACCGCAGTGACGACGACAAAATCCGCAAAAGTCCCGTTGGTAATAAACATCTTGGTCCCATTGATTATGAAATCACTACCATCTCTTTTCGCTCTGGTCGTCATGGAACCAGGGTCCGACCCAGCCCCGGGCTCGGCAAATCCCCAGGCACCGATCATATCGCCCCGTATTCCCGGTATGAGATATTTCTTTTTCTGCTCGTTGCTTCCAAAGAACAATATGCCGGACATGGCGAGATAGAGATGGACATAGATCCCCAGATAGATCCCTGGTGATACATAGCCAAGTTCCTCTGACATAATTACGGAAAACATAGTATCTCCCCCGCTTCCCCCAAATTCCTCAGGGAATCGGGCACCCAGATATCCCGGTTCCCCCATTTTTCTGAAGATAAATTGCGGGTATTCTGCTCTTTCCTCGGCCTGGTCTACGAGGGGAACTATCTCGTTCTTGGCGAACTTTCGTAAAGCGTCACGAAAGGCCTTTTGCTCATCCGTCAGGGAAAGATCAATCATGATTGTTTCTCCTTTAGTATCATCTTTTTTTCAAACCCAATATATCACGGGCTTCGTCAGGCGTAGCGATCGGCCTGCCGATCTCCCCGGCGATCCTGACTATTTTTTCAACAAATTGAGCATTATTCTCTGCCATTATTCCTCGAGAAATATAGAGATTGTCCTCCATGCCCACCCTGACATGCCCACCTAACAGCATCCCCATGGTAGCCATGGGAAACTGGTGAACACCAATCCCAATGACCTGCCAGGTAGATCCCTCTGGCAGGGATTCACTCAGATAGAGAAGATGCTTGGGCGTTGGGGTATTGATCTGACCGGGAATCCCCATGACAAAGCTGAAATGCATCGGCTTGACTATGGCACCGATTTTTTCGAACAGAAGTGCATTGTTGATCATGCCCGGGTCATAGATCTCAATCTCGGGTTTGGTCCCGGCTTCCAGCATGGCCCTGGCGATCATCTCCAGATCCGAATAAGATTGGCTGAGAGTGAAATCCGAAAGCCATTTTTGGTTCTCGAAATCATACCGCCCGGTCATTGTGGACCCGATGTTGAACGAGGCCAACTCAGGTTTCAAGGCCGGCACCATGCCTATTCTCTCCTGCAAAGAGATTTTGGCTGCCCCACCCGTGGAAAGGCAAATCACAAGATCAGTCTTGGCCTTTATACCGTCCACTATCTCCCCGAAAACTTCAGGGGCTGCAGTGGGCTTTCCTTCTCTGTCCCTGGCGTGAACATGAACAGCGGCCGCACCTGCTCGCCAACACTCAATAGCCTGCTGGATGATCTCTTCCGGTTGTTCCGGCAAGTTAGGGTTTGCCCCTTTCCCTTGTTGGGCGCCTGTCAGGGCAACCGTGATGATTAGTTTTTCCACCCTATTCTCCTCTGAAATGGGCCTTTCTTTTTTCGACAAATGCACCCATCCCTTCTTTCTGGTCCCTCGTTGCCCAGTTTAGCCCGACAGTGTTGATGGAAAAATCTATGGCCGTCTCCAGGTCCGTGGTCATCCACTTATTGATAATATCCTTCTGTGTCTCTAATGCCTTGGGGCTTTTTGAGGCGATCTTCTCCGCCCACTTTAAAGTCTCCTTTTCAAGCGCCTCCCGTGGAACGATGCTGTTAAGAAGATTAAACTTATCGGCCCGTTTCACATCCCAGAATTCGCCCGTGTAGCATAGTTCCTTTGTCCCGAAGATCCCGATTGCAGCAGGTAGGATAGCCGCCTCTACGATAGCCGGGATCCCTACGTTTATGTTTGGCAGTCCGAACCGGGCATCCTCGGAGGCAATAAGAATATCGCACGAAAGGGCAAGCTCCAGGCCGGC
>JACNJD010000074.1:0-1649 GCA_014382715.1 Candidatus Desulfacyla euxinica | reverse complement strand
CGTTCTCCTCGCCAATGATATTTGATGCGGGAACAACAGAATCTTCGAAAGAGAGTTCGGCCGTAGCTGAAGAGTGGACCCCCATCTTTCTGAGCTTGCGACTGACCGAAAACCCGGGTGTACTGGTGGGAATTATGATGAGACTTACGCCGCCCGTGCCTTTACCTCCGGTCCGTGCTGCCAGGAGAATATAGTCGGCTATAGAACCGTTGGTAATGAAGGTCTTGGCCCCGTTAATAATGAAGGAATCTCCCTCCCGTCGAGCCGCGGTCCTGATGGAGCCTACGTCCGAACCCGTGGATGGTTCGGTAACTCCAAGGCATCCAAGGAGTTCCCCTTTGATGGCGGGAACAAGGTATTGCTGTTTCAATTCCTCGCTTCCCTCTTCGTGAATGGCGGCGGTGCACATCTCGCACTGCATGAGAATGGAAACGGCAGCACCAATATAATTGGACCTGGCAAGCTCCTCGCAGAGGATCAGGGTGTACCAGAAATCACGACCGCTCCCACCGTACTTCTCGTCATACCGAGCGCCGAGGATGCCCACTTCACCCAGCTTTTGGAAGACCTCCCGCGGGACCTCCCCCATCTCCTCCCAATGCTCGCCGTTCGGTTTGATTTCTCTCTTAACAAAGTCCTTCACCGTCTTTCGGAACATTTCGTGTTCACTTGTAAATGGATTCATATAGCCCATTTAGCATACTCCTTGATTCTTAAGACTTACTCATCGAGTTTGAAGAACCGTATGGCATTATCCCTCAGCACTTTCTTTTTGGCTTCCGGTTTGAGACCCAGTTCCTCGACTTCACCAACGCATCGTTTAAAGGGGAGAAGAGGATAATCCGTTCCCCAGAGAACCTTGTCCTGCCCCCAGGAATTGCAGTATTTCTTGAAGGAGTCCGGCCAGAACTTTGGAGCACGAGCCGAGGTCTCGGCATAGACATTGGGAAACTTCCAGGCCAGGGTCATCATCTCCTCATGCCAGGGCTGACCGAGATGGGCCCCCGCGATACGGAGTTCAGGAAAGGTTAGGGCCACTTCATCAAGATATATTGGCCTCCCACATTCCGAAGGCATAAGAGGCCCCGTGTGTCCCACCTGCAACACCACGGCAATGTCCAACTCGGCGCATTTGGCGTAAAGGGGATAATACATTTTGTCATTGGGAGGGGCGCCCACCTTTCCATTGCCATAAGCATATGGCTCGAGCCTCAGGGCACGGCAGTTGTACTCGTTCACACATCTTTCCACTTCATAGTAGGCCGCCATTCCGTCCCTCGGATCAACGGTGCAGGCCATGGCAAACTTGTCAGGATATTTCAGGGCCAATTCCCCGGCTTCAGTATTGCTGCAAAGCTCCTCACCCTCAATTATGAACGCCGACAGGATGATCTTGTCAACCCCTGCCTCTTCCATCTCTTGAAGCATCTGCTCGAGTGTCTTCCCCTTCCTGAATACCTCGTAAACGCCGTAGCGCTTGAAGATATGCCAGAATGAATCCGGCCAAAGATTTGATCTTTCAGGTGTTATCAGGGTTGCCCACGCATCAATTGCGCCAACTTTTTCGCTCATTTTATCCCTCCCTAAATTAATTCTCAGATTTACTTCCCTTTGAACCTGGGCTCTCTTTTTTCCGAAAAGGCCCTCGG
>JACNJD010000058.1 GCA_014382715.1 Candidatus Desulfacyla euxinica | reverse complement strand
GAAATCGGAAGAGTTCTGGCTTTCGTCAACCTGGTCCGAACGGCATGCGGCCTATGCCTCGGGTCTCGGCACCTTCGGCCTCTGTGACGGGTTGATTACACCGGTGGGCAAGGCCATACGAGCGGGATCGGTGGTGGCTCATATCCAGTTGCCTCCCACCCCTCGCCCCTATACGGATCATCACCAATATTGTCTGTTCTTTACGGACGGTATCTGCGGTGAGTGTATGGTGAGATGTCCCGCTGGCGCTATTACCGAGAGGGGTCATGACAAATTCAAATGTCACAAACACATAAGGCATTCCGTCCGTGGTTATATAAAGACCCATTTTGATTTCAAAGGACGGGGATGCGGCCTGTGTCAGACAAAGGTGCCCTGTGAATCAAAGATTCCCAGCAGGCAAGATGTGTCGGAAGAGGCACAAAGATTAAAGGAGCAGAGATGAGATACGATTATCCCGTTATAGACTGTGATGTGCTGGTCATCGGGGGCGGAAGCGCCGGCGCTATGGCGGCCATTCGCGCCAAGGAGATGGATCCCGGCCAGAGAGTCGTGGTTTTTGAAAAGGGTGAGATCAAATACTCGGGGTGCATCGCAAGAGGTATGGATGCCCTCAATATCGTTGCCGTACCGGGCATATCGACCCCGGAACTCTATGTGGAATCCAACGGCCTTGCCTGTGAAGGTATCATGGATGAGCCGGTCAACTACCGCATGTGTGAGAGGAGCTGGGATTTACTCAAAAAACTTGAATCATGGGATGTCTGCTTTCCCTTGGATGAGCAGGGGCAGCATGAGGTGCTCCAGGTTCATCCAAAGGGTCGCTTCTGTGTGACCATGAAAGAACCGGAGCTCAAGGCCATTCTTTCTGAGAGGGTTCTGGAGTCAGGGGTCCGGGTCCTGAACCGAACCATGGCTGTTGAACTCCTCAAAAACGGTGGCAGGGTTACCGGGGCCATAGGCATGAACGTGCGAACAGGTGAAATCATTGTCTGCAATGCCAAAGCGGTCATTCTTACCGCTGGAGGAACGGCGCGGTTCGGGCTCCCCAACAACGGCTACCTGTACGGCGTCTACGATTTTCCGGGAAATACGGGGGACGGCTATTGCCTGGCCTACAAGGCCGGTGCAGAACTGAGCGGGTTTGAATACACCCTCATCTACTACATTATCAAAGATATCAACGCCCCTCTCCTTTACATCACCCTGACCCGCGGTGCCAATCTCCTGAACGCCTTCGGAGCCCACCGTGAGAAGGAACACCCCTCAATAAAATCCATGCTTCTTGAACATCACGAAGGCCGCGGGCCCATGAGGATTATTATGAGTCACCTTCCTGAAAGAAAGATCAAAGAGATCGAGGATATTTTGTTCACAACCGAACGTCCCGTACAGGAGCGATTCTTTAAGGGTCGGGATGTGGATTTCAGAAGCGGGGAGATAGAACTCTGGCCCACGGAATGCTTTCTCTGCGGAGGACACGGTATGACGGGTGTTCGTGTCAACGAAAAGGCCGAAACCGCCGTACCGGGTCTCTATGCGGCGGGAGACACCTCCCTGGTGGCACGGGGTCACCTGTCGGGGGCCTTTGTGTTCGGTGAAATCTCCGCTGAAAGCGCGACCGAATATGCAGCTAGAACTGAAGCTGTTGAGTTGGATAGGGACCAGGTCTCTGCCTTTATAATGAGACGGGACTCCAAGCTCGACCAGAGTGGAAACCCCATCCCGGTGGAGGAATTCGAATATAAGGTCAGGCGGATCATCAATGACTACATCGTGCCCCCTAAGAACGAATATAAATTGAACAACGCCCTCTGGTGGATGGACAGGTTCCGGAAGGAACTGGTTGAACTGGTTCGAATAGGAGACGTTCACGACCTTTTCAAGGCCTACGAGGTTGAAAACATCATCCAGTGTGCCACCATGAGCGCCACGGCGTCAAAAGAACGAAAAGAGAGCCGCTGGGGAATGTGGCATTTCAGGCATGATTACCCTGATGTCAATGACAGGGAGTGGATGAAGCATATCGTCCTTTCCCGCGGCGAGGCATTGGAAGACATCAAGATCTCACACAAAGAAATCATCAAAATGTGAAATTCCTGCGGAGTTTTATAACAGGAGTTTATTAAGCAATCAAGCGAGAGGCGGATGAGGATGAATCTACTGGAGAGTCTGACTGACAACATTGTCATCGATAAGGACAAATGCACATTTTGCGGGATCTGCGTGGAGAGGTGCGTGCTGGACAATCTCAGGATGAAGCAGGCCCCTTGCCGCCGGGCATGCCCCCTCGGCGTCAACTGTCATGGCTATGTTCAGTTGATCGCACGGGGCGAGGAGGCCGGAGCCATGGAGCTCCTCCTGGAAACCCTTCCGTTCCCGGGGATTCTTGGCAGGATATGTTCACAGCCTTGCGAAGAGTCCTGCTACCATAAGACCGTGGATGGTGAAGCCGTGGCCATACGGGCTTTGAAGCGTTACCTTGCGGATCAGGTCTCCTTTGAAGACAGGCCGTTGCCCGAGATAGCAGAGGAGACAGACAGGAAAGTGGCTGTGGTGGGATCGGGTCCGGCCGGTCTTATGGCGGCGTATCATCTGCGAATCCGGGGCCATTCCGTGGAAATATTTGAATCTGAAAACGAACCGGGCGGGATGCTGCGGTGGGCCATACCTGAGTTCAGGCTCCCCCAAAATATTGTGGAAGAAGAGATTTATCTGCTTAAGAAGCTGGGTGTTCAATTCTCGTGCGGGGTTTCCATAGGGAAGGATAAAACCCTGGGGGATCTGAAAGAGATATACCAGGCCGTCATCATCGCTACCGGCTGTCCCCGATTTGCCGAATTGAATATAAAGGGAGAGGATCTTCCCGGCGTGTATCACGGCCTTCCGTTTTTGAATGCGGTCCGGAAAGATAAAAACCCTGAAACAGGTGGCAAGGTGATTGTGATCGGTGGGGGAAACGTGGCAGTTGATGCTGCCCAGACGGCCCTGAGACTTGGAGCTGAGGGCGTATCAATGGTCTGTCTGGAATCAGCAGGCGAAATACCTGCCTTTCCCTGGACACTGAAAGGAGCCTTGTCTGAGGGAATCGAGCTGTTTGACGGGTGGGGCCCTGTACAATTCACATCCGAGAAAGGCGCTTTGAAAGGCATTGAATTTCAGCGCTGCCTTGGTGTTTTTGACAGGGAAGGAGATTTCAATCCTCAATTTGATCCCGATGACCGGATGTCTCTCGAAGCGGATATGGCCATCGTCGCTATCGGGCAGGCTCCTGACCTGAGATGGCTTGAAAAATTCGGTTTGGCCGAAGGAGTAAAATTAGAAGCGGACCCGCTGACCCTCCAGACATCAGAGGAGAAGATATTTCTTGCCGGTGATCTTGCAAAAGGGCCCTCCTCTGTCATTGAAGCCATGGCCGGGGGAAAGGAGTCCGCCGAGTCTGTTCATCGATACCTGACCGATCAGTCCATCAGATATGGCCGTGCCTATGAAGGCCCGGTAGAGACCGATTTTGAGATTGACACGAGCAAAGGATCAGGAATCCGCAGGATCGAGATACCGGAACAGCACTTTCAGGGCGAGGGGGACTTTCTTGAGGTGGAGCAGCCCCTGGATGTGACATCCGCCCGCCAAGAGGCCGGACGCTGTTACTCGTGCGGACAGCCCTTTGGCAAGTACAGGACCTGCTGGTTCTGCCTGCCCTGCGAGGTGGACTGCCCCCACGAGGCCCTGTGGGTGGAAATTCCATATCTGTTAAGGTAAGGTATCCGGGCGCAGAGAGACTGCGCCTCAATGAAAAAAATTGAAAAAAGGAGAAATTCCCGTGGATAGATTTCCGGAGATCAAAGCACTCACATTTGATGTGTTCGGGACCGTACTGGACCTTGGCGGCAGCCTTAAACCCTTTATTGGGGATTTTCTGAAGTCAAAGAGATCGGATGTTTTGCCCCAGGATTTCTGGGATCAGTGGCGTTCCAGGCAACGAATCGAGCAATATCAGGATACTATGCTGGCGCTAGGCCACAGCGGTTACCTGGAGACGGCCCGTCGAGGATTCGTATGGACTCTTGAATTATACGGCATCCAGGCCTCCATAGATGAGGTAAAAGAGTTTATGACTGCCTGGGACGACCTGTCTCCATATCCGGAGGTGGTTCCCGCACTGGAGCGTCTAAAAACCCGGTTCAAGCTTGTCGCCCTTTCCAATGGAGATGCCCACTACCTGGACCATGTCACACAAAACCGGATTCAATGGGATTTTGACGATGTGATCTCAGTGGATGTGGTGGGCTATTTCAAGCCCCATCCCGGCATTTATCGTAGAGCGGCCCGCATGCTTGAACTGGAAGTGGGGGAGTGTATGATGGTTTCAGCCCATCCCTTTGATATAATAGGGTCTCGGGCCTGCGGTTACAGAGCCGCCTTTGTGGACCGCTACAGATTCCCCTATGGAGATCCCCCATACGAACCTGACATTAGAGTAGAAGACTTTACCGGCTTGGCCGATGCGCTCCTGTAGCTGGATGTGTGAGCCCTTAGTACCTTATCACCTAGTTTTCTGTCACAAAAAACAAGAAAATCGTTATGTGGTATCAGTTATCAGTTGTCAGTTATCAGTAAAAGCATATCGATACTAATTTATCTTCCTTCAGTGCTGACAACTGACAACTGATA
>JACNJD010000175.1 GCA_014382715.1 Candidatus Desulfacyla euxinica | reverse complement strand
ACCTGCAAAGAACTGGACGGTATTCTGACTATACTCGGGATTATGATGTCGAACCAACGGACCAAATGCATAGGAACACTGAGTGCCGCCCAGGTAGATAGATTTGGAAACCTGAATACTACAGTAATACCTGAAAAGAAAATGCTAATTACCGGCTCGGGAGGCGCCAATGACGTGATTTCTACCGCCAGCGAAGTGGTGATCATCATGCCGCAGTCTAAGGAGCGTTTTGTGGATAAGCTTCCTTTTATAACAAGCCCCGGTGCTGCCACCAAGGCCCTTATTTCAACCTTAGGAGTGTTTGAGAAATTGGAGGGCGACCTGGACTTCACACTTACCTCCTATTTTGAAGATCAATTGCCCGAAGGAAGAGATATGGCAATACGTGAGATTAAGGAACAATGCGGGTGGAACTTGCGGGTTATAGACAATCCGGCAAAATTCCCCGTTCCCGATGCCAGAGATTTGGCCACCCTGCGGATGTTCGATCCGGACCGGTATTTTCTTAGAGATTAATAACAGGACTTTCGACCCGTATTATGATTCGTCATGTATCCGCAAGGAGGCTCAAATGAAGAAGTATAAAAGCAATTCACAATTGCCTAAGGCTGTCTTTGTGCAGATAGATATTCTCCAGGATAACTGGTGCGTAGCTATCCAACCTGAAAACATGGTGTCATCCACTTGTATCATACGAGGGAGTTGGGAAGAACTTCAGTGCATTTTGGAACGATACAAAGGATATAGAATTCGGGCAGTCTATGACGTTGGCGATATAGGTTTCTGGCTTCATGAGCGTTTAATTGATTACGGCGTTGAATGCGATGTGTTGCCACCAAGCTTGTTAATTCCTTAAGAAAATGTGTTTCAAGAAACATGTCAATGAATTTGCCCCCGACTTCCTAATGCCCCCAATCCCCATCTGGAAAGGGTGAAGCAGGAGCAATGCGGGTGGCGGGACTTTTGGATCAACCGCTCAAAATGTGCCTAAGCAGGGGAGGATAATTATGGCAAAATTTACAGAATATGATCAGTTCGATGGCCTTGGTTTGGCAGAACAGGTTCGGGAAAAAAACATTAGCCCCAAAGAACTTTGCGAGGAGGCCATCAGCCGAGCTGAGGCCGTCAATCCAAAATTGAATGCGATCATCGTACCGATGTACGAGTTAGCGCGTGAACGGGTTAAGAGTCCGTTACCTGACGGGCCTTTTTCTGGCGTGCCCTTTCTGCTTAAAGACGCACATCATGCTTTTAAGGGCGTTTCCATGAGCTGTGGCAGTGAAGCTCTGAAAAACTTTGTACCGCAGTATGATGCGGAAATTGTGAAACGCTTCAAGGATGCCGGTGTTGTAATAATTGGCAAAACTAACACCCCCGAATTTAAACTAGCTTACGTCACCGAGCCTAAAGTTTTTGGCCCTACCCGCAACCCGTGGCAGCCTGAATATTCATCAGGTGGCTCAAGCGGAGGCTCGGCAGCGGCTGTAGCGGCACGCATAGTTCCATTTGCCTCGGCTACGGATGAAGGAGGATCTATTCGTGTTCCTTCTTCTTACTGTGGTCTGTTTGGCTTTAAACCCAGCCGGGGACGTAATCCTGTAGGACCTAATTTTGACGAAGAATGGGATGGAATGTCTACAAGCCATGTAATAACAAGATCCGTACGAGATAGTGCTGCTATGCTGGATGCGACCATGGGCGCAGAGCCGGGTGCGCCTTATACGATTGCAACTCCGATGCGTTCATATCTAGATGAGCTCTCTCATGAACCTGGTCGTTTACGTATCGCCTTCAACACTCGGCCAGCTTATGGAAAGGAAGTGCACCCGGAATGTATTAAAGCCGTAGAAGAGGCGGCGAAATTGCTTGAGAGCCTGGGACACCATGTAAAAGAGGCAGAGCCTGATTACCAAGAAGAGGATGCAGCATTGAGTTTCGTCATGGTAATGATGGGACATGTTGCGTCACGCTTGGAAAAAATATCTGATCTATACAACCGCTCTGTGGCAAGACACCAAGTAGAACCGCAGAATTACGTTTTTGCCAGGATTGGTCGTAGCTTAAGCGCCTTGGACTTTTTGCAGGCAAAGCTCAAATGGCGTAACCTCGGTTATACTATGGCACAATTTTATCAGCAATATGACTTACTTTTAACCCCTACCCTGAGTCAGCCTCCGGTTTTAGTGGGATCTCAAGAGCCAAGCGGGGCTGACAGAATAACTATGAAGGTGATTAGTTCCTTCATTGGAAAACTCATTCTGAGTAGCCGCAGTATAACTCATTTCATATTGAAAGAGCTTGTCAATAGTTCTATGGAGGGGCAGATGCCCTTTACTTTAATTGCAAATATTGCTGGTCTGCCTGCTATGTCAATGCCATTGAACTGGACTGATTCTGGTCTACCTTGTGGGGTTCAGTTTATAGGTCCCTTGGGTGAGGAAGCCACTCTATTTCGCATAGCGGCTCAACTGGAACAAGCACAACCTTGGGTTGATAGGAAGCCAAAAATATGCTCATAGTACTTCATATTTGCCCTGGAAACGAAAGGCTGACAATATATTAAACTGGCTCCATCAAAGGGCTGCTTTGTTTGCCAGGGATTGGTATCGGAAGCATTAAAAATGCTATGATTACCAGATGTATTGTGCCATAAAATCAGCCTGATATCAGCCGATGATTGCTGGCATACCCTATACTTTTCAAATTGGCATCCTGACGATAACATAGGTTTTGTAGCCATAGCTTTTCGACATGAAAATCCGTCACAAGATATTGGGGTACTCCCTTTCCAATTCTGATTGACCCATTTCGTTTTTTTAGTGTAATCTCTGAATCAGATTCAGTTCTCCATAATCCTCGAAGCTCTGACAAGGAGGGTCTGAAATGGAGAAACCCATCAAAATGTGCCAGCCCATTTCTTAACAGAACGTGACTGTTCTATTAGGAGTCTAATGTGTCATCCTCGATAGAAACCGAGCCGTTATCCTGTGATATCTGCCATTCTGGTCAGCCTTTAGAAGCTAAAATGTTCTGCGATATCAGTTGGATAGATCTCTAATACGGGTTTAATGGAGTGAAGACCTCCTCAGCCTCCATTCCGGCTTTATTGGTTTACGCATACAGGTTTTCTATCCATCTCATGGCTTCGGTATCAGGAACTTTTCCAAGATAGATCTGGGTCGTTGACAGGTTCGCGTGCCGCAAAATCACTTTTGAGACGATCTCGATGGGAACGCCTGACCGGGATGCATATGTTGCGGCGTGCCGCCTCAGATCATGTGGCCGTAGCCGAATCCCAACTTTGTCGCCTGCTTTCTTCACCATTGTCCTGGCAGCCTCGTAGCAGATGGGAAAGATCTTCTGGTTGGGCTGAATCCTCTTTTCGCTGATATATTCTTTGAGCCTGTCAGCTACCTTTTGTGGGATAAAGACATGTTCTCTCTCTTTGCCGCTTTTGGGGTCCCTGAGGGTCAGCTTCCTGCTGTTGACATCTCTGGGTCTCAGTTTTAGGACCTCTCCCACTCTCATACCGCCTCTGGCCATCAGTTCCAGCATGAGTCGGTTTCTCAGTTTAGGCGTTGTGAAGATGATTTCGTCGATCACGTCTTTTTCAATGATTTCCCAGGAAATCATGGGCCTAGCTCGGAACATCTTCCTGAGCATCGGACTGTCGCAAGGACTACGGAAATCTGGGTTGATATTGGCTCTGATGAAGTTGAAGAAGGCTGAGAGGTGGGCATATTTGATGCGTTTGGTTTGTTGTTTGTTTCCCTCTGTAATCTCGTTAAGAAATCCCAGGATGTTGTCCGTGGTGACACTTTCAATGCTCCTTTCCCCAAAATCATGGTTAAACCTGGAGATGAGCGCCTGGTATGACTTAACCGTATTTTTTTTGTGAATTAAACCTGTGATAATCCAGCCATAGTTTCCCCGCTTCTTTGATTTCCATTTTTCGTCCTCCTTGTCTTGGGGTTAATAATAGTGAACTGTCATAGTAACTATATGATATCCTGAAAGGAAGTACAAGGAGACGCGGAAAAGGAAATCAGGTAGTCAAAAAAAGAACCGAGGTTCTGTATCCATACACAAAAGCACCACTCTATCATGGTGAGAGCGCAACATATAGTGGTGTTCGATGAACTTTCGGGCTTTATGAATATTGAGCCTCGTGGCTCATAGGTCAACTCGTCTCCCACATGACGTATTAGAGACATCGAAGGTTTAAAAAGCAGATATCCTAAGAATCTAAATAGATATCGAAGAAGACCACGTTTCTTGAGAAACCACAAAATAGGTTTTTTTATTGATCTCGCTGTGCTACAAATGGTAAAATTCATTCGTATAGATCCTTCGAGGCAGATATGGCCAGCGCCCAACAGCTGAAAGCATTGATAAAGTCCCACATTGAAGGGGACGAGACTCATTTCTATTCCATTGCCATGCAAATGGCTGCCCATGAGGCAAGGCTCGGGCATGGGAAACTGGCGCAAGAACTGCGCGCGCTCATTGACGAGGCCAAAAAGAACAAACCAAGTACCAGTTCCGCAAACAAGCCCATTCCCTTGGCCAAACCACGAGGAGAGCTTTCCTCGCTGCTGCACGCGTCTTATCCGAAATTGCGCATGTCCGACATGGTTCTTGAGAAAGGGATAGAAGAGAGGTTCAAAAAGATAATCAAGGAACAGCGGCAAATCGTAAAAATTCGGTCTTATGGGCTAACGCCCAGAAAGAAGCTCCTCCTTATAGGTCCGCCCGGGACAGGGAAAACAATGTCTGCGAGCGTGTTGGCCGGGGAACTCGGTTTGCCGCTTTTGGTTGTTCGCCTTGAAGGCCTTATTACAAAATATATGGGTGAAACGGCCGCGAAGCTGCGCATCGTTTTTAACGCCATTGCCGAGTCCAGGGGCGTGTACTTGTTTGATGAGTTTGACTCCATAGGGTCAAATAGAGGGCAAGTCAACGAGGTTGGTGAAATTCGAAGAATCTTGAACAGCTTTCTGCAGATGATCGAGCAGGATGACTCTGACAGCATCATCCTGGCAGCAACAAATCACCCGGGTATTTTGGATTACGCCCTCTATCGTCGATTTGATGATGTCATCGAATATTCACTTCCAGACAAGAAATTAATCAACAGAATTTTAAAAATTCGATTGTCTGCTTTCAAGATATCAAAACTTCCTTTTCAGAGGATTTCTGAAGAAGCAGAAGGCCTCAGTCACGCGGAGGCCTGCAAGATCTGTGATGACGCCATAAAAGACGCCATTATTTATGATCGAGACAAGGTTACAGCAAACGATCTTCTTGAGCTTGTCGCTGAGCGGAAAAAATTTCTGAACAAACAAGGATTGGATTCATAACCGATATAAATAATGGCACAGAACGAAACGGATAAATTCCCCCATATCCTTCTGAAAGATACCGCCTTAACTGAACCCTACACGCCCATTTCCTCTCGTGGGAAAACATTCAAGCTCCCGCCAAGAAACCGACAAGAACACGGCCAAAAGCTTCTACGCCAATTTGACCGATTGCGTCACGAAGCAGACCGAGTAATCAAAGAACAGAAAGCTTACGGAATAGACGCTGGTAATGGCATTTACGTCCAATTTGAGAGCGAACCGGAATTTGAACTCAAATTTGAGAGCCTGGAGGTCATTCGCAGTGGGATAGAGCTCCTGGCCGTCCAAACGGTCGACGAAAAAAATCTGGCCACTGTCTTTGTACCTGAAGGCAAACTAGACATACTGACAAAAAAGGTCGCGGATTACCTTGAGAAAGACACCTCAAAAGGATTGCCACGCAACAGGGAGTTGGTTGAAAGTGTCGGAGAGATTCAAAGAGCCGCTCTTGAGGCATTATGGACTGATGACAGGGGGCTTTTCCCAGAGGCAGACGATCAGGAAATTTGGTGGGAAGTCTGGTTGCGAAGCGGCGATGATCCACAGGGCATCGTCGAATTTTTCAAGGAACACGCAGAGCGTATAGGGATTAGCGTAAGCAACGAAGTGATAAACTTCCCGGACCGGACGGTGGTTGCCATTTATGGAACAAAGGCTCAAATGAGTAGGTCCGTGAAGTTGCTCAATTGTATTGCCGAGCTGAGGATGACCAAAGAGACTGCGGACTTCTTTTCAGCAATGGACGCCATTGAACAACGGGAGTGGATGGACGATTTGCGAGATCGAGTGAATCCGCCTTCAGGCGACTTCCCGGTTGTCTGTCTTCTCGATACAGGAGTTAACCAAGCCCACCCATTATTGATTGACTATTTGGACGTTTCGGACATGCACGCTTATTATCCGTCTTGGAATGAAGCGGATCATAACGGGCACGGTACTGAGATGGCGGGGCTCGCACTGTACGGCGATTTGGTAGAGGTGTTGGCCAGTACTGGGCCGGTATCATTAACACACAACCTCGAGTCGGTGAAGATCCTTCCCCCTTATGGTCAGAATCCACCGCATCTATACGGAGACATCACCGCTGAATCCATTGCAAGGGCCGAGGTGCAGAACCCGAATCAGAATCGAGTGGTTTGTTTGACGGTTTCCGCCACAGATGACAGAGATCGGGGCCGTCCGTCGTCATGGTCTGCCAGGATCGATAATTTGTGTTCAGGTTTTGACGACGATTACCAGCGGTTAATTGTTATCGCAGCGGGCAACACACCTGCTGATGATCGCCACCATTACCCAAATAGCAACATGAGCGATTTTGGTATACATGATCCTGGGCAGTCTTGGAATGCCATTACGGTTGGCGCATTTACTGAAAAAGGATTCATTGATTCTGATGAATACCCGGGATGGTCCGTGATAGCGCCTGTCGGTGATTTAAGCCCTTGCAGCAGTACATCCATGACTTGGCAGAGGCCATGGCCCACAAAGCCAGATATTGTTTTCGAGGGCGGGAACATGGCTATAAACCCTGCAGCGGGTAATGCTGACTATGTCGACAGCCTTCAGCTTTTATCGACATATTTCAGGCACAATCTCAAGCCTTTCGTGACAACGGGCGACACCAGCGCAGCCACCGCCTTGGCAACAAGGATGGCGGCAGTTCTAATGGCCCATTATCTTGACTATTGGCCCGAGACAATAAGGGCCTTGTTGGTTCATTCAGCGGAGTGGACGAAAAAAATGCTGGAAAGGTTCAATCCGCAAAAGAAAAGGGACTATGAGAATCTGCTGAGATATGTTGGATACGGAGTGCCGGACTTGACTCGTGCTTTGTGGAGTGCCGAAAATACTGTCACCCTGATTGCACAAGATTCCCTTCAACCATTTGAAAAGAAGGGTTCCAGTTATGTGACCCGTGATTTAAACTTGCATCAAATTCCTTGGCCAGCCGAAATCTTGCAGGAGTTGGGCGAAACCGTTGTAGAGATGAGGGTCACCCTCTCATATTTCATAGAGTCCAACCCTGCAAGGCGTGGATGGGGCCGGAAATACAGCTATGCTAGCCACGGGCTGCGTTTTGATGTGAAAAGGCCCTTGGAAACATTCGATGCATTCAGACAGCGAATCAACCAGAAAGCGCGAGATGAGGAAGGTGGTCGTACAACGGAGTCTCCTTCTGATTCGGAGTGGGTTCTTGGGCCGAATCTGAGAAAGCATGGCTCCATCCATTCGGACACGTGGCGGGGAACCGCTGCGTCACTTGCAGAACGGGGTTATGTGGCAGTCTATCCAGTGATAGGTTGGTGGCGAGAGAGTCCCAGGCACCAACGCTGGAATAAACGTGCCCGATATTCACTGGTTGTGTCCATTCGTTCTCCTGAAACCGGTGTAGAACTTTACTCTGCAGTGCAAAACCTTATCAGACAGCCTGTCCAAATAACGATATCATAGAATGGCCAGCGGTTTGATCTGCCGCAGTAAGTGCAATAGGAAAGACCGTAATTGTTCAAATATCTTTGAGTCGTGATATTTTCTATTACTGCCTCACCCAAACCTTTGATAGTGATCAAGAGAAGTCATGGTAGATAGAAATAGGCTTCTGTGCTCAAGAAGCTTTCATCTGGATATCTCAAACATTCAGCACTGCTTGGAAGTTGACATATCTGCCATTTAGCTCAGGCTTTCTGAACGATAAATTTCTTTGATATCAATTAGCTACATAAGTGTCTGACAATGGCTAATGCCGGTGGGATTGGCAGAAATCACACTTTCGCCTCAAACGAAGGGATTGGTTTTCAAGGCACCGAAAAAGGCAACGCTGCCATAACAATAGTTGACCTCTCGAGCCGTCAATACAACATAACCAAACTCACAACAATAATATAGGCTTTCATTTATGTGAGGAATTTTATATGCTTTGATCATCTTTTAAGAACCAAATCAAAACAGAGGAGCTCTATATGAACGCGGTTATTGATGCATTAGAATTTCGTCATGCCTGTAAAAAATTTGACCCTAAAAAGAAGATTTCTGACAAAAAGCTGGGCATTATACTTGAAGCCGCCTGTCTGTCCCCGAGCTCATTTGGTATGGAAGCGTGGAAATTTCTTATCCTTGAGTCCAAAGACATCAGAGAACAGCTTCGGCCAGCCTGTTGGGATCAGGCCCAGATCACCGATGCCAGCCATGTGATTGTGATCCTGGCAAGACCATCTCTTGTGGCGCCATCAAATGACTATGTTAAGGCCAATTTCTCAAGAAGGGAACTGCCAGAAGATGCTACCCTTGCCTATATTGACCGGTACAAATGGTATATGGAAACAGAAGTCTTACCCAGGATGAGTACGTATGCCTGGTGCGCCAAGCAATGCTATATTGCACTTGCCAATATCATGACTGCCGCTGCATCCATGGGCATTGATTCCTGTCCCATGGAGGGATTTGTGAAGGACAAGGTGGAATCAATACTCAATATTGACAAAAAAGAATGTGAGGTGGCCGTCCTTGTGGCGCTCGGGTTCAGGGCTGGTGGGCAAACACCTCGCCAGCGTCATGAAAGCAAAACGCTGATAGAGTATCGCTGATATTCCAAAAGGTTTGTAAAAAGGGCAGGACATGATTTAATTGTACGTCATGGAATAACTCAATAAGGAGCCGGGTAAAAATGACAACCAACTACGCCCCGATCGCTGAGCAATATAGGCAGTCGAAATACCAACCGTGGAGGACTCATATCGAAACTTTTACTCTAATGGGACTGACTGGCGATCTTTCAGGCGAGAGGGTGGTGGATTTAGCTTGTGGCGAGGGTTTTTACACCCGATTGATTCGGCAACAAGGAGCTGCAGAGGTCGTTGGAGTGGATCTTTCCAAACGTATGATTGAATTGGCCCGTGAGCAGGAGGTGGAACAACGGCTCTGGATTGAATATGTCATAGGGGATGTCAGAGAGCTCGAACTGAAGGGGGAATATGATCTTGCCGTAGCCGCTTATCTGCTGAATTACGCACGGGATCGGGGTGAACTCGGAGCTATGTGCGACGTAATTGCTCGTTGCCTGCGACCGGAGGGACGATTTGTCACGGTCAATTCCAGCCCTGCTCTAGATTATCCAACCGCCCGTCATATCGCAAATATGGATTCGAAACCCATGTTCTTGGCGAGTTTCGGGAAGGGGTGCCGATCACCTGGACCTTTTTCCTGGAAGATGATGCTTTTGAGATCGAAAATTACTTTCTTGATATGTCTGTTCATGAAGAGATGCTCCAGTCCGCCGGGTTTCGGGAAATCCGCTGGCATCAACCGAGGCTTTCACCGGAGGGGGAAGCCACTCATAGTCTAGATTTCTGGGAATCCTTTCTGAATTACCCTCCCATTATCGGTATCGAGTGCTTCAAGTAAAGCCCCTGCAGATCGCAATACTGTCCAACCGTGTGAAAAGCGAAAGGGGAACCACGACCCGGACAGTGGATAATTTTATTGTCAGATTCAGGAAATATTTTGAGGGCAACCCCAAAAAACCCGTCTATTTTAAAAGCCTCCGATCGGTGGGATATGTCCTCGATCACGACCCGGACCAGGATGGATGATCATTTTGTTTTTCTTGGAATAGATATCGGGTCCGTTTCCATATCGGTGGCTGAAATCAATGTTGAAAGAGAAATCTTAAAAACTGCCTATCAGTTTCATCACAGTAATATTGCGGAAACTTTCACCAGAATAATGAATGATTTCGACCCGGGGCGGATTTGCGGTATCGCCGTCACATCTTCAACCCCTTCGATTATCAAGGCAAACCGTCGATATGATAACCGGGTTGCCATAATTGAGACGGCCCGTAACTTTCATGAAAAAATCGGCGCCATTCTGGTTGTTGGCGGTGAAGCATTCGGCTTGATTGGCTTTGACGAGAAGGGCCGTTACCGTAGCTTCAGAACCAATACCTCATGTGCAGCGGGGACAGGTAGTTTTCTTGATCAACAGGCGAGACGGCTGAATTTACAAAGTGCCGAAGCCCTGAGCGAGAAGGCTTTCAATAACAGTGGGAGTATCCCGAAAATTGCTTCAAGGTGTGCCGTTTTTGCAAAAACCGATCTGGTTCATGCCCAGCAGGAAGGGTATACCCTAGAACAGATCTGTGACGGGTTGTGCTACGGGCTTGCAAAGAACATTGTGGATACACTCTCTGTGGACAGGGAGCTGTTTAACCCGATAATTTTCACGGGTGGTGTATCCAATAACAGGGCGGTGGTTCATCATATCACATCCATCGCCCGAAAGGAGATCATCGTAGACGGGACGGGCGTTTACGGGGCCATCGGGGCGGCATTTCTCATGGTTGAGGAATGGCGTGCAGAGGATGTCATGCGGTTTAAGTCGGTGGATGATATGCTGCGCCGCAACACCGTTCAGAAAAAGTATTTTCATAATCCACTCAGATTGACCCTTTCCCATTATCCGGAGTTCGGCGGTGTTGAGCAATACGAATATGCCGACGGCGATACAGGTATGTCATACCCTGTTGAGGTGGATATTTATGAGACCCTGACTCGCCTATCCAACTATGATGTGGTCCTTGGTGTGGATATCGGCTCCACAAGTACCAAAGCCGTTCTCCTGAACGACAATGGCCGAGTCCTCGCCGGTTTCTACACAAGCACTGCCGGGAGACCGGTCGCAGCGGTTCAGAGATTATTTTCATCCATTGATGATATGACTGAAAAAAAGAAAATAGGATTGCAGATTATGGGAGCCGCAACGACCGGGTCGGGGAGGAAATTTGCGGGTAAAATCATCGGTGCGGATATCATTATTGACGAGATTACGGCCCACGCCCGGGCTGCCTGCGAGATTAATCCGGATGTGGATACCATCATTGAGATCGGAGGACAGGATTCCAAGTTCACTACCTTAAAAAACGGCCAAGTCACTTTCTCCATCATGAATAACGTGTGCGCCGCGGGAACAGGGAGCTTTATCGAGGAGCAGGCCCGGAAACTGGGATGCCCATTGGCGGATTATTCCTCGAGAACCGAGGGGCAGAGGTCCCCCATTGTCAGCGACAGATGCACGGTGTTCATGGAAAGGGACATGAACCATTATCTCTCTGAAGGGTACGCCGTGGATGAGGTACTTGCCTCTGTGCTTCATGCCATAAGGGAAAACTACCTCACGAAAGTGGCCATTGAAGGCAGCATCGGAAACACCATATTCTTCCAGGGGGCAACGGCAAAGAACATTGCCCTTGTGGCCGCCTTTGAACAACGGCTTCAAAAACCCATACATGTTTCCAGATATTGCCATTTAACCGGGGCATTGGGGGCTGCACTTACCCTTTCAGATCAGGGTATCGGGGAAACCGGATTCCGGGGTATTTCCCTTCATAAAAGGGCGATAAATATAACGTCGGAAATATGCGAATTGTGCACGAATCACTGCAAAATCACGGTTGCCGATGTGGAAGGTGAACAGGTCGCTTACGGATTCCTGTGCGGCAGGGAATATGACACAAAGCGACACGTAAACAAAAACCTTTCCGGTTTCGATTTACTTAAAGAGAGAAAAAACGTTTTCTCTTCAAAAACCGTTCAGGAGTATTCCGAGGAGATCACCATCGGCATACCCGCAGCTCTCCATATGTATGAGGACCTTCCCTTCTGGAAGAAGTTTTTTGATGTGCTTTCCATCAAGACCGTCACAAGTGAAAACTACGGCGAGGCCCTGAAGGAAGGGAAACAGATCGCGGAAGCTGAATTCTGTGCGCCCATGACAGCGCTTTACGGTCATGTGAACCATCTGATGAACCGATCGGATGCCATTTTTCTCCCCTTCTATCTCGAGAAAAAAACTTTTGAGAGGGGTGTGAGGCGGCAGTATTGTTATTACACCCAGTATTCACCTTCTCTCATATCCGGTTCAGGGATCGGAAAAGAAGGAAAAAAAATCCTGACCCCGCTGATCGATTACCTTTACGGTTCATTCCGCATCAAAATCGAACTCTACTCCATGTTGAAAACCATTACAAAGTCCCCTATCGGTTTCCTGGATGTTTCAAAGGCGTATGAGACGGCCCGTGCGTACCGACAATCCTGTCTGTTGAAATTGAAGGAGATATACCGCAGAGAATCCCAGGCGCATAAGGATTTACACGTGGTGCTGTTGGGAAGACCCTACACCACGTTGTCTAGAGCCATGAATAAAGGTATTCCCAATATTTTTGCGTCACTGGGTATCCGGGTCTACTTCCAGGATATGCTGTCTTATTCAAATGAGGATACGGCCCCGATCCGAAAACTCCTGGACGAAATACATTGGTATTACGCCTCTGAGATCCTGATGGCGGCCCAGGTGGTGGCACAATCTGAAAGTGCCTATCCGGTGATGGTAACCTCTTTCAGGTGCACCCCGGATGCCTTTGTCATGGACTATTTCAAAAAAATCATGGAAGCCCATGAAAAACCGTACCTCATTCTTCAATTGGATGAACACGAATCCAGTGTCGGGTATGAGACAAGGATTGAAGCCGCCATTCGATCTTTTCAAAATCACCATTTCACCAGGACCGAAAAGAAGGTCCCCGTTTACGCACCGTCACTCCTTCCGGTAAAAGAGAAGCATCTTTTTGACAAGACGCTTATCATTCCAAACTGGGACGACATCACCCTGAAATTTTTGGTAGCAAATCTCCAAAGAGAGGGGTTCGATGCAAGGTTGATGGAGGAATCCCAGGCAACTATTCAGAAGAGTCTGCGTCACAACACAGGCCAGTGTATCCCCCTGAACATCATTGCCCAGGAATTTGTTGATTATGTGAAAACACATGATCTGGATCCTGAAAAAACCCTGCTGTGGATGGTGGCCTCAAAGATAGCATGTAATCTCGGGCTGTTTCCCCATCACCTGAAGAGACTCTTTCATTCCTATGGAAAGGGGATAGAGAAAGCCGGGGTATACGTAGGGAACATGTCATTTATTGACATTTCTTTGCGATTGCCCATAAATACCTATTTTGCCTATATGTTCGGAGGTTTTATCCGAAAAATCGGATGCAGGATCAGGCCCTATGAAAAGGAAAAGGGAACAACGGACAGGATACTTAAAGAAAGTGTTGATCGCTTGGTCGATGCCTTCCTTGGAAAACGGTCAAAAGAGGAAGCCCTCGCCAAGGTGATCTCCTCTTTTGAAACTATTCGAACATCCCACGAACAGAAGCCGAAAGTGGCGATTTTCGGCGATTTGTATGCCCGGGACAACGACGTGATGAACCAGAATCTCATACGCTTTATCGAAAAGCACAACGGTGAAGTAATCGTAACCCCCTACAGCGCTTACGTGCAGATGATCGCCAAGGCATATCTCAAAAAGTGGTTTTTTGAAGGCAACTATCTGGATATTCTGTCTTCAAAGGCATTGCTGTCCACCGTAACTCGCCTGGAAAAGGGTTATCATAAACATTTCGGAAAAATTCTGCCCATTTCCCCTGCACCTGAATACAATGAAAGCCCTGAAAAGATCCTTTCCGAATATAATGTCAGAATTGAGCACACAGGCGAGTCAATGGACAACCTCCTGAAGATATTCTATACAAAGAAGCACTACCCGGATGTTTCTTTGTTTGTTCAAACAAGCCCCGCATTCTGCTGCCCTTCACTGGTCACCGAGGCAATGGCCAGAGACATAGAGAAAAAGACCGGAGTTCCAATTGTATCCATAACCTATGACGGAACCTCCAGTAACAAGAACGAAGCCGTTATTCCCTATCTAACCTATCTGAACAAGCACTGAACCGGAAATAAATATTGTCGAATAAAATTCTTCACAAAGCAAAAACATTATTAAGTTCTTTCCAAACCACGAGATGTTGAAACGGTAAAATTTTCAGCTTCTCCGGCCGTGCGCACACCTTCTTGCATCAATCGTATCGGCTAAATTTCGGGCCGAACTAAACAACACTGCAGACCTATACTTGAAAAGGGCATAACTCAAACATAAGCCGATTCTGTGACTGATTTACCACACGGGGAGTGCGACTGCAAACCGTTTGTCTGTTAGTTAAGCTGATGGTTTTCTTGGTCGATATGAGCGCTTGAAGGGGCACGATGAGGTCTTCAAAGCTTTGTCTGCCCCAAAAGTACCATCTGGATATCTCAAACATTCAGGACCACCCAAAATTACAGATATCTGCCATCAAGGTCAACCAATGCAAATAGTGTGATATCATCATTCAGAGGGGCGGACCAGGGTTGAGGTATGTCATGATAGTTGAATTCTTCTGCAGTGTCTAATTTGTAGGTTGGGTTGAGTCCTGCTTTGTAGAGAACGAAACTCGTTCAGCATGGGTGTCGATCCGCTCTGTCCATCTTACTCCAGTGCGCGATTCAGGCTTCCTGAAACATATCCCTCCAGGTCCAGGGCTATATGGATAAAACCGATGTCTCTCAGTTTTTCTACAATCATTTTCCGCATCTGCGGCTCAATCACCCTGACTATGTCCGGGACTTCCAGCTCGATCCTTGCCACAGGGCCGTGATGCCTTACTCTGAACTGTTTGAAGCCGTTAGCTGAGAGAAAGGCCTCCGCCTCATCTACCATTTTCAATTTTTCTTCGGTAATGGGATCTCCGTAAGGAATCCTCGATGCCAGGCACGCCATGGCCGGCTTATCCCATGTTGGGAGGCCCATCTCTTTCGATAAAAACCGGATCTCCTCTTTGGTGAGTTGGGCATCAATAAGAGGTCCGATAATTCCCATTTCCTCGGCCGCCCTTATCCCTGGTCGGTAATCATCAAGGTCATCCAGATTGGCAGCAAGGGCTATGTGTTTGATGCCCCTATCTTTTGCAATCTGATGAAGCTCTTGGGACAGACGTTTTTTACAATAATAACACCTTTCAGGGTCGTTGATTGAAAACTCAGGAATACTGACTTCACCAGATTCAAATACAATATGTTTTATCCCCCGCTTTTTGACAAATTCGATCGCCTCTTCCAGTTCCCGGGAGGGATAGGTAGCAGAAGTGGCCGTGGCCGCCAACACCCTCTTTCCTAAGACCTGATGGGCCACGTCCAACAAGAAAGTGCTGTCCACACCTCCTGAAAATGCAATCAGCAGAGAATCAAGTTCTTTTAAATGACGGAAGAGGCTTTCTTTTTTTAGTTTTGCGTTGCACGTGTTCATTTCTTAAATACCATGTGATAGATGCTGAAGGGGTATCCACGCAATGGCTTCCAATTTACACCGCGGTGTTTGCAAAAAAGCGTTATTCCCAGCAGGTTCGGCCGTTCTGGAGGAATTCGCACCACTCGCAAATCTGGACTTTCCTTTAAGAACGTTCAGAATTCATGAAAATCACTGCTGGGGCTGGACCCATATTTTAGGTGGGCCGTGAAGCCTTGAACCTCTGAACCCGCGAATGGCTACCGCAACCCCAGGAGCGGGGAAAGGGCCAGGAGGAATTTCTGGGTTTTTGGGATGAGTAAGTCCTTAGCCTTTTCCATCCAGAAGATCCAGCAAGGGGAGGAAAACATCACAGGACCGACAGACCTTCATTTTTTCCTGCCAGTTCTTGTGAACTATTCCTTCGCAGATAGTACCGTTAATAAACCAACAAAACTTCCCCGCGTCGAATTCCTTCGCGGGGCACCGGCTTTTTATTTCAGCTGGACATTTTTTCAGCGTCCAGCAGGGTTTCTTCAATTCCCCCTCGCGCTTCTTCTTCAGGGCGACCAGGAACAGGATCTGCCGCTCCGTATAGGTGGGAATCGACCGCCATCCCTGCTCGTAGCTATGAACTGCTTTCAGAGATACTCCCAGCAACTGGGCAAGTTCCTTTTGGGTTTTATGCAGGCTATTTCGTAAGGATTTGAATTCTATTATGTCCATGGGTTCTTTCGATAAAAAGCTCTCAAATATTTTCCTAAAGGAACTTGTTTTTGATGCCACGATGTAGTATGTAGCACAATTAAAGTGTGAAATTAAGATACAATGCAGAGTGTGTCAATACAAATTGCCAGAACAGTATGGATTTCTCATCAGGGGCGATGATTTGATTGACAATTATATGCAACAATTTCAACAGTAAAAGACCGGTCTTATTGAAGCCGCCAGTCTTGCCTGAGAGATACTTTCTTACGGATCGGAAGATGAATTATGTTCTTTCTTGTCACTTTATATCTCGCTCTAACAATCTTCGGAGCAGGGTTAATCTATAAAGCATATACCTGGCTGACCTATAACATCGGTTTCGAAGCAAGAGATGTATCGACGTCACAGCGATTTTTCGCCGCTTTCAAAGGGGTTATCTCTACCCTGTTCAGCAAAAAAATACTGACTCTTTCAAAAACCCTTCTCTTTGATGTGATTTTGCAGATTCAGATACTTAGAGAGGACTTTCTTCGCTGGCTCATGCACATGTGTATCTTTGGCGGGTTTATGCTGCTCCTGCTGATGCATGCCCTGGAACCTCACATAAGTTCAGTGTTGTTTGAAGAGTATTATGCCACAATCAACCCGTTTTTGTTCCTGAGGAATCTCTTTTTTGCATTGGTGCTCTTTGGATTGTTGATCTCGGTTTATCGTCGCTTCATCCTCAAAGTGCCCTATTTGAAAACAGCCTCAAAGGATAACTACGCCCTGATAATTCTTGCCGTTATCATGCTCTCAGGAGTTTTCCTCGAGGGGGCAAAAATTATGTCTTACACCGCATACCAGCAGATGGTGGAAGACTATGCTGACACAGATGATAAAGAAGAGCTTAATGCGCTGGAAAGCCATTGGGTAAAAGAGTTTGGGCTCGTTTCTCCCGGTCTTGAGGGTCCCTTTGGCGCGGATGCCTTAGCCCGGGGCGCTGAATTGCACGAGATGAGCTGTTCATCATGTCATTCCAATCCCCGCTGGGCTTTTTTGAGCTATGGCGCAGCAAAATTGATGACACCGGTTGCTGTTGGATTAGACAGGGCCGGATTTCCCGAAATCCTTTTATACATACATTTCTTAGCCTGTTTCATTGGGCTGGCATATCTCCCATTCAGTAAGTTTTTTCACATAATTACCACGCCTTTGAGTCTTTTTGTCAATGCTGCTACAGATGGAAAGGAATTGAGTCCCGCCAATATAGCAACCAAACGTGCCATGGAACTGGATGCATGTACAAGTTGCAAGACCTGCGCCTTATGGTGTTCAGTGGCCGTATCCATGGATGAAATTGAGAACAAGGATATCCTTCCCTCTGAACGTATCGAGACACTCAGGACCATGGCAGCAAGAAAAGAAATCGGCCATGATCAGATTGTAGAAGTCTGGAAAGGTGTTTACCGGTGTACGTTGTGTGGCCGATGCAAGGAAGTCTGCCCGGCCGGTATCGGGCTCCGTGATCTATGGAAGGGTATGAGAGAAGACTTGGCGCGAGAGGGGCATCACCCCCCGATTCTGCAGGTGGTAAAGGACGCTGTGGCTAACGAACGGAATCCGGTAGATTATGATAATGAAGAACGGGCCATGTGGGTTGAATTCATGGATGATCCCCCTGATGATATGTTTCAAAAGGAAAAGGCTGAGGTGGTTTATTTTATCGGGTGTGTTTCTTCTTTCTCACCGGCCGTGCAAAATATCCCGGAATTGTTTTGCCAAACCCTGAATAGGGCAAATGTGGACTTCACGATCCTTGGAGAAAATGAGTGGTGCTGTGGATTCCCTTTGCTCCTGGCAGGGATTCGCGATGAGCTGGAAGTACTCAAAAAGCACAATATTGAGACCGTCCGCGGAATTGGGGCCAAGACCATCGTCTTTTCCTGCCCATCCTGTTACCACACCTTCAAACATGAATATGCTGAAGGACTGCAGGGTATCAGACTAATGCATTCAACCCGGTTTTTGGAAGAGCTGATAGAGACACGAAAACTCGTGCCAGATGTGGAATTAACCGGGACTGTCACATATCACGATCCTTGTGATCTGGGTCGTGCTTCAGGGGTCTATGGGGCGCCGCGCCGAGTGATTCAAAGCATACCCGGGATAGACCTTGTTGAGCTTGCTGAAAATGGAAGGAAATCCCTCTGCTGCGGGGGTGGGGGTGATGTGGAGATGTACGATAATGCTCTGACAGCCAAAATAGCTTCAAGAAGAGCAGGCCAGATACGGGACTCCGGGGCAGATATATGTGTCACAGCCTGTCAACAATGTGTTCGTACTCTGACAAGCGGCATAAAAAGCATTGATGCCGATATAGAAGTCCTGGACCTTATTCAGTTGGTATGGCGGTCTTTGTCTTAGCCCCTTGGTTGCATAAATAAAATGGCAAAACAGGGTTAAAGACTATAAATACAGCCTATTTTTCAATTTTTGAAGCATTTCTGGAATTCACTGAAGGTGGCATACTGAAAACAAGCAAAGACAGCCATTTTATTTACCCTTCAGGAAAGCCGAAGATACCGCATCTACTGCGTTGTCAAGGGTTCGCAGTAAAGCACTACAGCTTCACCCTCGATGCCTAATATCTACGGCATCCTCGACTTTTGCAACGTAAGGGTATGCTGGCTCTTTGGGAAGGATCTCAATTTTTTTCGTGAAAGGAGGTGTAAAAACAAGTTAAAATTCTAAGTTTTGGTCAATTAATATATTAAACCCGCTTTTAAAAACAGGAGGTGCTGAAAATGTCATTGGAAGATAATAAACCGGATGTCACTGCGGATCTTTCAGGGAAAACCTGTCCCTATACAGTCATGGGGGCGAGGGATGCTTTGAAGCCTTTGGAGACGGGACAGGTCCTGGAACTGTTCATAGATTATGAACCGGCTGCCAATGAGTCTATCCCCAACTTTCTGAAGAAAAAGAAATACCCGTACAACGTCTCGAAAGTTGAAGAGGGAAAGTGGAAATTCCTTATCGAAAAAAATGACTAATAATATGGAGGGCATATTGCTATGGCAGAATACAAGGGGATTACGTTACCGGATGACCTTTATTACGATGCAAAAGAGCATATGTGGGCAAAAGTGGAGGGCAGCAAGGTTCAGGTAGGCCTGGATGCCTTCGGTTTGACAGCAACCGGGGGAAACACCCAATACATCAAAATGAAACCGGCCGGGGCCAAGGCAAAGGCCGGGAAACCCTTCGGTTCTATTGAAGCGGGAAAGTACATAGGCCCTTTGAGAGCTCCGGTCAATGGAGCCATTTCAGAGGTCAACCAAAAGGTCTTGGACAAACCCGATCTGGTTAACTCTGATCCATACGGTGAAGGATTTTTCATCGTCATTGAGGCTTCCGATCTTGATGAGGATCTGAAGAACCTGGTGAGTGGTGCTGAAAACATCCAGAAATGGTTGGAAGAGCAATACGCCGAATACAAGGCCAAGGGTGTATTTGAAGATTAATCATGACACCAATGTAAAAAGTCCTTTTTACATGGATTTAGGAATTCAGGGATTTAGGAATTGCGAATTATTGTAACGAGTTAGTCTTAAGGGGATTACTCCAAATTGTACAATTTTTGACTTTTTACGAAACCATCAATCATGCATGAATAACGAATCAAAAAAGGAGGTAAAGCAGTATGGCTAAGATAGGTATCCTACTGACAGAAGGACCTTGGCAGACAGAAAATTATGAGATTTTTGCTCGTCTGGCAGAGGCGGCTCTCGATAAGGGTCATGAGGTTGAGGGGTTCTGGTACCTTGACGCGGTTTACAACGCTGTCAAACATCAGAAATTTCCCGAAGACGTGCCCTTGCCGGTTGAAAGAATGAAAAAACTGATCGAAAAGGGAGCAAAAATCATCGCCTGCGGAATTTGTGTTAATGCCAGAGGCTTAGAGGGTGGTAAAGAATTTATCGAAGGGGTTCCCGCTGGCGGTCTGCCCGATTTTGCGGACATGATCAGTGAATCTGATGCACTCGTGACACTTTAACCCCGGTTCTGAGAAACTAAGAATTAGGTAAAGGAGGAATTCCTATGGGAGAAAAAAAAGTTTTGATAAATATATGCAAGGCCCCGTTTGGGACTACATTTTATACTGAGGGTCTGCGGGCCGGTGTGGGGGCAAGCGCGGGTATTGATGAAAATATCCCGACTATCCTGTTCCAGTCGGATGGTGTGTTTTACTGTTTGAAAGACGTAGATAGGACCGATTCTCTGGCCTATTTTCAATCTTTCAAAGGCATGGAAACGCAGCTTTATGCCGTCAAGGAAGATCTTGACGAGAGAAGTATTTCCGAAGATGAGCTTGCGGCAGACATTACGGTTATCCCGAGACAGAAGGCATTTGAGCTGTTTCAGGAAAACGATTTTAATATGGATTTTTAGGAGGTGATCAGATGCTGTATTTGTTAGGAGACAAGATTATAGGGTCCGTTGGTGTTAGCTATGCCCAAATGGATGCGGAAGCTATTGTCGTTTTGATCAAAGACGGGGTTTTTCTCGATATTGAGGCTTTCCAGGACAAAAAGATCTACGCAATGGACGAAGATGTGAAAAGGCGTGGTATGGAGGGAAGACTCAAGGATAAAGCGGAGATCATCGGTTATGATAAACTGGTTGACCTGATCCTTGAAAACAAAGTGGTGAATTTCGTTTGAGTCAAAGAGATCAAATCGAGGTGGTATGAAAGTCAGATTGCTCGACTTAAATTGCACCTCTTACCTGCATTCTCAAACAATCTATCATGCGGTCGCCTATTGCACGACCAAGGCGTCTCCCGGCACCATAATCATTGTGCGATCCAGAGATCCGTATGTTTCAGTCGGGTATCATCAATCTCTTGAAGAGGAGATTGATGTGAGAGACTGCGATGAAAGGCGTATCCCCATGATCAGACGGGAGGTGGGGGGAGGCGCTGTATTCTTAGATAAGGATCAGCTATTTTTTCAGTGCATATTTCCGAGAGAGCGGGCCCCTCTAAGGGTTGATCACCTCTATAAACTGTTCCTGCAGCCTGCTGTAAAAACCTATCGTCGCCTCGGTGTGGATGCCAGCTATGTTCCGGTGAATGACATCCAGGTGAATGAAAAAAAAATTTGCGGTACTGGAGCAGCGAGGATAGGGGATGCATCGGTAGTTGTGGGAAATATCATGTTTGATTTCAATTATGGTGAGATGGCCCGAGTGCTTCGCGTTCCGTCCCATGAGTTTCGGGAAAAAGCTCTTGAAAGCATGGAGCTTTATTTGACGACTCTGCGGCGGGAACTCGGATATCTGCCGGAGCATGAAGATGTGAAAAATATTCTCGTAAACGAGTTTGAGGATATGTTGGGCACCAAGCTCTACAGAGATGAACTGACGTCAGAAGAGCATAAAGCGGTGGCCAGGATGGACGAAAAATTTACCAGCCCTGACTGGCTTTTTGAAAAGGGCCGTCCTTCGGATAATTGGGTCAAGATAACTACCTCTGTGAAAATTATGGAATCTTCCTGCCAATCAGAGGGTGGCACTATCAGGATAATCCTTCGGCTGAAAGACGATATTATCGATGATTTGAGCATATCAGGCGACTTCCTGTTTCAACCACGCGATGATCTCAAAGGGCTCGAAGACCGGCTCACAGGTCAACCACTGCGAGAAGACCGGTTATTAAGAAAGGTTGAATCATTTTATAAGACAAGAACCATTCAATCTCCCGGCATAGGGCCCGGAGACATGGTAAGAGCAATTATGGGGAGAAAATAGAAGGGAGGATTTTATCGATATGGCGGATAAAGAAATATTAGGCATTTTGGTGCCCACCAATGAACATCTTGATCATGTAATTGGTGTGGCGAGGGCAGCGAAAAAAGCCGGCAAGGAGCTTGTCATCTTTTTAACTCATGAAGGGGTACTCATGAGTCAGGACCCGAAATATCAGGAGCTTGCCGACATCGGCCCCGAGGATATGACCCTGTGCAATGTTCGGTGGGAAGAGCTTGGGCTTAAGGGCAAGCCAATACCGGCGGGGATGGGTGAGAAGGGCCTGGCCACTCAATCCAGGCATGTTGCGCTGATAGATAAATGTGACCGTTATATGGTGCTGTAATATTTTGGATTTCCGGCGATGGATTGTGTCCTGACATTTTGCACTTATGGGTCAGGCTGTTCAGAGAAGGTATTTCTGAGTCGAATTCAAAGTTGTATTCCTGAAAAACCGTTATGGGGGAGAAAAAATGGAACCAAACAAGGTGGCAATAGTTATAAGAGATCAAAATAACTACTGGGAAGGGCTTAGATCCGGTCTGGGGTTGGGTCTTGAGATGGTGGAAACAGACACGTTTGTCCTGGGTGAGGTCGAAATGCCCGAAGACAGGGTAGAAGGCTATAAGGAAAACCTGGAGTTCCTGAAGGATGAGTTAGAGGCGAATCATTATACTGATACAGAGGCCAATGTTGAGAAATGGGGTTTTTTTGAGTATCTGCCCTTAGATGACATGGCAAAAAAATTGACTGATTATGATCTTATCGTGCCATTTTAAAAGGGGGTTAAGATGAAATTATTGCATGTGCTTAAATCAGAGCCTGATAACGTCATAAAGACGCTGATGAATGCTTCATCAAAGGGAAACGATGTCCAGCAGTTCGAGTTGTTCGCAAATGACGTGGATTACGATAAATTGGTTGAACTGATCTTTGAAAATGATAAGGTTATCTCCTGGTGGTAGACGGACAGCCTCTTAGGAAATCACATCCTGATCTTGAAGGTGATGTATTGTGAAGATAGCCATCTATCCGGGTTGCATGGTCCTTGCCAGATTTCAGGAATATGAACTGGCCTCAAGGAAAGTATTGGAGCAATTGGGATATGAGATTGTTGAATTGGGAGAATTTTGCTGCTGCGGGGCGTCTTTGCTCCCCGGTGTGACCGATAACTGGGTGAACCTGACCGCATATACCCTGGCCCTTGCTGAGAAGGCCGGGACGGATATCGTCACCCTATGCGGCAACTGCACCAACAATTTCAAGCGGGTGAATTCATACTTCGAAGGGGATCATAAAGTCCGGGATGAGATCAACTCGACCTTGGGCAAACTGGATCTTGTTTATGGAGGCAGTGTCAAAGTAAACCACCTGATTGAAGTGTTGTATGGAAAACGGGAACAGGTTGCAGGCCTCGTCAAGCGTAAGATCGACGCCAGGGTAGCGGTATCTCACCCCTGTCAGGTCTTGAGGCCAAAAGGGATAACCGGCATTGAAGATCCCAACGCCTTTCGCAGGATTCTTGAAGTCCTGCGGTTAGATATCATAGACTATCCGGAAGAACACGAATGTTGCGGCGCCACGGCCCTCCTGTTTAATGAAAAGATGGGGATCAGGCAGGGAAGATCAAAATTAGAATCCTGCAAGGCCCATGGGGCAAATCTTGTAATAGCTGCCTGTGGCAACTGTCTTTTCTTGTTGGACCGTTTGCAAAACAAGATATTCAAAGAAAATAAGGAGTTGAAGATCCCCGTGACCGCTCTCTCTCAATTAGTCGCGTTTTCGTTTGGTTTTGATGATAAAAGCCTTTCTAAACCGTTCACGGGTTCAAAGGTTCCCCGCTCAACGGGATCTCCGACAGGGTTCAGAGGTTAAGGGAGGAGATTATGAATCCAAAAAAAATATCAAACCCTGAACCCATGAACTCTGAACCTGTGAACGCTTACGGAGAATGTATTGAATGCGGACAATGTGTTGAATCCTGTCTGGTGCTAAGGGGAGGAGAAACCTCTATTGTTTCGGAACTGAACAAAACGGCCGACACGGGTGCATGGAACTGTGTCAACTGTTGGAAATGCATAGAGGTATGTCCCCAGGATGTGGATATCTATGGGTTTATGATGGCGAGAAGGAGAAAGGAAGATATCCCGTCAACCATGAGACAGAGTGTGAAGAATATCATGGGGAAGGGCTGTTCCATTTATCTGCGGGGGATAAATGAGATTCGAGAGGCCGACGGTCTGTCCCCGATCAAATTAATCGAAAAACATAAGGTGAAAACCCTGCTTGGAGGACATGCTCAACCAGAGGTTTGACGATCTTTTGCAGGAGGGGTAACCGTTCAAAGAGCACCAGGAAAAAATCAACATAAAAAATTGACTTTTTTAGGCAAAACTCCTCCATTGCGGCTCAAGCCGATTTTTA
>JACNJD010000240.1 GCA_014382715.1 Candidatus Desulfacyla euxinica | reverse complement strand
TAGCGTCCAGATCGCATCCGTTGCCAAAAGATATGACTTTGCTCAGACCAATACCTAAACAAGGGGCTTCATATCCGAAATCAGTGGCAACCCCACCGCTCTGGGAAATCATAGCCACCGGACCCGGCTCACGGGAAAAATCAAAGCCGGGGAGTAGGGTTATCCCGCCACGTGGAGCATGAATTCCGAAGCAGTTAGGACCCACCACCTTGACACCCTTTGCCGCGATCCTGACGATTTCGGCCTCAAGGGCTACTCCCTCTTCCTCAGCCGTTTCGGCAAAACCGGAAGAATGTATCTGCACTCCTGCCACGCCATTATTCAAGCAGTCAGTCAAAATCCCCGGCACGGCCCTGGCGGGAACCGAGACCGAGGCTAAATCTACCGGCCCTTCCACCTCGGCCAGGCTCTTATAGATCCTCAACCCGGCAACCTCTCCGCCTGCTGGTGAGATCGGATAAAGCCGGCCCTTAAAACCGTAGCGGATCTGGCTTAACAGGATCAGCTGACCAAATGAAATGGGTGTATTGATTCCTCCAAACAACGCCAGCCCTCGCGGGTTAAACATGCGGTCCAACTGTTTACGTTCTTCAGGTTTCATATATTTCAAGTAGCCTCTATACTCATAAGTTCTGGAGTCCTGACAGGGGTTGTCAAATAGTTGAGTGGTTTAGTAGTTGAGTTGGAAGAAAATTACATCATATCAATCCCGCCAGGCGGGGCTCAAAGTCTAACCAAAGTTATTTGAAATTCGAAATTTGATGGTTTTGAAAAACGCCCCTAACCTATCAAATCCCTCGGAAGTTTTTTGTAATGGATATGATCCGGGAATGATACAAACCGACGTTTTCTGGATCTTAAAAAATTGGGGCATTCCTTTCCTAATTTCAAATTTCAAATTTCCATTTTCGGCATCCTGAATTTGACAAAAAACAGGCGCCTTTTTAAAAAAAGAGTGAACAGGTAAATGAAGGATGCCAAGAGTATATGTGGGCAGGGCGGGTGTGTCAACGGTTAGAAAAATGTTCATCTCAGATTTTAGATTGCTGTTCTACGAGCTTTCGTCTTGACTATGAGAATAAATTGGGTTAAAAAAATGAGCTTAATTTACTGAGAGAGAACCATTTAAGGTGAAACCTTATATTGAACAGGTCTATTATGGCTGAGGGCAAAACAAGCTCAATTATAGAAGAGAGAAAGAATAAGGCGGGAAAACTCCAGGAAGAAGGTGCTAATCTCTACCCCGCAGGCTATCAGGTCGATATCACATCTACAGAGGCAATAGATCGTTTTGATCAGATGGATGAGGGTACCCTTGAGCAGGAAACCGATTCCTTTGCCATGGCGGGCAGGATCATAGCGCGACGGGATTTCGGAAAGGCTTCATTCATACACATTAAGGACAGGACGGGTCGCATTCAAGCCTATATTAGAAAAGACAGGGTTCCCCCTGAGAATTTCAGCATGTTCAAGCTGATGGACATTGGGGATTTTATTGGGATCATGGGCCGGCTTTTTAAGACCAGGACAGGTGAACTGACCCTCTTGGCAGAAGACCTCTCACTCTTGTCAAAGTCGATGAGGTCGTTGCCGGAGAAATGGCATGGCTTGACTGATGTGGAGACCAGGTACCGGCAGCGGTACCTTGATCTGATAATGAACGATCCTGTAAGAGAAGTGTTTGTACTTAGAAGCCGCATCATCCAGGCCATAAGAGAATTTTTTGTGGAGAAGGACTTCCTCGAGGTAGAGACCCCGATGATGCAACCGATCCCGGGGGGAGCAACAGCGAGGCCTTTCAAGACCTACCACAATACCCTCGGTATGGACCTCTATCTGAGAGTAGCCCCCGAGCTTTATCTCAAGAGGCTCGTTGTTGGCGGGTTGGAGAGGGTTTTTGAAATCAACCGGAATTTCAGGAATGAAGGGATCTCCATAAAACATAACCCGGAGTTTACCATGCTGGAATTCTATATGGCCTATGCTACCTATGAAGATCTGATGGCCCTGACGGAAGAACTCTTTAACCATCTTCTCCATAAGATGTTTGACCGGAACGTAATTGAATATCAGGGCCAGACCATTGATTTTTCCCCGCCCTGGGCAAAAATTTCTCTTTTTGATGCCTTGAGGGATTTGGGGGGTGTTAAGGATGAAATCTTCCAGACTAAGGAGAAGGCTGGTGCATTTGCCTCTGAATGTGAAATTGGTCTCTCTACCAAGGAGAGTCATGGCCAGATTCTTACAAAACTCTTTGACCACCTTGTGGAACCCCTGCTGATCAATCCAACCTTTATTACCGGCTATCCAACGGAAGTCTCTCCACTTTCAAGACGCAATGAACAAAATCCCGACATCGTTGACCGCTTTGAACTCTTTATCGGCGGACGGGAGATAGCGAACGCATTTAACGAATTAAATGACCCCGCAGACCAGAGAGAGAGATTCCAGAATCAGGTGGCGTTGAGGGACGCAGGGGATAAAGAGGCCCAGTTTATGGATAAAGACTATGTAACCGCCTTAGAGTACGGGATGCCGCCAACGGCAGGAGAAGGGATTGGGATTGACAGGGTTGTTATGCTCCTGACCGATGCACCATCCATAAGGGACGTTATACTGTTTCCCCAGATGAGAGCGAAGGTATAGAATTCGCAATTCCTCAATTAAGGACAATATGTTCGAACTGTTTCTCGGTATGAAATACCTCAAGGCCAAGCGAAAACAGCGCTTTATATCTGTAATTACGGTAATCTCAATCCTGGGTGTAATGGTGGGGGTGATGGCCCTCGTTGTTGTCCTTTCGGTGATGAACGGTTTCAGGGCGGACTTGATGTCCAAAATCCTGGGGGTAAACTCCCATATCTTAGTCCTGAGTCTCACCGGGCCTTTCAGCGATTACCACAAAGCCGCGGAAAAAGTTGACAAAGTGGAGGGAGTAATTGCCTCAACTCCCTTTATCTACACGCAGGTTATGATCAACAACTCAGGGCAGGTATCCGGCGCTATCCTGAGGGGAGTTGATCCTGAAAGCGCGGGCGCGGTTGTAACCTTTAAAAGTATGATCAAGGATGGATCCATCACTTCCCTCGGAAAGAAGATCGACGGGATACCGCCCATTATCATCGGAGGTGAGCTTGCCAAACAGATAGGGGCACACCCTGGAAATGTGATAACTGTGATTTCTCCGGAAGGAAAACTGACCCCCTTGGGGAGGACCCCTAACACACGAAAGTTTAAGGTCGCAGCCCTTTTTGATTCAGGTATGTATGAATATGATGCCTCCATGGTCTATATCTCGTTAAAAGAGGCTCAGGACTTCTTAGCGTTAGGAGACAAGGTAACAGGCCTCGAGGTCAGGGTGAAAGACGTCTATAAATCAGACACGATATCGAGAAAAGTCCAGAAGGCCCTTGGTTATCCATACTGGACCAAAGACTGGAAGGTCATGAACAGGAGCCTCTTCTCTGCGCTCAAGCTCGAAAAATTAACCATGTTTGTGATTTTGACCATGATAGTCCTTGTTGGGGCCCTGAATATTATCAGCACGTTAGTTATGGTGGTTATGGAAAAGACGAGGGATGTCGCAATCCTGAGGGCAATGGGGGCGTCTGCCAGGAGCATTATGACTATTTTTATGTTTCAGGGGCTCCTTGTAGGGGTTGTCGGCACAATCGCCGGTCTTGTCTCCGGTCTGGGGCTGTGTCAGCTGCTTGCGAAGTACAAATTCATCAATCTTCCCGCAGATGTTTATTATATATCTACTCTGCCGGTTAAGATAGAGGTTGCGGATGTGTCATTTGTTGCCGGAGCAGCAGTAGTAATATCGTTTTTGGCTACCCTTTATCCATCCTGGTATGCCTCGAGATTGAATCCGGTGGAGTCTTTCAGGTATGAATAACGAAAGAACCAGGGTGGATTCCGAGGCTCCCATGTTGAGTCTTGAGAATGTATTTAAGTCCTTTCTTCATCATGGGGATGTTATTGAAGTCTTGAAGGGAATTAGCCTTGTGATTAATTCCGGCGACAGCCTTGCAGTTATGGGGGCGTCCGGGGTTGGAAAATCGACACTGCTCAATATCATGGGGAGCCTTGATCCCCCCTCTAAAGGGCTTGTTAAATTCCGCGAATTAGATATGTATCAAATGGATGAAGGGAGACTTGCCCGACTGAGAAACAGGGAAATCGGTTTTGTATTCCAGTTCCATCACCTCCTGCCCGAGTTGAATGCATTGGAAAACACCATGATGCCCGCCTTGATTGCGAGGCATTCAAAGAAGAAGGCGGCAGGGATGGCAAGAGAGGTTCTTTTTAAGGTGGGGCTTGAGAGACGCATGACCCACCGTGCGGGTGAGCTCTCCGGAGGGGAGCAGCAGCGTGTGGCAATAGCAAGGGCTCTAATAATGAGTCCAAAATTGATATTGGGAGATGAACCCACAGGAAACCTGGACTGGTTAACCGGCCAGGAAATTGGGGACCTCCTTCTTCAACTAAACAGGGATGAAGGAGTTGCCATGATAATTGCCACCCACAACCAGAGATTGGCGGAAAAGATGTCTAAAAAAATGGAGCTTATAGATGGGCGGATACTGTAAAATAATACGCAGAACGCAGAGCGGAAGACGCAAAATTGGAAACGCTACCCTCTGTGCGCAGAGCGCAGAGCGGAAAGCGGAAAGCGCGAAACGCCACGCGCTGTGCGCTATGCGCTTCAGGACAGGTAGGATCTTATTCGGGGCAATACTGTTCCTGATTTTGTTCGCCTTCTTTGTTCCGGAAATGGTTGCGGCTCAACAGAAGGAGACGATGGCCATCTTACCCTTTAAAATTAATGCTCAGAAGACGCTTGATCATCTCCAGTTAGGTCTGCAGAAAATGCTCTCCTCTCAATTGGAAAAGAAAGGCTTCAAGATGGTCGGCCCTGAAAGGATTAACAAACAGCCCATCGCCTTTGCCTCGCCCATTGATGCAAAAGAAGTAATCTCCCTGGGAAAAAAACTCAACGCCGATTGGATAGTTATGGGCAGTCTTACTCAGATCGGGGATAAGGCCAGTATAGACCTTAAAGTGACCGATATCTCCCAAAAGAGGATGCCTTTTTTCATTTTTTTAGTCTCGGAAGATATTGACCAACTCACGAATACTGTGAAGCGACTCACTGTTAATGTCTATGATCGGGTCATGGGTGTGCCACAGATCGATTCGGTGCATGTGGCAGGGAATCGACGTATCGAAAGAGAGGCTATTCTGGCTGTGGTAGGCACCAAAGCAGGGGATAGACTTGATTATAATAAACTTGATAAGGATCTCCGCGATATTTACAAAATGGGTTTTTTTAAGGATGTCAAAACCGAGACCGAAGATGGCCCTTCGGGAAAAGTTGTTACCTTTCACGTGAGCGAGAAACCTTCTGTTGGCAAGATCGTATTTATTGGAAATGATGAGATTGATGATGATGACTTGCAAAAGGATTTGGGGATAAACCTTTATTCTATCTTAGATAACAACCAAATCAGACAGAGCATTAATCGGCTCAAGGAGCTTTACCGGGGAAAAGGCTACTACAACGCTACAATAGAAGAAAAGACCGAGCCGCTTCCAAATAACGAGGTAATGCTGAAATACACAATCGATGAGCACGATAAGGTATACATCGAAAAAATTCAATTTGTAGGGAATAAACATTTTGATGCTGATAAGCTCAAGGGCATTATGGAAACCAGTGAGTGGTGGTTTCTTTCGTGGATTACTAAGGCCGGAATTTTAGATAGAAAGAAGCTTGAATTTGATACTCACAAGATAACCGCATTTTATCACAACCAGGGTTTTATAAAGGCGAAAGTAGGTGAGCCGAAGGTCATCTACGATGATAAGCTGAAAGGCCTTGTCGTCACCTTTGATATTGTGGAGGGGCCTCAATATGAGGTCGGCAAGGTTGCGGTCGAGGGGACTCTGATAGAGCCTGCAGAGGAACTCCTCAAGAAAGTCCGTATCAATAAGGAAAAGATTTTTAATCGAGAGATGGTGCGGAGGGATATCCTGGCATTGAGAGATGTATATGCCGATCACGGCTACGCCTATGCAGAGGTCAAGCCGATAATCAACGAGGATGATGAGAAATATCTTGCCGATATCACCTATGATATCACTAAAGGGCCAAAGGTTCGTTTTGAAAGGATTACTATTTCAGGGAACACGGTGACAAGAGATAAGGTCATTAGACGTCAATTGAAGGTCATAGAAGGGGAATATTTTAGTGGCATAAATTTGAAAAAGAGCAGCGCAAACCTTAACCGGCTTGGCTATTTTGAGGACGTGCAGTTAGAGACCAAAAAGGGAAGCAGCGATGACCTTATGAGGTTGAATGTCAAAGTAAAAGAGAAAGGGACCCGTACCTTCAGCGTAGGCGCAGGGTACAGCTCTGCCTATTCGGCCTTTGTTACGTTTCAGATAGCGGATCAAAATTTCTTAGGGTACGGACAAACGCTCCAGGCCAATGCCAGGATTGGTGGGAAAAACACGGAATTTGATATAAAGTTTTTTGAGCCCTGGCTATTTGATACGCGTATCTCTTTCGGTGCTGATCTCTATACCTGGGATCAGCAGTACAGCGACTACTCGAGAGACGCATTGGGAGCAGCTTTTAACTTCGGATATCCACTTGATATCATTGATGAATACACCAGAGCATTTGCAAGATATGATTTTGACAATTCACGAATTTATGATGTTACGGCGACCCAAGGACCTATGTTCGATATGAAAGGCCGAAATGTGACCAGCAGCGCGACGCTTTCAATCAAACGGGACAGCAGAGACAAACTCTGGAATACCTCAAAAGGGTCCATTAACGAACTGTCATTTCAATATGCCGGTTTAGGCGGGGATGAAAAATTCAACAAATACCGAGGCCGAACGACCTGGTTTTTCCCCCTGTTCTGGGAGACTGTATTTCTGGTGCAGGGACGAGTCGGCTATATCAAAGACAACGGGAAACTCTCTGTCTTCCAGAAATTCTTTCTCGGTGGTATCAACACGGTGCGTGGTTATGATTATCAGACTATCTCTCCACGTGATGCGAACGGATACCTGATAGGTGGCACCAAGATGTTGAATTTTAATGCGGAATATCGTTTTCCGCTGCTCAAGGAACAGGGAGTGGTCGGTCTTGTGTTTTTTGATGCCGGTAATGCCTTTGACGATTCAGCGTTCTGGAACCCTAGCAGTCTCAAGAAGTCTGCCGGAGCCGGTGTCAGATGGTATTCGCCGATCGGACCACTTCGTCTGGAGTACGGTTTTAAACTGGACAGGCAGGGAGATGAATCACCCGGGAAATGGGAGTTTAGCGTAGGTGGTGGAATTTAGCCGTCCGGGTTACGAGTTGCGAGTTGCAAGTTACGCGTTACGAGTTGCCCCGCTGCTGCTTCGCAGCAAGCGGGATCTTCGCTCCGCTTCGACGGGCCAGGATTACGGGTTGCGAGTTGCAAGTTACAAGTTGCGGGTTATGCGTTTTTCAATGAACAAATTTACCCCGTGAAGTGCTTTTTCTTTTTTATTTCATCGGGGCATCAATCGACAATCATCAATCGTGAGGGGGTAGAAATGAAAAGGATTATTCTATTATTTTTCTGTTTTTCGTTGTTTTTTTCTTTGCAAAGCCGGATTGTTTGGGCGCAAGACATCAAAATCGGAGTACTTAACATGCAGAAGCTTCAACAGAATTCTGTCAGGTTTCAGAAAATCAGGGAGGTGTTGAAGAAAAAATTTAATGCTTTTCAGAAGAAGCTGGATGGGGAGAGGGCCCAGATAGCAAAAATCGAAGAAGAGTTGAGAAAGCAGAGTATGATGTTGAGCCTTGATGCCAAAGAAGACAAGGAGATGGAATTGGGGAAAAGGACCCGGCATTATAAGTACATGTATGGAGAAGTTACTCAGGAGATGAAAGACGCTGAGTTTGAGGCAACAAGAAGAGTCGGGAAAGAGATAGAAAAAATTGTGGAAAAAATGTCCCAAAAAGAAAAATTCACCATCATCCTGGAGGATGGTACTGTGGGGCTTATCTATTATGATGACACCATAGATATCACGAATCAGGTCACCGAGGCATACGACAAGCTGGGCAAATAGAGGAAAGCGGGCTTTGGAAATAACACTTGAGAAAATTGCGGAAATTGTGGGGGGAGAGGTCCTTGGAGATAAGAGCTTTGTAATTACGGGCATCAATTCTTTGGATGATGCAGAACCCTCAGAGATCTCTTTTCTTGCTAATCGGCGATATGCTGCAGCTATCAAGAAAACCAGGGCAGGTGCCATATTGATTTCCCGGGATGACCCATCCTTTAAAGGGGTCAAGGTGCTGGTGTCCAGTCCCGAATTATCATATGCGAAGGTAGCGGCCATTTTTGCCCCTCCGTTGTCGAGACATCCGCGGGTAAGCAGGGAAGCCGTTATCCATGAAAACAGCCTGATCGGCAAAGACGTGTCGATTTACCCGTTGGTGTATGTGGGTGAAGGCGCGGAGATCGGGGACGAGACGACAATCTTCCCCGGGGTGTTCATAGGTGAAAGAGTAAAGATCGGAAAAAGAAGCCTGATATATCCAAACGTAACCATCCTGCGAGATTGCCTGATCGGAAACGAAGTAATAATCCATTCCGGCACTGTCATAGGGGATGATGGGTTTGGTTTTGTCAGGGATGGTACGTCTTCAATAAAGATCCCCCAGACTGGTATAGTTCAGATCGACGATAATGTGGAGATCGGCGTCAACAACTGTGTAGATCGTGCTGCATTGGGAAAGACATGGATAAAAAGGGGGGTAAAAACCGACAACCTGGTGCAAATTGCCCATAATGTGGTCATCGGAGAGGATTCAGTCATAGTTGCTCAGGCAGGAATCTCCGGAAGCTGTCATATCGGACGTGAGGTCATCATCGGGGGGCAGGTCGGTATCATTGATCATATTGAGATTGGGGACAGGGCCATGATTGCTGCGCAATCCGGTATTGTGAAATCGATCCCGCCCGGAGAGGTTGTTTCAGGGTCTCCGGCCATTTCCCATCGTCTCCACCTCAAGACTTCCAGTTTGACAAAACGTCTTCCCGAATTCAACCAACGCCTCAGGGATCTTGAAAAAAAGATAGAGGAATTGGAGAAACAATCAGAGAAGGATGAGGTTTGACCATGGATCTTCCCTTGAAATATGAAGATATTATAAGGATTATTCCCCACCGCTACCCTTTCTTGTTAGTTGACAAGATTGTTGAAATGGAGTTGGGCAAAAGGGTGGTCGGTATAAAAAACGTCACCGCAAATGAACCGTTTTTTCAAGGCCATTTCCCGGGCAACCCGATAATGCCGGGGGTGCTTATCATTGAGGCGATGGCGCAGGTAGGGGGGGTGCTTGCCCGCTTATCGCTCCCTGATGTAATGGAGAGGGAAGAGATGGGTGAGATTTTTTTTGTTTCTATGGATAAGGTCAAATTCAGAAAGCCTGTCGTCCCGGGTGACCAGATCAGATTCGAAGATGAAGCTTTAAGAACAGGGGGCAGGATATGGAAAATGGCCGGGAAGGCCTTTGTGGACGGTGACCTGGTTGCTGAAGCTAATCTTGTAGCTGTCATAAGGTGAAAGGATTGAATGATTAATAATCCAGATATCCATCCATCGGCAGTGGTAAGTTCGGGTGCTGAACTCGCTACAGGGGTTAAAATAGGCCCTTTTAGTACTGTGGGGGGAGATGTAATTATCGGGCGCGATACCGTGATAGGGTCTCATGTGATTATTGAGGGCCATACCCGTATGGGAGAGAAGAACAGAATATTTCCGTTTTCCTGCATTGGTACGCCACCCCAGGACACAGGTTATAGTAACGAGGATACCCGTCTGATAATGGGTGATAACAATGTTGTCAGGGAATATGTGACCATAAACCGGGCCACAACAAAAGATGAGTGGGAGACGGTTATGGGGAATGATAATTACCTCATGGCCTATGCACATGTTGCCCATGATTGCCGTCTTGCGGATGGCGTAGTCCTGACCAACGGGGCTACCCTGGGTGGCCACACTCAGATTGGAGAATATGCCATTTTAGGGGCTTTTTTGGCTGTTCAGCAGTTTGTCCGGATAGGCGCCCATGCCTATCTTGGGGCCAAAGCAGGGATTGACAGGGATGTGCCCCCCTTTATGATCACGGCAGGCCCAAGGGCCAAGCTATATGGCATTAATCAAAAGGGGATGATTCGGAGAGGCTTTTCCCAAGAGACTATCGACATATTGAAAAAGGCATACAGCATCCTATGGCGGAAAAACAGGAACCTGAGCGATGGAATAGCTCAGGTCAGGCGAGAACTTGATCTCATACCCGAGTTGGAAATGCTTCTGGATTTTCTTGGTGAGTCAAAAAGAGGCATACTCAGGTGATTGATGGCGAAACAGTTGGCATGATTGCCGGGGGCGGGCAGTTTCCCCTGCTAATAGCAGACGCTGCGAGAAAAGAGGGTGTGCGAATTGTGGCTGTGGCACACCACGATGAGACCGAGCCATCATTGTCAGAAAAGGTCGATGAGATTGTCTGGATAAAGTTAGGTCAGTTTGGGCAATTGATTAGGACTTTTAAGAAAAATGGTGTCAGAAATGCCTTGATGGCAGGGACCATAACCAAGAAGCGGATGTTCGAAAACATAAGGCCTGATCTTAAAGGTCTTGCAATCATATCAAAACTTGCCATTTTTCATGATGATGATATCTTGAGAGCCGTGGCAAAGGAATTGGCCAGGGAAGGTATAGAGATTATAAGTTCCATCCGGTTTTTGCCTGATCTGATAGCGCCAGAGGGATGTCTTACGGCAAGGAGGCCTAATAAGGCCGAAAAGGAAGATGCCCATTTCGGATGGAAGATAGCCAAGGAGTTAGGCCGCTTAGATATCGGACAGTGCGTGGTCGTAAGGAAAAAGACAGTCCTGGCCATTGAAGCGATTGATGGCACCGATGCTACTATACTAAGGGGTGGGAAGTTAGCTAAGGAAAAGGCCGTTGTGGTGAAGGTCAGTAAACCAAATCAGGACCTCAGGTTTGACGTGCCTTGTGTGGGTCTTGAAACTATTAAGGTGATGTCCAAGGTGAAAGGCGCGGTCCTGGCTGTTGAGGCAGGTTATACGCTGCTGTTTGATAAAGAAGAGATGATCGTGGAAGCTGACAGGGAGAATATTTCCATAATTGCTATTACTATGCCTTAGCTGGGGCATATACGTTCCTGAAACAGGATAAACTAAATGAAACAGGACAAACTTAAAGTAGCAGTGATTGGGGTAGGGCATCTTGGGGAGTACCATGTGCAAAAATACAAAGGTCTCCCTGGGGTCGAACTCGTAGGTGTGGCGGATGTGGACGGTGACCGCGTCAATGAGATAGCACAGCGCTACGACACAAAAGCCTATGGGGATCACCGGGATATCCTGGACAGGGTGGACGCGGTGAGTCTGGCCGTGACCACTGAGATGCATTTTGAGGTGGCGAAGGATATCTTGCAGAGAGGGATACACATGCTAATCGAGAAGCCTATTACTTATGACCTGAGAGAGGCTGATACCCTGATAAGCATGGCCCGACAACAGGATCTGGTACTGCAGGTGGGCCTAATTGAACGCTTCAATCCTGCTATTGTCAAGATGGAGCGCATGTTGAACAACCCTGTATTTATTGAGTCTCATCGCATGAACCTTTTCACGAAAAGAGGGCTGGATGTTGACGTAGTGCTCGATCTGATGATCCACGATCTGGACATTATTCTACATATTGTCCCTTCAGAGGTAAAAGAGATCCATGCAGTGGGTATGCCTGTAATTACCGACAAAACAGACATCGCTAACGTCAGACTTATTTTTGAAAACGGGACCGCTGCCAATTTGACAGCAAGCCGGGTGTCAGGGAAGATGTTGAGGAAAATCCGTGTATTTCAGCCGGACGCATATATATCTGCCGATTGCGGAAAAAGGCAGCTTACTGTAATCAGTCTTGACTCCGAGAAAAAAGATCCGGATGATTTCCCTCAGGTGAGTACAAGTAAAGAAGAATATTCTGAGACTGACCCTCTAAACGATGAGATATCTTCGTTTATCAGCGCTGTAGCAAATGGATCAGATCCGGTAGTGACCGGTGAAGATGGGCGAAATGCCTTAAAAGTTGCCCTCAACATTATTGGCCAGATTGAGAGAGGCTGCAAGAATTTTAGACCCGCCTTATAATATCAGGGATCACAAGCTGGTGCTTATGGTTGCAGGGGAGGCTTCTGCCGATTTGCATGGCTCAAATCTTGTGAAAGCCATGAAAGCCTCCTGCCCCGGGGTTACCTTTTGCGGCATCGGAGGGAATAATATGAAACGGGCAGGGGTCAAAATCCTTGTCTCATCCTCTGATATGGCAGTAGTTGGTTTGACCGAAGTCCTGCAAAGGTTTCACACGATTTTCAGGGCGGCCACTAAACTGAAAGCTACACTGAAAACCCACCACCCTGATCTTCTGATTCTCATAGACTACCCTGACTTCAATCTCTATATGGCCCGGATCGCCAAACGACTCCAAATCCCTGTTTTATATTACATAAGTCCGCAGGTGTGGGCGTGGAGAAAAGGACGTGTAAAAAAAATTGCAAGACGTGTTGACCGAATGGCGGTCATCCTGCCATTTGAGGAAGCGTTTTACAGGAAAAGGGGCGTAACCGTCGATTATGTAGGGCACCCCCTTTTGGATGCATTTGAATCCGAGGCCCGAAGTCCGAAGTCCAAAATCCAAAATCCAATCCCGCAGGGCGGGACCAAAATCCAAAATCTTGTGGTCGGGCTGTTGCCAGGGAGCCGCAGGGAGGAGATCAGGAATATGCTCCCTATAATGCTCAGATCGGCCGAAATCCTTAAGGCCAAGTATCCGGATATCCGATGCCTGTTGCCATTAGCCAAGACCATTGAACCTGAATTTGTTGATTCCTTTATCAGAAAATCCTCGTTGAACATTGAAGTTCATAAGGAAAACATATATGACGTCTTGGACAATTGCCATATCGCTCTGGTAACGTCCGGTACTGCCACATTGGATACGGCTATCATGGCGGTTCCCATGGTTGTGGTATACAAAGTGACTCCTCTTTCCTACCGGGTTGGTAAGATGTTGATTAAGACGTCCTTTATAGGATTAGCAAACCTTGTTGCCGGAGAAAGGGTGGTCCCTGAATTGATTCAGAATGAAGTCACGCCTGAAAGGCTTGCAGATGAGGCCCTGACGCTGATCGAAAATGAACATGTCAGGAAAAACATGATATCAAAGCTGCATGGGATAAAAAAGCGCCTTGGTGAAGGAGGCGCATCAGAGAGGACAGCCAGGATAGCATTAGAGATGATGAAACTTGAAACTTGAAATTCGAAACTTGGGGATAGTTTCCCATTATTCTCCATTATGTGGGCCGAGATATTTGTGTGACGATAGAAGATTCGTATCGCTGGCCACTGTGCCGACCAGGAATGTTATGTATTGTGAGTTTGCCCGGCAGAAACAGATTGCTTGCCAGAAGTGATTGATTTCCCTGGATTCCCGCGTTCGCGGGAATGACAAAACAGGTGGGTGACTTTTTCCGGATTCATCAAGTTTCAAGTTTCCAATTTCAAGTTTCAAATAGAGGCAGGTAAATGGCGAGGACAATTTTAGTCGTTGATGATGAAAAAAATATCCTTCGGTCCCTGGAGGGTATTCTTTCAGACGAAGGGTTCGAGGTTCTCAGTGCAGAAAGCGGGGTTGATGCATTAGAGATGATCAAGGAATCGACCCCTGATCTGGTCCTCCTGGATATCTGGATGGAGGGCCTTGACGGTATTGAAACCCTTGAAGAGATCAAAAAGGGGTATCCTAATCTTCAGGTGATCATGATGTCGGGGCATGGCAATATAGAGACCGCGGTTAAGGCTACCAAGATAGGGGCATATGATTTTGTGGAAAAGCCTCTTTCATTAGAAAAGCTTCTCCTATCCATCAATAACGCCCTTGAATATTACAGGTTAGAGGAAGAAATAAGTCTTCTCAAGGAAAAGGATAAGAACAGGTATAATATCATCGGAAACTCTAAGGCAATTATCGACTTAAAGGAGCAGATCAAAATTGTGGCTCCTACCAATGCATGGATTCTTGTTTCAGGGGAAAACGGGACCGGCAAAGAGCTTGTTGCCCACACCATCCATTTGTTGAGCCGGCGCAGTCATAAGCCTATGGTTGAGGTGAACTGTGCCGCCATACCAGAGGATCTTATAGAGAGTGAACTCTTTGGGCATGAAAAAGGTGCATTTACAGGGGCGGCCACCATGAGAAAGGGGAAATTTGATTCCGCTCATGAGGGGACCATCTTTTTGGATGAAATTGGGGATATGAGCTTGAAGGCTCAATCAAAAACCCTCAGAATCCTGCAGGAGCAGAAATTTGAGAGAGTGGGGGGAACAAAGACCATTAAGGTGGATGTCAGGGTGATTGCAGCAACAAACAAGGACCTGGAGGCAGAAATAGAGAAAGGGAGATTCAGAGAAGATCTCTATTTCCGTCTGAATGTGATACCCATGAGGGTTCCGCCTCTCAAAGATCGTATTGAAGATATCCCCAGACTGGTCAATGAGTTTGTGCCGGAATTTTCACTTAGTACAAACATAGAGGCAAAAGAGGTGTCTGAAGATGCCATTGCGACTCTGCAAAAATATGACTGGCCAGGAAACGTGAGGGAGTTGAAAAACCTGATTGAAAGGCTTATGATTATGGTGCCTGGCAGGGTAATCCGAAACGAGGATATTCCGGCGCCTTTCAATCGCAGTTCCGACATCAGGACGGACCTTGAATCTCATTTCGTGTCAGGTTCGCTGAAAGAGGCAAAAGGCGAATTCGAAAAGGCGTTTATTGAGGCCAAGTTGAGGGAATTCAACGGGAACATCTCACAGACATCCGAGGCCATTGGTATCGAAAGAAGTAACCTTCACAAAAAAATAAAAGGTTATAAACTGGATAAGATCAAATCTTGATATAGCCAGGTCTGGACTGGTCTTGCTTTGCGAAAACGATAACCCCCGATGGCCAACCAAAAAGGTCCCGGGGGTTTCATATTCTCAGATTTTATTTAAAGGAATTCCAGAACCGCCATTTATAGGATTTTTCTGCTTTGGACGGGTTTTTCCTGTACTTGTAGATTTTGAAATCGCCAGTGACGGCGTTGACAAAAGGATATCCGGCCTTGGCCCAACCGACTACCCCTCCATCATATAGCCAGACATTCTTGTAACCGATCTTATACAAAAAGCCGGCTATATATTTCGCTCTATGCTTGTTACGGCACCAGATATAAATTTCAGCATTCGGATCTTTGATCTTCTTGGGAATCGTATACCAGTGCCCAGCCTGGACATGGCTTGTACCCTCGATATGGAAGGCTGCAAACTCCGTATCAGTTCTCACATCAATCAAATAGGCGTTGCTTTTTCCGGCCAGCACATCTTCCCACACCTTATGGAACTGCTGAGCGTTAACAATGCGATCCTTAGGGATTAAACTGGCAATTTCATTATTAAAATTCTTTTCATTTGCCCTCAAAGGGTTATTCCCTGCAAAGGCAAGGCCGACTGCGCCAAAAACAAAAATCATGGCAAGCGACACAACAAAAAATCTTTTCATTTGAAAAATCTCCTTTAACTATAAGTCCATTAAGATTATCTCTTAGAAACCCTGATAACGTTCATCCACCACCTTTCCGGGTCTAAGTTTAAACTCACGAAACAACTATAGTCCATCCATTAATGATTTTACGACACGGTCAGTTTCCAATCCAGAAATGAGAATTTTTTCGCAAGGTCAAGGAAATCAAGGAATTACGCGGAGACGTACGTCAGTACGTCGCACAAGTGATTCCGCAGATTGACGCAGAGATTGCGGAAAAAGGCCATTTATGAATGGAAACTAACTATATTCCCTGATCAGACCATCGTCAAGGGCCTACTATATTTTCTAATAGCCTTTTATGCAGGTTATCAAAACCGCCATTGGACATGATCAGGATGACGTCCCCGGGCCGGGCTTCTCTTACCAACGCCTCCAACAACAGCTCTGTGTTTTTAAAATAAGAGGCCGCAAGTCCCCTCTTGCTTAGATCAGATACCAGTTGTCGGGATGAAAAGCGTTCTTTAACAGGGATTTTCTCCATTAAGGGAGGTTCCGGGATCATAACCAGGTCTCCGGCATCAAAAGAAAGGGCATATCGGTCTTGAAAGATGTTTCGCCTGCTTGAATTTGATCTGGGTTCGAACACTGTAATCAGGCGCCGTAACCTGTACTTCTCTCTGACCGCTTTTGTTGTCTCTCTGACCGCTGTAGGATGATGGGCAAAATCATCGAGCACGAGGATTCCCCCCCTCTCTCCGATAATCTCCTGCCGCCGCTTGACACCGCTGAATGTCTTGGCTGCTTCTCTCAGGATCGACCAGGGTATTTTCAGGAAGCGACCCAGGGCCAAAGCCGCCAGGAGATTGGAAATATTGTGCCTCCCATAAACTGAAGTCGCAAGGGCGGTTTCCTCTTCCCCCCCCTTGAGTATTCTTATTCTCGTGAAATCCTCTTCAATCGCCACATCTACCGCCCGCCAGAGGTTATTTTCGGAAAAACCGTAGGTCTCTGTTTTGCATCTTGCCCTTTTGATTTCGCGCCTAACAGTTTCATCATCCCCATTTGCGATGAGAAGCCCCTTTGAAGGAATAATGTCGATCAGTTTAGAAAAGCTTTCTATGACATGGTCAAGATCGCGGTAGATATCCGCGTGATCAAATTCTATGCTGGTGAGAATCGTGACCCACGGATTATAATGTAAGAATTTAGGCCCCTTATCGAAAAAGGCCGTATCGTATTCATCCCCTTCAATGACAAAATAGGGGCCCTTGCCCAACTTAAAATTCCTCTCAAAGTTGAGGGGAATCCCCCCTATCATGAACCCGGGGTCCATGCCGGCCTTTTCTAAAAACCACGCTATTAATGCGGAGGTTGTTGTCTTTCCGTGTGTGCCGCTGATCACGATGGATCGTTTACCCTTTAATGCGAATTGTCTGAGGGCCTGAGGAAAGGAAAGATAGGGAAGTTTCAGACGTGAAAGCTCAACTGCCTCCGGATTCTCTTTTACGACCACGTTTCCCACAATTACCAGGTCTGGACCGGGATGAAGATGCTCTGGCTTGTAGCCGCTGAAAACAGGGATGTCTAAGGATTCAAGAAAGAGGCTCATGGGCGGGTAAATATTTTGATCCGAACCTGTTATCAGATAGCCGTGGTCCTTTAGCATACCTGCTAAGGATGCCATTCCGGTTCCGCAAATGCCTATGAGATGGATATGGCGCAGGGTCTCGGGTACAGAATTGAAGAAGGGTGAAAGTAAGGCCTGTGGCAGACGTTTTAGTGATTGAAGCAAGATTGAATTACCCCTTTAGACAGCCAACATTTAAATCTTGAGCAAAAAACACAAGAAATTTTCTACAATGCCCGGAAAGCGAGTGGTGGAAAAAGATGAACATCGAACATCCAACATCCAACATCGAACGTCGAATGAAAAAACAAAGATCCAATAAAGAACTCAGAGTTTACAGGCTGCTTTGAAAGATGAACGCGGAGCATCAATTTTAGCTCACTTTAGGTCACTTTAGTCACTTTTCCGGTTTATCCGGGTTGGGAGATATGCTGGTGGTTAAAAAAAATACTTGATATCTGTTTCAGTATTAGATATACTAAAAAATTCTAAAGATTATGATACCGAAGGAGACATCCAAATGGCAAAGGTATGTGAAATATGCGGTAAAAGACCCGTAACAGGATATAATGTCAGTCACGCCCATAATAAGACCAAAAAGCGCTGGTACCCCAACCTTCAGAGCGTGAGATGCGTAACAAATGGCCAGACAGTAAAGATAAAGGCATGTACAAGCTGTATCAGATCCGGCCTGGTTGTTAAGCAGCCAAAGGTCAAGTACCAGGCAGCCTCTTAGATCCTCTCCACCATTAACACGTTCTTCACCTTTTTGATGGCGCTCATAATATCCTGCATCTGTTTGTAGCTTTCCACCTCGATGGTAAAAAACGAGATGCCTTTATTGTCCACCGTGGTCTTGATTTCGGCATGGATGATATTGGCATCCTTCTGGGTTAGAATCATACTTATATCAGCTAAGATTCCCTTTCTCTCCACAGTGGTTACCCTCAGTGTGGCAGGATACACCTCTTTTTCAGAAGGATCCCACGATACCGGGACCAGTCTATCGGGTGCGGCTTTTTTGACGTGTCTGCAGGTTTCCTGGTGGATTGTGATGCCGCGACCGCGTGTGATAAACCCAACCACCTCTTCTCCTGGTAGCGGGTGGCAGCATTTGGCAAAATGGAGCAGCATATCACTCACGCCGTCTACTTTGATCCCTCGCCCTTCCCTGGGCCGCAGGAAACGGTCCACCACTTTGCTTACCAGACCCTGTGACTTGTTTTCTTTGATCCCTAATTTGGGCTTTAGCCGACCGACTATCTGCTTTGCCGAGACCTTACCGAAGCCAATCTGTGCTGCCAAGTCTTCGACCGAATGAAAAGAAAGTTCTTTGGCAACGGCCGAGACCTGCTCACTCTTGAAAATATTAGACTGGGTCACTCCCTCATGCTTAAGGGCTTTTTCCAGGATGTTTTTCCCCAGGCTGATACTTTCTTCCCTTTCCTCTGTTCTTATCCACTGCCTTATCTTGGTTTTTGCCTTAGGGGTCTTTACAAATTTTAACCAGTCTTTGCTCGGGTGTTGTTTTTGAGATGTGATGATTTCTACAATATTCCCGTTTTTGAGCTGGTATCGGATGGGAACCATTTTGCCGTTTACCTTGCCTCCCATACATTTCTTCCCTACTTCCGAGTGGATACCATAGGCAAAATCGACTACTGTAGCCCCCTTGGGGAATGCCTTGACATCTCCTTTCGGTGTAAAGACATAGACTTCATCAGGGAAGAGATCCATTTTGACAGATTCTAAAAATTCCTGGGGGTCCTTGAGATCTTTCTGCCAATCTAAGAGTTGCTGCAGCCAGGCAAACTGTCTTTCGTCGGCCTTGGTCGCAATTGACCCCTCCTTATACTTCCAGTGGGCTGCAATACCCGACATTGCCACCTTGTTCATATCCCATGTCCTGATCTGGATCTCCATTCTCTGTCCAATAGGGCCGATCACCGTTGTATGTAGGGACTGATACATATTTCCCTTTGGAACAGAGACATAGTCTTTGAATCTTCCCTGGACTGGTTTCCAGACAGAGTGGATGTGCCCTAAAACCTCGTAGCATTCCTTGATGGAGTTTACGATAACCCGAAATGCCAGAATATCATAGACCTGGTTCACCGTGAGATTCTGCTCCGACATCTTTTTGTATATGCTGTAGAAATGCTTCTGCCTGGCCTTGACTGTACCCTGGATGTTGAACTCTGCTAACTTGGCTGAAAGATCCCTTTTGACCTTATCCATGAATGCATTCATCTCGCTCTTTCTCTGTGCGGTCGCATCCTTGATGTTGGCATAGATCTCGGGTTCTAAATAAAAGAGGCATAGATCTTCCAGACTCGATTTAATCCAGTTAATGCCCATCCTCCCGGCTAAGGGAGCATAGATATCCAGGGTTTCGGTTGCTATTAGTCTCTGTTTTGCTTCTGGCTGGAAACCCAAAGTCCTCATATTATGAAGGCGATCGGCCAATTTGACGAGGATTACACGGATATCAGAAGACATGGCAAGGATCATCTTCCTAACGTTCTCGGCCTGGCGCTGTTCACGATTAGCAAAGTTCATTTTGCCGATTTTTGTGACACCGTCCACGATATTGGCCGTTTCTTCGCCAAAAAGATCCCTAATTTCAGTTATCTCGGCATCGGTATCTTCGATAACATCATGCAGCAGGCCCGCGGCAATGCAGATCACATCCATCTTGAGCTGGGCGAGGATATGTGCGGCTTCTAAGGGATGAGAAAGATAGGACTCTCCCGAGAGGCGAATCTGTCCCTGGTGAACCTTGGCCGAGTAAACATAGGCCCTTTCTATGAGTTCGATATCTGCCTTTGGATGGTAACTTATGAGCTTGGAGGTAATGTCATTGAGGCGAATCATTTAGGGCTTCCACTTTCTCTTTTATAGAGGATGCTGCATTATTGATGGGCGTTAAAAAACTTTCGGTTTCGGACCGCAGCTTAATCTCCACCTGACCATCCTTAATCCCCTTGACTCCCACGGTGATACGAATTGGTATGCCAAGCAGGTCTGCATCGTTGAATTTGACACCCGCCCGTTCATCTCTGTCATCAAGGAGAGTGTCGACCTTAATATCTGAAAGCTCTGTGTAAATTTTTTCCGCTGTCTTTACTACCTCTGTGTTGTGCATCTGCAGTGGCAGTATTATAACCTCATAAGGGGCGATCGGAGCCGGGAAGATGATGCCATCTTTGTCATGGTTTTGCTCTATGGCGGCTGCCAGGGTTCTTCCAACCCCTATGCCATAACAGCCCATGATGATCGGCGTCTCTTTCCCCTGACGGTTCAAAAAAACCGCTTTAAGCGCCTCGCTGTACTTGGTGCCTAACTTAAATATATGCCCTACCTCTATGCCCCGACCGAATTCAATTTTCCTGCCGCATCTCGGGCAGCTGTCCCGGGGAGTGATTACCCGCAGGTCACCGAAGAGATCCACTTTAAAGTCCCGTTCCATATTGACATTTCGAAGATGCAAATCCTTTCTGTTTCCCCCGGCAACGAAGTCCCGCATGCCTTTCAATGCGTTGTCAGCCACAATCTTTATATTCAGGCCCACCGGACCTGCAAAGCCCATAGGCGCACCCGTAATTTCTTCAACCACACGTTCAGGGGCCAGTTCAACTGTTTCTGCTCCTAAAAGGCCCTTGAGCTTGGCCTCGTTTAGCTCATGATCTCCCCTGACCAGTACTGCTGTCTCTTGACCATCTACAACAAAGATAAGGGATTTAATGAGTTGTGAGGGTAAAATAGAGAGAAAGGCGGTAACATCTTCCACTGTTTTTACACCAGGGGTGTCTACCTCTGCGATCGGGTTCAGTTCTTTGACCTCTGGCTCGGTCGACGTCCGGGGGGGTTTTACCTCTGCCCTTTCCAGATTGGCAGCATAATCACACTCTGTACAGTTGATAATCTGGTCTTCCCCTGTTTCTGCCAACACCATGAATTCATGGGAATAGCTTCCACCAATGGTCCCTGTATCTGCTTCCACTGCCCTGAATTCAAGGCCACACCTCTTAAATATCCTCGTATAGGCCTCATGCATGGCTTCATAGCTGAGGTTGGCCCCCTCTTCATCAACATCAAAGCTATAGGCGTCTTTCATTATAAATTCGCGGCCCCGCATGATGCCGAACCTGGGCCTTATTTCATCCCTGAACTTGGTTTGAATCTGGTAGAGGTTGATGGGCATCTGTTTGTAGGAGTGGATTTCTTTTCGAACAAGATCCGTGATTACCTCTTCGTGGGTAGGGCCTACACAGGCCTCGCGGTCGTGACGATCTTTGAATCTAAGGAGTTCGCGGCCATAATGCTCCCATCTGCCGCTCTCCTGCCACAGTTCTCCAGGTTGAACAGCGGGCATAAGGATCTCTATTGCGCCGGCCCTGTTCATCTCTTCCCTGATGATGTCCTCCACCTTTCTTATGGACCGGAGGCAGAGGGGAAGATAGGTGTAAACCCCTGATGTAAGCTTCCTTATCATGCCTGCCCTGATCATCAGTTGATGGCTGATTACCTCAGCGTCAGAAGGCGCTTCTTTATGTGTGGGGATAAAGTATTTTGAGTATCGCATGGTTGCTTTTGTATCTCCTTATAGTTTAGTTGAGTGGTTGAATGGTTGAGTCCCGCCTGAGGCGGGATTGAGTAGTCAGAAATTAAGTGACTAAAATGATTGAAAGTGCCTAAAGTTGCGGTGCGCTTTGCGGCCAGTTTATGCCACCAGCCGTCTGACTTCACTGATGAGGACCTCGGCTAATTGATCCTCAGGTATTTTCTTTATAATCTCTCCTTTCCTGAATAGGATCCCCTGTCCTCTGCCTCCTGCTACTCCAACATCGGCCTCCTTAGCCTCGCCCGGGCCGTTTACCACGCATCCCATTATGGCTATTTTTGGCGATGCCTTGATGTCTGAAACAGCCCTTTCCACCTCTTCCACGAGGGAAAAAAGGTCTATTTCGCATCTGCCGCAGGTTGGGCAGGATATGATCTCTGGGCCCCGGGATCTGAGATCGAGGGATCTCAGGATCTCATAGGCAACCTTTATCTCTTCTACCGGATCTCTGGTCAGAGACACGCGGAAGGTGTCGCCAATCCCTTCGGCCAACAGATATCCAATGCCTATAGCGCTTTTTACCGTCCCCGATATAAGGGTGCCGGCCTCTGTGACTCCCAGGTGAAGAGGATAATCCACCTCCTGGCTGAGTAGTTCATAGGCATTTATAGTGTTTATAACGTTGGATGATTTCAATGATATTTTAATCAGGTCAAAGTCTAAAGATTCTAAGATCTGCACATGCTCCATGGCACTTGCAACCATGGCCTCAGGGGTAGGGCCTCCGTATTTCGACAGAATCTCCTTGTGCAGGGATCCTGCATTGACCCCTATCCTGATAGGGGCCTCTACATCGCTGGCCGCATTGACCACCTTCTCAACAGCTCTCCTGCTGCCTATATTTCCGGGATTGATCCTCAGCCCATCAGCGCCGGCGCTCAGGGCGCCCAGGGCAAGCCGGTGATCGAAGTGAATGTCAGCAATTAGAGGGGTCGTAACCTTCTTTTTGATCTCCCTGAAGGCGGTTACTGCCTCCTCATCGGGAATGGCCAGGCGGACAATCTCGCATCCCGCGTTGGAGAGCTGTTCAATCTGATGAACAGTTGCAGAGACATCCCGGGTGTCAGTGTTGGTCATGGACTGGACAGCTACGGGTGCATTACCCCCTATGGGGATGTCGCCAACATGGATTTGACGGGTCTTTTTTCGTTCTACACTGAGAGGCATGGATCTTTACTCCAATGTGTGTTTTAGCTAATAAAGAAACATCGGCTTTCCGCTTACGTGCCTCACCTTGGGACGATACTCCTCGATATCATAGAGCTCCCGTATATCCACCCTTTTTTGACCGGTGGTGATGGTGCTGAGCGGGATGTCCGTATAATTTCCATTGCTCAGGGCAACGAGACGTCCAAAAGCATTCTTCAGAAAAAGATCGATAGCCATATTTGCGAAATTGACAGCTACCATAAGGTCTAAAGAGTCTGGCGAACCGCTTCTCATCAGATAAGAGATCCTCTGGTTGAGTACATCCTGGCCCGTCAGTTTTTTGAGAATGGTCCCTGTTTCTTCTCCCACGCCGCCAAGCCTGCGGTGACCATATGCGTCGCATTCTCCTGACTGGAACATTTCGCCGCCGATTATTTTGGCGCCTTCAGATATTGTGACCATGACATAATTCTTGGGATTGGCCCTCTTATCTTCCATGATCAGTCTGGCAAGTTTCTCAGGTTCAAACGGCACCTCAGAAATAATGGCCCGGTCGACTCCTGCGAGGTATGCGGATATCAATGACGTTTCGCCGCAATAACGTCCAAATAGCTCAATAACTGCAATCCTTTCATGAGAACCGGTGCATGTACGGAGGGCATGTATGAAGCCCACCCCCCGGGTTACGGCCGTTGAAAAGCCGATGCAATAGTCGGTGCCAAAGACATCGTTATCCATGGTCTTTGGAATGGCGATCACGGGAAATCTTTTACTGTGCAGCCGCTCTGCAAAGCTCAAGGTATCGTCTCCTCCTATGGGAATAACGGCGTCAACATCTAAATGCTCCAGGCCTTTGATGCAGTGAGAGGTGAAGTCATGGGTATCCTCTCCTTTATTAAAGGCATCTTTGAGAAAATCAGGGGTGTTTTCCTTCTTCACAACGCTCGGATTTGTTCGCGACGTGTGGAGACAGGTCCCCCCTGAGCGGTCAATGGTCCGGACCTCTGCGGGGACAAGTTCCTGGATATGGTTACCGGAAGTTTCAGGATCAGCGGGATTATATTCCAGGATACCGGCCCATCCGCGTCTGATTCCGAGTACCCTGATCCCTTCACTTGCCGCCCGGTAAACTAAGGCCTTAATACAAGGATTAAGACCTGGGACGTCCCCGCCGCCGGTCAAAATAGCAATAGTCGGTTTTTTCTTAACTTTCTTCTGCCCCACGGAAAAACCTCCTTTTTTTGTTTGGCCAAAGCAACCATAAGATCTTGGATCTCTGTGGTCGGGTTGTCCTGGGCGAACTGCAGAGCTTAACTCCATAAATTAGAAGAACCATGCAACTGTGTCAAGATGATTTCCGCATCGGCTTGTCAAACAGGGGGAGGCCACCTGCAAAATGGTTATCTTCGGATTTATGTTGACAAGTCAGTACAAAAAGATATCGTAGGGGTTCACGGGTTCAAAGAGCACCAGGAAAAAATCAACATAAAAAA
>JACNJD010000059.1 GCA_014382715.1 Candidatus Desulfacyla euxinica | reverse complement strand
TGTCTCCACCTGATCGGAATACCTGACTGACAATCCGGCCTTTCTCGGGATAAGCTCCCTTTTTCGCATTCGATATGAGCATTTTTCCACCAATCTGTAAAGTAGTCGCAGTAGTCTTGAATCATCATTTTCGTCCCGTGGAAGTGTGATATCTTCCCCCACCACAGGCGTTTTGGTGAAGGGATAGATCGGCGTGTGGTCAATGCCTAAGGCCCTTTGATGAATCAAATATGCCTGACGGCCGAAGATGAGTTTAAGACTCCCCATATCTAAGGCCGCCAGCTGCCGGATGCGGATGATATTCAGATCTTCCAAGAGAGCTTTCTGGCGTACACGCCCTATGCCGGGCACCAGGCGAACCTTCAGGGGGGCCATAAAGCCCGCCTCCCGGCCATGATCCACGTCTAACACGCCTTCAGGGGAGCCTTCATAGAATATGGTGCGGGAGGCAATGTTGGAGACCATTTTATTGCCTGCGACTCCCACTGTCCCGGTCACACATAAGCGTTTCCGAATCTCTTTTCTGAGATGGCAGGCAGTGTCCTTGGTTTTTCCCCATAGTCGTTGTGTGCCGGTGAGATCAAGATAGATGTGTCCCGGCCGGGAAGGTTCATAGAGGGGTGTATATCGGGCCGCTGAACGGGCAAGGTTCTGACATGCCTCTTCCATAACCTTCGGGTCAGGGGGCAGAACTGTCAGATCCGGGCAGCGTTCCCTGGCCTTTCCAAGATGCATACCCTTAAAAACCCCCTCATTTCGCGCCTCACGGGAGACGGAGAGGATAGGGGAGCGTTCCGACCGGGGCGCAGCCACGGCCACAGGCCTTTCTCTAAGCTCAGGCCGGGAGATCCGTGCCAAGGCGATGGGAAAGGACGGTATGTGGAGATGGATTATGTGACGGGGCACCCTACAAATACCTCATAACCCCCACGACTTTCCCCTCAATTCGGAGGTCCCCTTTTTTGACCTGGATGGGCTCCATACCGGTATGGGCGGGCCGGAGTTCCACGTGATTTCTTTTTTTATAATATCTTTTGACGGTTGCCTCATTGTTGATCAGGGCGACTACTATCTCTCCGTTCTCTGCTGTGGGCTGTTTCTTCACCACCACGAAATCCCTGTCTAAGATCCCGTCCTCTTCCATGGACTCCCCTTTTACCTGAAGCACAAAGCACTCGCCATTGCCCGCCATTGATGGCGGAACCTCAACAACGCTTCTATCCTCTATGGCCTCGATGGGTTTTCCTGCCGCCACCCTTCCCAGGAGGGGGAACTCGAATCGCCTGGTTTCTACGGGGCTTATTACTTCAACGGCCCGTTTCCGATTTTTCTCCTTTGGAAGCCGGATATAGCCTTTACGCTCTAAGATTTTGAGATAGGTGGTCACGGTGTTATAAGAACCAAAATTGAAGTGAGAGCAGATCTCTTCAAAGGATGGGGCTATCCCCCACTCTTCCATGTACCGGGAGATATAGGCCAGAAAATCCTTTTGTTTGTCCGTCAGTTTCATGTTTGCCTCCTCGCCAATGAGACCTTTGAAAAACGCCCCCTTTCGAAGTCTGCGCTTATCTGCCGAATCTCAGCGTCAGGCTCAGATTTTAATCCTCGAAATATTCAATATATTCCTGTGGTTGAAATCTTCGCCTTCCTTGATCTTGACCAAAATTGAGCATTTTTCAAAGGTCTGAACATGTTTCGGCCGCTATTGGGGCCAAAAGATCAACATCGAAACGCCCTTTATCCTCAGGGTAGAACATGATACTGTAGGTTATACTGAAAGTCAATAGAAAAAACAGCATCCTGTTGCCCGATGATATCTAAGCTTGATGGTCTCGTAAGAAGCCTCCAAGGCTGTCACTCCCGCGAACGCGGGAGTCCAGTCGCGCTAAATATAGGCGGGATCCCTGTATTCCAGCTCCCCGATCGGAGTCGAGGACAAGCTTCGCGGGAATGACGAAAACGGGTCAGTGGCTTTTTGAGAGTTTTTCAACCTTTGAACCCTGAACCTGTGAACGGCTATCAATAAATTAAAAACAAGTTTGAGTATTCCGTCAGATAAAGTATGATGGTTTCGTTGCTATAACCCCGCAAATTTTGACGAGAAAACGTTAGGACAACCTCCTTGGTTGTATGGGAGGCTAAAATGCCTATTCCTGGAAATCTACTGACAACAGCTATGGCCGTGATGCCGCACAAGGATGTGGATCGTGCCCTTGAGACGGCCCTCTCCATGGATATTCCTTTCTGGCCTCAGCTCCCCCACTACAGTTATTATGAGGATATGTATGTCCAGGCATCGGAGCATTTCCCCGGCATTTTGCTCGATATGGAGAAACGCACACTTCGTTTTTCACAGGAAAAGTTTATTGCTGAATTAGAAGAGACCATGGACCATTTCCATGAGCCTGAGTACTTTGATATCAGTGATAAATACTCTGTGGTTTATAAACGATTCTTAGACCTTGATTTTTCAGACCGACCGGCTATTCGCGGACAGTTGGAAGGACCTATCAGTTTTGGGTTCAACGTCGTAGACCAGGATGACAGGCCGATTCTTTTTGATGATACGGTTCGGCCTTTCATGCTCGAGTTTATGGCTAAACGTGTGGATGTGCAATTAAGCAGGCTGAAAAGACTCAACCCCAATGCATTCATGTTTGTTGATGAACCCGGGTTGCAGTTCTTGTTTAGCGCAATGGCAGGGTATGGGGATCAGGCAGCCCGGGCTGATATGGAGATATTTTTTTCCATGATTGAAAGACCCCGTGGTGTGCATCTATGCGGAAATCCGGACTGGGACTTTCTCTTAGGGTTGGATCTGGACATATTGTCGCTTGATGTCTATTCGAATGGCGAAATATTTACGTCCTATGTTGCTTCCATCAGGAGATTTTTAGACCGGGGAGGGGTCATCGTCTGGGGGATGGTGCCTTCCAATTTCGAACCCTTTGAACAGGAGGATTCAGGGTCCCTTAAAAATCGGCTGAAAGAGATATGGTCGATTTTGGAAAAGAACGGGATTGACAGGGAGTTTCTTCTGTCGCGAAGTCTGCTTTCGCCTGCGACCTGCTGTCTCGTCAATCCGGATGGAGAAAAAACCGTGGAGAAGGCATTCAAAATGACCCTGAATCTTTCTGCCGAGCTTCGTGAAGAGTATCGCCTCCCCTGATCTGATGTTTGCCCTATCCCTTCTTCTCTCTGAGTTACAGGATCAATACCCTCCCTTTTTCACGATTTTCAAGAGCATCCCGGAAGGGACCGGTTCGCTCAAGGTCTTTCCATTCATAATTGCCCACTGTTTGAGCTTTCCTTCAGGGGTGCCCAGGCTCCTGAGCACCTGTTCCATGGTTCCGGCCTTAGGGGAACTAACCACACGGATGCGATCGGGTTTTATATTGAGTTTTCTTCGATCCCTAAGCCTCTTGAACCGTTCCATGGTGTTCTCGAAAATCCGGGAATACCCCTGAAACCGACTTTCAAGAGCCAGACCGTGGAATTCATACACCCTGGCACCTTCCTGAATGAAATAGGACATGATTTCCATAATACCCCTATTTGTCCTGATCTTCGTGACCAGGCGAAAAGCGGGAAGGCCGTTTACATTTTTTCGTGCAGACGAAACCACCACAGCCCCGCTTTCGTTCACAAATGTCTGGGCGGCCTTCTTTGGTGAATCCGCGGGTGAGAAGGTAAAGAGGATAGCCGCATCCTTCTTGCTGCTGGTCATGCGTACCATGGTGCGTGTATTTTGAAGGGTCCAGTTGACGGGAACCGGAAACTGGAACCGGAGAAGGGGATGAAAAAACACGTTGTGTTCCACAAAGCCTTCCCGGGGGTTTTCACCAAAAACCAGACCGTCTATATTCTTCAGATAAACATCGCGATTGACCTTAAGATTCTTGATTCCCAGCTCCTTTTGCCACTCCTTTGCCCTTCGCTGAACCGCACCGATACGATCGTCCGGGTTGGGGTGGGTGGAAAACCATTCCGGCAGACCGCTTCGGTCCGACTTCGGTTGCATCCGTTCTAAAGTTTCGAAAAACAGGGCCATATGGGTAGCATCATATCCGGCCTTGCTGGAATACTCCACACTCAGATCATCCGCCTCCCGTTCATCGTCCCGGCTGAAACTGAGAAACAGCATCCCAACGCCTAACTGGGCCAAGTCTGCGAAACCCCGAAAAGTTTCGGACAAGATCATGGCGCTTCCCAGAGTTATTTGAGCCAATTGCGCCTTGCTGTATTGCTGTGCCGAATGGCGAGCCGTGATGTGGCCTATCTCGTGCCCCATCACACCGGCCAGTTCGGCCTCGCTGTTCAGGTTGGCCATGATACCGCGTGTGAGATATACGTAGCCGCCCGGCACAGCAAATGCATTTACGACTGGCGTGTCCAAGATCTTGAATTGATAGGGCAAACCAGGCCGGTGGGAGAGTCGGGCCATCTTCCTCCCAACGCCGTCCATATAAGTAATCAGCGTCTGATCCTGGTAAGTCCCGTAGTCCTCAACGATCTGCGCATCGGTCTGGCGGCCCAATTGGATCTCCTCTCCCTCGCTGAGCAACATAAGCTGGGGTTGCCCGGTCACGGGATTGGCTGCGCAGGAGACCAAAGAGAAAATAAGGCCAAGGACAAAAAATCCAACCAGGCTTCCTTGTAACTCTTTTCTAAACCTGAATGACTTCGATTGAAAATTTTTCTTTTCAGA
>JACNJD010000132.1 GCA_014382715.1 Candidatus Desulfacyla euxinica | reverse complement strand
TCTGCGCCAAGAGTATTATCAGAGATACCGGAAAGCAGACGCCTGCAGTCGAGATTTTGTCAGGGGCTGTGCGTGAATGGCTTTATGAGGCGATTGTTGAAAGATTGCTGGATAATGGGATCATCCCTGCAAGACCGGTCATTTTTGAGGGCAACATTAATAATATCGATGAGTTGGGAGGTTACGGGCCTTTTCTTATGATGACTGCCAAGAAGGACGCCCAAGGCAGACCGGCATTTCCTGAGACCTATGGCGGTGGAATCGGGGTGGAGAGGACACTCTATGCAATTTGTAGGGGACCTGAACTCGATAAGGTGGATGATATTACCTGTTTTGGAAAAAACCCTGACAGCCACCAGATTTATATGTTTTAGATGCTTACAGAGATAGCCTGAAATAGTACGTCATTGATAATTCACTATGTTGTGTCGAGCCTCCTGGCTTTTCCTTTTCTATCGAGATTCAGGCTTCAGTAAAACCTGCCTTGCTCTTGAAAACTGGAACCTGGAACCTCACATTCGATGAGAAACCCCATGCAAATATCACGATCTGACCACATCATGTTGGGACGATTCCCCCGGCAACAGGGGTTGTACGACCCAAGACACGAACACGATAGTTGCGGCGTGGGGTTTGTGGCAAACATTGATGGAACAAAGACCCATGCTATTGTTGAAAAGGGGATCGAGGTTCTCAAGAACCTTGAGCACCGTGGAGCGATCGGCGGCGACCGGTTTACGGGAGACGGCGCCGGCATCCTTTTTCAAATTCCGGATGGACTGTTCCGGAGAGAATGTAGCAGTCTTTCATTCACCCTGCCTGAACCGGGGGCCTACGGAGTGGGGATGCTGTTTCTGCCCTCCTCACTCGATTTGAGGCAAACCTGTTTCAATACCGTAGAAAAGGCCGTTCAATGTGAGGGTTTGGGATTCCTCGGATGGAGAGAAGTCCCCGTGGATACTGAGGCCATTCAGGGCCAGGCCAAAGAAGAACAACCCTTTATCGTCCAATGTTTTATCGACGGCAAGGGTCTTGAACAAAAAGCCCTCGAACGAAAACTCTATGTGATCCGCAAACAGATTGAACGGTCTGCATTGGAGTCTTTTGAGGAACTTGACCCCCTGTATGTTCCCAGCCTGTCCTGCCTGGCCATAGTCTACAAAGGACTCTTCACAGCAACTCAGCTACCCGAGTTTTATAAAGATCTTAAGGATCCCGATGTCACCAGTGCGCTTGCACTGGTCCACCAGAGATACAGTACCAACACTTTTCCCTCATGGGAATTGGCACAGCCATTTCGTTATCTGGCCCACAATGGAGAGATCAACACCTTGCGCGGCAACCTGAATCAGATCAGATCCCGGGAATCCTCTCTGGAATCTGATCTTTTTGGTCATGACATCAAAAAGCTCCTGCCCATTATCGATGAGAGAGGCAGTGATTCATCCTGCATTGATAACATTCTGGAATTACTTGTAAACGCTGGCCGGTCTCTCCCCCATTCCATGCTTATGCTCGTACCGGAGGCATGGGGCGTCAAATACCCCATGAGTCCCGATCAGAGAGGTTTTTTTGAGTACCATGCAGGGCTGATGGAACCCTGGGATGGCCCAGCCGCCCTTACATTTTCAAATGGTTATCAAGTGGGCGCCATGCTTGACCGCAACGGACTCAGGCCGGCCCGGTACACCATCACCAAGAACGGGTTTATCTCATTTTCCTCTGAAGCAGGCGTTCTGAACTTCCCGCCCAAGGAAATTGCGGAGAAAGGGGCACTTCGCCCCGGACAGATAATTTTGGTGGACCTGGTCAAAAAACGGGTCCTCAAAAACGGTGAAATAAAGACACTGTGCGCAAGACAACAACCCTATCGCAGGTGGGTAGATGAGAACAGAATTACCCTCAGGGGCTTTTACGGGACTTTGGCCCCGGTTGAGCCGGATTTTGACCGTTTGCTTCAGCGCCAAAAACTATTCGGTTACACCCGCGAAGTCCTTCAAATGGTTCTTGCACCAATGGCGTCAAACGGGCGGGAGCCTGCCGGATCCATGGGTATGGACACCCCCCTGGCCATCTTTTCGGAAAAGAACCAGCTCCTCTACAATTACTTCAAACAGCTATTCGCCCAGGTCACAAACCCGGCCATAGACCCGGTCCGTGAGGAACTGGTCATGTCTCTCATGACCTTTATCGGTAACCCCGCCAATATCCTCCGAGAAGTGCCCCAAAATGGCCGCTTGATCAAGCTGTTTAACCCGATCCTTTCAAACGAGGATCTGGAACGTCTAAGAAACCTCAAGATCAAGGACTTTCGGGCGAAGACCCTGACCATGGGATTTCCCGCCAACGGGTCCGGGAAACAACTTCAGCTGGCCATCGAACAGATGGGGGAACAGAGTGAGGAAGCCCTGGCCCAGGGCTATTCCCTCCTTATACTCAGCGACCGGAGCTTGCCAAAAACATTCGCGCCCATCCCTGCTCTTCTTGCTGTGTCGGCCATAAATCAACGACTGACGCGAAAAGGCGTCCGAACCGGAACAGGATTTATTGTTGAAACCGGAGAAGCCCGGGATGTGATGCATATGGCCCTTTTGTTGGGCTATGGCGCGACAGCCATCAATCCCTATCTGGCCTTTGAGACCATTGCTGCCATGGGGCTTCGACAAGAGTTAAACAAGCCGTTGGGTGTGGATGTGGCCCTTGAAAATTATGTCGAGGCAATTTGCAAGGGTTTGCTCAAGATAATGTCAAAAATGGGCATCTCAACCCTTCGCAGCTACCGAAGCGCACAGGTCTTTGAAGCCATTGGGCTAAATAGGACGATCGTCGATAAATACTTCCGCGGTACCTCATCACGGATAGCGGGTATAGGACTCGATGAAATCGCCGCCGAGGCCAACGAGCGATATAATGAGGCCCATAACAAGGCTCCGGATGCCCCTTCAATTCTGGCCGGTGGAGGGAATTACCGGTTGAGATTGGATGGTGAACGGCATCAATTGACACCGGAGTCAATAACTCTGTTGCAGCAGGCCGTCAGAAAAAATGACCCCCTTCTGTATAGCAGTTACGCAGAGCTCATAAATAATCAGACCCAAAAGACGTCCACGCTCCGCGGAATGTTTCGTTTCAAGCCAAGGCCACCCATTCCCCTTGAAAAAGTTGAACCGGCAAGGAAAATCATAAAACGATTTGTCACAGGCGCCATGTCCTTCGGCTCCATAAGCCGTGAGGCGCATGAGACCATAGCGGTGGCTATGAACCGAATAGGCGGTCTCAGCAACTCTGGAGAGGGTGGAGAGGACCCCAAACGATACGAACCCCTTCCAAACGGCGACAACCGCTCAAGTGCTATCAAACAAGTGGCGAGTGGTCGGTTCGGAGTGACCACCGAATATCTGGTCAACGCACGGGAACTTCAGATCAAGGTAGCACAGGGCGCCAAGCCCGGAGAAGGCGGCCAATTGCCCGGATACAAGGTGAATGAAGAAATAGCGCGAGTACGTCATTCAACCCCCGGTGTCACCCTCATCTCGCCGCCCCCACACCATGACATTTATTCCATTGAAGACCTGTCTCAGCTTATTTTCGACCTCAAGAATGTCAACCGAAATGCGCGCATTTCGGTCAAACTGGTATCCGAAATCGGCATTGGCACGGTGGCTGCCGGAGTGGCCAAGGCCCATGCGGACATGGTCCTTATAAGCGGTTATGATGGCGGGACGGGGGCTTCACCGCTTTCATCGATTAGACATGCAGGCGCACCGTGGGAACTGGGGCTTTCCGAAACGCAGCAGACACTTGTGCTCAACAATCTCAGAAGCCGAATTCGGGTACAGGTAGATGGCCAGATAAAAACCGGACGAGATGTGATTATCGCCGCCCTGCTGGGAGCCGAAGAATACGGCTTTGCCACAACAATACTTGTGGCCTTGGGGTGTGTTATGATGAGGAAGTGTCACACCAACACCTGCCCCGTCGGCATTGCAACGCAGGACCCGGAATTGAGAAAGGCCTATTCCGGCAAGCCGGAATACATACAAAATTTCTTAAGAATGATAGCCGAAGAGGTTCGGGAGTACATGGCCCAATTGGGATTCAGAAGACTGGAAGACCTCATCGGGCGATCAGACCTGTTGGAAATGGACAGGGCCGTTGATTTCTGGAAAGCAAAGGGACTGGATTTTTCCGCAGTTCTGTACAGACAAGAAATGGACAAAGACGCCCCCAGCCGTTGTGTCGAGCCACAGCAACATCAAATTGATGATGTCATGGACAAAAAACTTATCTCCTTTGCGCAAGACGCCCTTGAGTCCAAAAAAAGAGTTGTGATTGAGCAGCCCATAAGGAATGTGAACCGGTCAACCTGTGCCATGCTCTCGGGTGAAATTGCAAGACGTTACGGTGGAAACGGGCTGCCCGATGACACCATCGTGTGCAAATTCAGCGGGGCAGCCGGGCAGAGCTTTGGGGCATTTGGCGCAAAAGGTCTGACTGTCATCCTGGAGGGTGAGACCAACGACTATGTTGCCAAGGGTTTGTCAGGTGCCAAAATCATAATAAACCCCTATGGGGGAACAGATTTTGACCCCTCTCAAAACGTTGTCGCGGGCAACGTGATTCTTTACGGCGCCACTTCAGGCGAACTTTACATCCATGGAAAAACAGGGGAACGGTTTGCCATCAGAAACAGCGGAGCCAGAGCCGTGGTTGAAGGAGTGGGGGACCACGGATGCGAATATATGACCGGCGGGCGCGTTGTAGTTCTTGGAGAGACGGGGATCAACTTTGCCGCAGGGATGAGCGGCGGGATTGCCTATATCTATGATCCGGAACAACGGTTTGACAACCGCTGCAACCTCGACATGGTGGACTTGGAGTTGGTAACAGACAACAGGGATATCGACGAACTAAAAGATATGATCCGCCAACATCTTAACTACACAGGCAGTCAACGGGCAAGTCAAATACTCGAAAACTGGGAATCAAATCTCCCCTTTTTTGTAAAAGTCTTCCCAATGGAATACCGAAGGGTTCTTGGCAAGATGACCAAAGAGGATGAGGCCACGGCCAGGGAAGAGGTCCAACATGGGTGACCCCAGAGGTTTTATTGAGATCAAACGTAAAGATGCGCCATATCGCTCGAGAGATGAACGTCTCAGGGACTATAAGGCGGTTGAGCATCAGCTGAGCTACAGCGACCTAAACAAACAGGCTGCACGATGCATGGATTGCGGAACGCCATTTTGTCACGCATATGGGTGTCCCATTTCTAACCTGGTCCCGGAATTCAACGATTTTGCTTTCCGCGGAAATTGGCAGCAGGCACTGGAAATACTTGTCTCTGCCAACAATTTCCCCGAATTTACCGGTCGCGTATGTCCTGCGCCCTGCGAAGCAGCGTGTGTGTCGGCTCTCAATAGTGATCCCGTGACCATCAGGCAGATAGAATTGGCGATTATAGAGAAAGGTTTTGAAAGCGGTCTTATCTCCTCTGAACCTCCTTCCATCCGTTTGGATAAAAAGGTGGCTGTCATCGGTTCAGGGCCGGCCGGACTGACAATCGCGGACTCGCTTAACCGGGCAGGATACCGTGTTACGGTGTTTGAAAACGCCAATTATCCCGGTGGGATCCTCACTTATGGAATCCCTGATTTCAAACTCGAAAAATGGGTGGTGGAACGTCGAATCAAGTTGATGGCGGCTCAAGGCATAACCTTTGAAACGGGCGTAAAAATCGGAGACGACATATCATGCCACTACCTCAAAAAACGTTTTGATGCCATTTGCCTGGCCTGCGGGGCCCGTAAGCCGAGAGATCTCCCTGTGCCCGGACGCGATTTAAACGGCATTTATTTTGCGATGGACTACCTCTCCCAGCAAAACAAGCGAAACAGGGATGAATATGTAGGTCCTTCTGATGAAATTATAGCCCGAGATAAAAAGGTTGTGGTCATCGGGGGCGGTGACACAGGCTCGGATTGTCTCGGCACAGCTCTAAGGCAGGGTGCCATAAGGGTCTCACAACTCGAAATAGTGCCAAAACCACCGGTCAAGCGAAGTGATAATACGCCCTGGCCCATGTGGCCCGTCCTGCTGCGTCAGACACACGCTCATAAGGAAGGTGGGGATTTGTTTTGGTCTATAATGACTAAAGAATTTCTGGGTGAAAAGGGCGTAGTAAAAAAAATTCGGTGCGCAGAGGTCGAATGGGTGGTTTCTGATGTAAACCGTCCTCCTGTGCCTATAGAAAAGGCGAGCACCGAATTTGAGATAGAAGCCGATCTCGTGATCTTGGCAATGGGGTTCTTGGGGCCTGAGGAAAGCAACCTCGTGGCGGAACTCAGCGTCGAACTGGATGGCCGAGGGAATGTAAAGGCCGATGACCATGGTATGACAAATCTTGACGGCATTTTTGTTGCTGGGGATATGGCCATGGGCCAGTCCCTGGTTGTCAGAGCCATCGCCGACGGAAGAAAAACAGCCCTGGGAATTAAGACCTATTTACGTTAATGATTGAAAGAGTTATGTAATGATTGCCATCATTGATTACAAAGCGGGAAATCTTAAAAGTGTTGAGAGGGCGCTGAATAAGCTCGGATATCCTTGCTGCATCACAAATGACAAAGCAAAGATTCTTGACTCTGAACGGATCGTTTTCCCCGGTGTGGGGGCGGCAGGAAAGGCCATTGATGATTTGAAACGAATGGGTCTGGACAGGGTCCTCTCTCAGGCATTTCAAGAAGGCAAACCCATCCTGGGGATCTGTCTCGGGGCCCAGATTATCTTGGATAGAAGTGAGGAGAACCATACGCCATGCCTGGGTCTGATGGAAGGTGAAGTAAAGCGGTTCCCCTCACCCTTGCTTTCCTTTGAGAATGAGCAACTGAAAATACCTCACATGGGATGGAATAGCGTCCGTGTCCTCAAAAAACATCCTGTTCTTCCGGGAATCATGCCAGGGGATGAGTTCTATTTTGTCCATTCCTATTATCCACTTCCTGACTCCGAAGACCACGTGATCGGAAAGACGGACTACAGTATTGAATTTCCGACCATCATAGGGGTAAAAAATCTGATCGCCACCCAGTTTCACCTGGAGAAGAGCGGTCGAGCCGGCCTGCGGATATTAAAAAATTTTTGTAATTGGAACGGGGTCTATGCTGAGTAAACGGATCATCCCCTGTCTTGATGTGAGAGATGGGAAGACCACAAAAGGGGTTAAATTCAAGGGGAACGTGGATATTGGTGATCCCGTGGAGATGGGGAAGTTTTATTACGAAGAAGGTGCGGACGAGATTGTTTTTTATGACATCACCGCGTCCAGCGACAAAAGAGACATCATGCTCGATGTAGTACGGCGTGTGGCCAAGGAAATCTTTATCCCGTTTTCAGTGGGGGGCGGAATCCGCACCGTGGAGGATATGAGAAGTGTCCTCCTGGCCGGTGCTGAAAAGGTGAGCGTAAACAGTGCGGCGGTCAAGAATCCGGAAATCATTGCCAAAGGCTCCAAGGCCTTTGGGAGCCAGTGCATTGTCCTTGGTATGGATGTCAAGAGGGTGAAAGCTTCTGATACAATCCCAACCGGTTATGAAATGGTCATTAATGGCGGGAGGACATATACCGGCATTGATGCTTTAAAGTGGGCTAAGGAGGCAGAGGGATTAGGGGCAGGGGAGATCTGCCTTAACTCTATTGATGCCGATGGCACCCAGGACGGTTATGAACTGACTCTAACCTCGCTTATTTCGGAAAACGTGAATATCCCCGTAATCGCCTCCGGGGGCGCCGGGAGCATCGACCATATCCACGAGGTGCTGACAAGGGGCAGGGCCGATGCTGCCCTTGTTGCCTCCATTATTCATTATGAGACCTGCTCCATCAGGGAGATCAAGGATGCCCTGCATACACGAGGGGTTAAGGTGCGTATGACGTGGTGATCGGGGTATTGGGGCCTGGGTACTGGGAATTGGGTACTCGTTGCGGGTCGGAGCGAAGCGTAGATCCCGCTGAAAGCGGGATTGCGATTAACCACTACACTAACAAATAACGCATTGAGACTATGAAAGCGCTTTTAGCATTAGAAGATGGAACTATATTCCATGGCAGGTCCTTTACGGGCCATGGTGAAACAGTGGGTGAGATGGTCTTCAATACCAGCATGTCGGGGTATCAGGAGATATTGACCGATCCCTCTTATTGCGGCCAGATGGTGACCATGACCTATCCCCTGATCGGTAGCTACGGGGTTAACGAAGAAGATGTTGAATCGGACAGGATTCAGGTCAGGGCGCTTTTAGTAAAGGAATATCAGGAGTATCCCAGCAATTACAGGTCACAGAGAAGCCTGGCCGATTATTTGAAGACCAATGGGATACCAGGTGTGGAAGGGATCGATACCAGGGCACTCACAAAACATATAAGGGTCCAGGGGGCCATGAAGGCTGCCCTCTCAACCAGGGACCTTGATCCTGACTCCCTGGTCGAAAAGGCGCAACATGCCCCTGATATGGTGGGCAGGGATTTAGTGAAGGAAGTGACCCGCGACGAGCCTGTTTTGTGGCAAAATGGCCGGCCCGCAAAAATTGAAGGGGGCCTGGATCATTTTGAGTGGCCGGAAAAGCCCGGGTGTTTCCGTGTGGTAGCCATGGATTATGGTGTCAAATACAATATCCTCAGGTCTCTTGAAGACAGAGGCTGCACTGTCCTTGTTATGCCTGCCGGAACGAAGAGCGAGTCCATAAACAGGCTCGATCCTGACGGTCTTTTCCTGAGCAACGGCCCGGGAGATCCTGCCGCTGTTCCGTACGCAGTGGAGACCATCCGTGACCAGATCGGGCGAAGACCGATCTTCGGGATATGCTTAGGCCACCAGTTGCTTGGACTGGCCCTCGGAGGTAAGAGCTTTAAACTCAAGTTCGGCCACCGGGGAGGAAACCAGCCCGTTAAAGATTTGAAGACCGGCAAGGTGGAAATCACTTCCCAGAATCACGGTTTCTGCGTTGACATGGAATCATTAAAAGACCCTGATATTGAATTAAGCCATATCAACCTCAATGACAGGACTTTGGAAGGTCTGGTCCACAGGAAACTCCCTATTTTGTCGGTTCAATACCACCCTGAAGCATCCCCCGGACCGCACGATGCCTCCTACCTGTTTGACCGATTCCTTGGATTGATGATGGACGATGCATGATGCAGGATGCAGGATGGATGATGCAGGATGTATGGTGGATGGTTGATTCCTGGTTGTGTTCCTTGCGCCTTGAGCCTTAAACCTTACACCTTTGTCAGATACAGGATATAAGGTGCAAATAGCCAGCAATCCCGCTGAACCGGGATCTCTCTCTGAGGCGTAGGCGAGCCGGAGGCCGCTTCGCCACGACCAGTAACCAGCATCCAGCATCCAGTATCGAGTATCCAGCAACCCGAAACCCGTAACCAGTAACCTGCAACCAGCATCCAGTATCCAGTATCCAGTATCCAGTATCAAGTATCGAGTACCCAACCCCATGCCCAAACGCACAGACATAAATAAGATTCTCATCATCGGCTCCGGCCCCATAGTCATCGGTCAGGCCTGCGAGTTCGATTACTCGGGCACACAGGCCTGTAAGGCGTTGATGGAAGAAGGTTATGAGGTCGTTCTTGTAAACAGTAATCCAGCCACCATTATGACAGACCCTGAAACGGCCCATCGCACCTATATCGAACCGGTCACTCCTGAGATAGTGACCAGGATAGTTGAAAGGGAGCGGCCACATGCCATCCTTCCCACCCTCGGGGGACAGACGGGGTTGAATACGGCCATAGGGGTGGCCGAGACCGGTATCCTGGAAGACCTGAATGTGGAGATGATCGGCGCTTCAATACCGGTAATACACAAGGCCGAAGATAGAGAGCAGTTCCGGGATGCCATGACGCGGATCGGCCTCCGGGTCCCTGAGAGCGGCATTGTCAGGGATTTGAGCCAGGCAAAGACCGTGGCCGAGCAGATAGGATACCCCGTTATTATCAGGGCCAGTTTCACTCTGGGTGGTTTTGGCAGTGGTGTTGCCTATAACAGGGAGGAGATGGAGAAGATTGCCAAGGCAGGTCTTGACGCCAGTATGATCTCAGAGATTATCATGGAGGAATCCCTCTTAGGTTGGAAGGAGTATGAACTGGAGGTCATGCGGGATTTCAACGATAATGTGGTCATTATCTGTTCCATTGAGAACTTCGACCCCATGGGAGTCCATACCGGTGACAGCATCACGGTGGCACCTGCACAGACCCTATCGGATCGTGAATATCAGTTAATGAGAGATGCGGCCATCGCCATTATGAGAGAGATCGGTGTGGAGACCGGCGGTTCCAACGTCCAGTTTGCCATACATCCTGACACAGGCGAGATGGTGGTCATCGAGATGAATCCAAGGGTATCCAGGAGTTCTGCCTTGGCCTCAAAGGCCACCGGTTTCCCTATTGCCAAGATAGCGGCCAAACTCGCTGTAGGATATACCTTAGATGAAATCCCAAATGATATTACGAGGGAAACTTTGGCCTCTTTTGAGCCCACTATCGATTATTGTGTGGTCAAGATACCGCGATGGACCTTTGAAAAATTCACAGGCGCCGAGGACCTGCTGACCACCTCCATGAAATCGGTAGGTGAGAGCATGGCCATAGGGAGGACTTTTAAGGAGGCCCTTCAAAAGGCTGTCAGGTCTTTGGAGATCGGACGTTTTGGTCTCGGTACCGACACATCAAGTAGTCTCCGGCATCATCCTGATCTCCAACAGATCGAAACGGGTCTTATTCAGCCGAATTCAAATCGTCTTTTTTATGTCCATGAGGCATTTGAACAGGGTTTTCCCATAGAGAAGATACATGACCTCTCAGGGATTGATCCGTGGTTCCTGTTCCACATCCAGCAACTACAGATCATGGAAGGGCAGCTTAGGGATATGGCAAGAGATGGGCCAGTACCCGATGACTTGGATAAGGATTTTCTGAAACAGGTAAAAGAATTTGGTTTCTCCGATATAGAACTTGCCAGGATCTTTGACAGTAATGAACAGCGAATACGGGAAATACGGAAGTCGAAGGGGGTAGAACCGGTCTACAAGTCGGTAGACACCTGTGCGGCCGAATTTGAAGCCTACACCCCTTATTATTATTCAACCTATGAGCAGGAAAACGAGATCCGTGCTTCCAGCAGAAAAAAGGTAGTGATTCTCGGAGGGGGGCCAAACAGAATAGGGCAGGGCATTGAGTTCGATTATTGCTGCGTACAGGCATCCATGGCCCTTAAGGAGATGGGCATAGAGAGCATCATGGTCAACAGTAATCCCGAAACGGTCAGTACGGATTATGATACTTCTGACAGGCTCTATTTTGAACCCCTGACGAGAGAAGATGTCCTTAACATCGTGGTGCAGGAAAAACCCGAAGGGGTTATAGTTCAGTTCGGGGGCCAGACCCCTCTGAATATTGCAGTTCCCCTGATGGAGGCCGGAGTCACCATATTGGGAACCAGCCCTGATAGTATAGACCGGGCAGAGGACAGGGAACGTTTCCAGAGGCTGCTCAAAAAACTGGAAATCCTCCAGCCTGAAAACGGAATTGCCACAGATAAGGATGATGCATTGAGAGTGGCCGACAGGATCGGCTACCCTGTTGTGGTAAGGCCATCATTTGTATTGGGCGGCCGGGCCATGGAGATTGTCTATGACAGAAAAGATCTGGAATTTTACATGAAGGCGGCCGTCCAGGTTTCTCCTGGAAAGCCTGTCCTTATTGACAGTTTTTTGGAAGCTGCAACAGAGATCGATGTCGATGCCATTTCAGACGGGACTGATACGGTGGTGGCGGGGATCATGGAGCATATAGAAGAGGCGGGCATACACAGCGGGGACAGCGCCTGCGTCCTGCCGCCCATATCTCTATCCCCTGAGATCCTGGAGCAGATAAAGGATCAGACAAAGGCCATAGCCCGGGAATTGAATGTCATAGGGTTGATGAACATCCAGTATGCTGTCAAGGGAGGGGTGGTCTATATCCTGGAGGTGAACCCGAGGGGCTCAAGGACCGTACCTTTTGTTAGCAAGGCGACGGGTGTTTCCGTAGCAAAACTTGCCACAAAGGTTATCATGGGAGAGTGTGTGAAGGACCTTGGTATTCCCACCGATATCAAGCCGGCCCATATCTCAGTGAAGGAATCGGTCTTTCCTTTCAGCAGGTTCCCTGGGGTTGATCCTATCCTGGGGCCTGAGATGAAGTCCACGGGCGAGGTAATGGGGATCGATCAATCCTTCGGTCTGGCCTTTGCCAAGTCCCAGCTGGGAGCCGGGCAGAGGCTGCCGCTCTCAGGGAGGGTGTTTATCAGTGTCAAGGATGATGACAAGAAGACCATGCTGTATACCGCCTCCCGCTTTCACAGTCTGGGATTTGAAATCCTGTCCACTAAGGGGACCTCCAAATTCCTCGCGCATCACCGAATTCCAAACAGGGTGGTTAACAAGGTGAGAGAGGGCCGGCCCCATGTGGTTGACATGATCAAAAATGGGGAAATTGATCTTATCATTAACACCACGAGTAACAAGAAGACCGTGGCCGAGTCCTTCTCCATCAGGAGTGCGGCCCTCGCATTTAATATCCCCTATACTACTACCCTTGCAGGCGCCACTGCAACTGCTCTGGCAGTTGAATCGATGATCGAGGGCGAACTGAAGGTTAAGACAATTCAGGAATACCATTTGGATTGATGATTTATGATTGTTGATTGGGGACTGGATGCGGGATTGCTGACTATTTACTCCCTCTACCCTGCATCGTTCATCCTGTATCCTGCATCTTGCATCCTTCATGCGGTACCGAATATTGTCGAATAACGAATAACAAATAACCAGTAACGAATAACAAGAAATGGAAAACGGAATGTGTAGATCTGAATTGCTTCCAGAGAGGCCCAGAGATGAATGCGGGGTCTTTGCCGTGTACGGGCATGAAGAGGCTGCCAAGATGGCCTACTTCGGGCTGTATGCCCTGCAGCACCGGGGTCAGGAGAGCTCCGGTATTGTTGCCTCCGACGGTGTTCAAATGTTTGAGCACAAGTCCATGGGTCTGGTGCCTGAGGCCTTTAGCGAAGAGACCTTGAACGATCTCAAGGGGCATATAGCCCTCGGTCACGTGCGGTATTCCACCACAGGCTCTTCGCTTATTGCAAATGCCCAGCCGTTCAAGGTCCAGTATTCCGGAAAGTCCTTTGCTGTTGCCCATAACGGCAACATCGTGAATGCCCTTCAGATTCGCTCAGAACTGGAAAACAGCGGATCTATCTTCCAGACCACCATGGACAGCGAGGTGGTGCTTCATCTCATAGCGAAATCTTTTAAATTGGGGCTGGAACAGGCCATGGTCCAGACAATGACCCAGATCAGAGGGGCGTATTCGATGGTTGTCATGACCGAAGATGGTATTATTGCGGCCAAGGATCCAAACGGTTTCAGACCGCTCTGTATCGGACGACTGAATTCCGGCTATGTGGTGGCATCAGAGACCTGCGCACTTGACCTGGTGGAGGCGGAATATCTCCGGGAGATAGAGCCGGGTGAGATAGTTGTTATCAACGGTCAGGGTTTGAAGAGCATCCCCTCAGGAATAGAATCCCGCAAGAGCCAGTGTATCTTTGAACTGATCTATTTTGCGAGGCCGGACAGCGAGGTGTTTGGCCAGAATGTGTACCTGTTCCGCAAGAGACAGGGGGAACTCCTTGCAAAAGAGTTCCCCATTGAGGCGGATCTCGTCATGCCCTTCCCCGATTCAGGCAATTACGCTGCCATCGGCTATGCTCAGGCATCTGATATTCCCTTTGAGATGGGGGTCATCAGGAACCATTATGTGGGGAGGACCTTTATCCAGCCATCTCAGAGCATGCGCGATTTCGGGGTAAAGGTGAAACTCAATCCGGTCAAGGAGCTTCTAAGAGATCAGAGGGTGATCATAATCGAAGATTCCATTATCCGTGGTACGACTGCTAAGACCAGGGTCCATACCTTAAGAGAAATAGGTGCCAGGAAGATCCACATGCTCGTCAGTTGCCCCCCGCATCAGTTTCCATGCCATTATGGAATTGACTTTTCAAGCAAAGGTGAACTCATTGCAGCCCAGAAATCAGTAGAGGAAATTCGACGCTTTACAGGTTTAGACAGCCTCGGTTATCTGCATATCAATAATCTCGTAAAAGCTACGGATATTCCTAGAGAGGAACTCTGTCTGGCCTGTTTTGACGGGAACTATCCAGTGCCCATTGACCAAGCATTTAGCAAGAAATGCTTTGAGTAAGGAGGTATATATGCCCGGCTTTGAAATCTTTGGAGATGAGGAACGAAAAGAAGTCCAGGATGTCCTTGATACAGGGGTCTTGTTCCGTTACGGGTTCGACCAGGCACGTAAAGGCAATTGGAAGGCAAAGACATTTGAGACAGAACTGGCAGAACGTATGGGCGTCAGGCACTGCCACCTGTGTTCGAGCGGGACCGCCGCCCTGTCCATTGCCCTGGCAGCATGCGGGGTCGGAGCAGGAGACGAGGTCATCATCCCCCCGTTTACCTTTGTGGCAACCATGGAAGCTGTACTGAATGCCGGGGCCATACCGGTGTTTGCGGAGATAGACGAAACCCTTTGTTTGGATCCGGAAGCAGTGGATCCGGCGATCACCTCGCGCACAAAGGCCGTTCTGCCTGTACATATGTGCGGGTCCATGGCCCGGATCGATGAAATCAAAGACCTTTGCGAGCGAAAGGGTCTTATTTTGATAGAAGATGTCTGTCAGTCATTGGGGGCCACTTTCAAAGGAAAAGGGTTGGGGTCCTTCGGGCAAATGGGTTGCTTTTCATTCGATCCCGTAAAGACCATCACATGCGGAGAAGGAGGGGCAATCATCACGGACAATGATCAACTGTACAGGACGGTTGATGCTTACGCAGATCACGGTCATGATCATATTGGCAATGACAGGGGTCTTGAAGACCACCTCTTTCTCGGAAACAACTATCGCATCAGCGAACTGAACGCAGCCGTTGGACTTGCCCAACTGAGAAAACTAGATTTTATTTTGGAAAAGCAACGGGCGCACAAACAAGTCCTCAAAGAAGCCCTTGGCAACACACCCGAAATCACCTTCCGAGAAATACCAGACGAAAACGGAGATTCAGCCACATTTCTTTCGTTTTTTCTTCCGAATAAATCAAGGGCTCGAGAGGTGGCAAAGGATCTTGCGCGCGCCGGAGTGGACGGCTGTTTCTACTGGTTTGACAACAACTGGCACTATATACGGCAGTGGGATCATCTCAAAGAGCTGAGGACTCCTGCCAGGACATTTGCCCGGCTTCTTGACCACTGTCCGGACTATTGGGGTGTAAAGCTCCCGGAATCCGACCGTATCATGAGTAGAACCATTTCCATGCTCATTAAGGTCTCATGGACCCATGAGGATCTTTCGGAGCGAATCAAAAAAATTAACAGTGTACTGTAAAACAAGTCTTAAGGCTCTGTGAGCCATAATGGGGGTAATGATAACTTGACGCGAAATTTCAAAGTGGTTTCTCACGTCCTGTTCGGTAGAGGATGTTTTGAACAGGTGGACGAAATCCTCAGCCAAAACCGAAATAGCATTGACTCGTTCATGGTCTTTGCCGTGGATGATGTCTTCTTCCAAAGTGATCTGAGGCAAAGAATACCCATAAAGGCCCGGGACCTGGTGTTGTGGGTCAATGTGGATGATGAGCCCACCACAACCTATGTGGACGAACTGACAGATAAAATCCGCAACTTCTCTGATAACTTGCCGGCGGGGGTGGTCGGAATAGGCGGTGGCAGCACTCTTGACGTAACCAAGGCATTATCCCTTATGCTAACCAACCCTGGTTCTTCTGTTAGCTACCAGGGATGGGACCTGATCAAAAATCCGGCTGTATATCATGTGGGCATTCCCACCATCTCCGGGACAGGGGCTGAGGTCTCCCGAACGACCGTACTCATGGGCCCCGAAAAGAAATTGGGAATCAATTCCGAGCATACGGTCTTTGATCAGATCGTGCTCGACCCGGAGTTGATCGCGGACGCGCCCCTTCAACAGCGATTCTATACAGGAATGGACTGCTATATACATTGTGTAGAATCGCTGTGCGGGAACTTTCTCAATACCTTCAGCGGCTCATATGGTGAAAAGGCCATGGAGCTTTGCAGGGAGGTCTTTCTGAACGGAGAGCCGGATAGTGACGACAAATTGATGATGGCATCCTATTTCGGAGGCATAAGTATCGCCCATTCTCAGGTGGGGGTCTGTCATGCCCTGTCCTATGGGCTTTCCTTTGTGCTCAAAATTCACCATGGAATTGGCAACTGTTTGGTCTTTGATTGCCTTGACGAATTTTACCCGGAAGGGGTGAGCAAATTCCACCAAATGATGCGAAAAAACGACATCCAGTTCCCAAGAGACCTTTTCACTAATGTTAGCCAGGAGCAATTGAAGAAAATGACGGATGTTGCTCTCGGACTTGATCCGCTCTGGGAACACGCCCTGGGGAACAACTGGAAAGAAATAATGCCCAGAGAAAGGGTGGAAGGCCTATACCAACGGCTTTTCAAATAGGCATCTCGCTTTTCTCCTTTTAGGGCTTGCGCAAGCCCTAACCATGGATTCAATTTCACCAAATCTGTCGGAACAGAAAGCCACAAATATTCTTTGCGTGCAAACGGAGTGCCGTATCTCACACACTTGACACCCTATCAAAAGCCTCGTTCCATTTCACAACTTCTCCACCAAAATGTATTGAAAAGTTGAAAACCCTACAATTTGGTAGTATAATAAAAATTTGAGTTCAAACCATATGATAAACGAAATGGAGATTACCGACCATGGGTTCCAAAACCACAAATCACGAACCAGGCGAAATCACCTGTCTTTACGAAATTACAAAGGCCTTGCACGCTACTCTGGACCTGAGGAAGGCCTTGTACACCGTACTCAATCTTCTCTCAGAATATCTGGGAATGAACAGGGGTTCTATCACCCTGCTGAACCCGGAAACCTCGGAAATTCATATTGAGGTGGCCCATGGCATCTCATCCTCGGAAAAAACAAGAGGGCGATACAAGTTGGGTGAAGGAGTCACCGGAAGGGTCATAGAGTCCGGGCGACCCATGGCCGTTCCAAAAATAGAAAGCGAACCCCTCTTTCTTGATAGGACAAGGGCAAGAAGCCAGATCAACAAGTCAAAAATTTCGTTTATATGTGTACCCATAAAGGAAAAAGGTAATGTCATTGGCGCACTTAGTGTAGACCGAATTTTCACCGAATCATCCCCTTTGACCGAAGATATGAGGTTATTAACTGTCATCAGCAGTCTGATTGCACAAAAGACGGCAATGCTTGAAAAGATCCAGAGGGAGCAAAAAGAACTCAGAGAAGAGAATATCCGATTAAAAAAGGAACTCAACAAGAAATACAGTTTTACCAATATCATCGGCAATAGCCGGAAGATGCAGGAGGTTTTCTACTTGATCACCCAGGTGGCCAAAAGTAATGCCAACGTACTCCTTCTTGGGGAGAGCGGTACAGGAAAAGAGCTGGTAGCCAACGCCATCCATCATAATAGCCTTCGCTCCACAAATCCTTTGGTCAAAGTCAACTGTGCCGCCCTCCCCACAAACCTGGTAGAGGCAGAACTTTTCGGGTACGAGAAGGGCGCTTTTACGGGGGCAAACATGGCAAAGGCGGGTAAGTTTGAACTTGCCAATACCGGGACCATATTCTTGGACGAGATCGGATCTCTTGCACTCGAAAGCCAGGGAAAGCTGTTGCGGGTCTTACAGGAAAGAGAACTGGAAAGACTGGGAGGGGTAAAAATCCTTCATGTAAACATTAGGCTTATTGCGGCGACCAATAAGGAACTTGCCCAAGAAGTCGAGATTGGCAGCTTTCGGGAGGATTTGTTCTATCGTCTTAACGTGTACCCCATCTATTTGCCAGCCCTGAGGGAACGGGAGGCTGATATCCTCCTGCTTGCTGATTTCTTTCTTGAAAAATATTCATCAGAATACCAAAAAGATATCCAAAGGATCTCTACGCCTGCCATCGAAGCCCTGACACAATATCATTGGCCGGGAAATGTCCGGGAACTGGAGAACTGTATTGAAAGGGCTGTTCTCCTATGCGATGATCGTGTGATTCACAGCTACCATCTGCCCCCGACGCTTCAAACTGCCGAAGAAACCGGAACACAACAGTCGCAGTCGTTCGAAGAGGCGGTGGCAAGATTTGAAAAGGATCTGCTCGTTGATGCCCTGAAAACGACCCGTGGAAACATGAGGCAAGCGACAAAGACGCTCAAGACAACCGAGCGTATTTTTGGATATAAAGTAAAAAAACACGAAATCGATCCAAAGCAGTACCGGTAGCGTCCCTATGACTATCAGGGCCCATGGTTTTTTGTCGTACAGGTCTAACTTCAATCACAGGAAGCAGATGGAAATCCCAAGAAAAAACCTTTTGCTGCACCTAAGAGAGGGAACAAAACTTCTTGTGACGATTACTCAAGATCCACTTTCTGATGTTGTTTTCGGTGCTGGGAAGGCTCTGGACAATCTCTCAATCCTCAAGGAGGTTATGATTAACTCATAAAACTTAATGCATCTTTAATTTCTTTCACATGCTCTTTGTCTTCAACTTTTTGGCCTTCAAGATCACGCACATAGAAAACATCCGCTATCTGATCACCTTTTGTGGCGATCTTGGCGATCCGGATATCCAAACGGAGATCAAAAAGGGTTCTTGTGAGAAGATATAAAAGCCCCACCCGATCATCTGCAAAAACTTCAATAATTGTAAAAAAATCAGAAGATCCATTGTCCACCATGACCCGTGGAATCCTAGCGGGTTTTTTATCATTCGAAAGAATGGATGGTTCCCCCTTTTTACCGAGGCGATAGGTTAGGGATAGTTTACCCGTGAAGGTCCGTTTCAAATCTTCTTTGATCTTATACCAATCCCTTTTCGATTTAATAGGGTCAAGCGAATTCATTACCTTGAAAATATCCACGGCGATCCCGTCCCGCCAAGTGTAAATTTCCGCAGAGAAGATATTAATATTGTTAAGGGCCAAAACCCCGGCCACATCTGAAAAAAGGCCGGGCCTGTCATTTGCCATGACTGTTATCTCACGGCACTCATCTAACTCGTTTTCCCTTATATCAAGACAAAAGGGGGATGGCACATGACTACTCAGTTGTCCTTTCAGACCCTGAGCTATTTCAACGTGCCGGACAATTTCCAGGGGCTTACTGGCAAGCAGATACCTGGGAGACATTACATCAATAAACCCGTTTGGATCTAAGTTCTTATTTCGTTGGAACATTTCACGGCGAACCTCCGACATAGTGATTTCAACTCTTTTGGACGCATCCAGGCTTGCCAACTCACCTTTTTCGAGTATATGCAGAATCTTAAAAAACAGATCATTAACAAGACTCGCAATCCAATCATTCCAGGCGGTGGGGCCCGTTGCCATGGAATCCGCCCAGGTCAGCAAGTAGAGCATCTTGAGACGTCCAACATCCCCTACAATGCGGGCGCATTGAACCACCGCCTTTTCATCATTCAGGTCCCTGCGTGTTGCAGTCTCCACGAGGAGCAGATGATACCTCACCAAGAAAAGAACGTCTTCCGCCCTGATCTTATGGCAATCGAACCGGCTAAGGATCTTGCGGGTAATTGCTTCCCCTTTCCGAGCATGATCCTTTCCTGTCTTGCCGATGTCGTGAAACAACCCGGCCATAAAAAGCGACTCAGGTTTTTGCAGTTCAGAAAAGATATCTAAGAGCAAGATATCATTCTGGTGGTTAAGATTCTTTAGATATCTGAGCGTCTCCAGGGAATGTCTGCCAACCGGGTATATGTGGTAGGCATCAAACTGGACCCGGTCTTTGATTTGTCCATACTCGGGCACATATGCCTCCAAGAATCCAATCTCATGCATTTGACTTAAGGTCTCAAAGGTATTTTTGCCATTGATTATGTCGAGAAAGCCTTCGACCGCCTTTTCGGATTTTTTGAATCGATCATCCACGAAAAAGAGGAATTCCCGAACTAATCTCCTTGCTTCCATAGAGAGGGGACACCCTAAACGAGAACTCTCTTCAAATATGGTCATCAAGAGGACTGGATTTGAAACAATGGCAATGGCTGAATCAAATTCTATTTCTCCGTCGTGAATATGCAATCCGCCTGTAACATCTGAGGCCTGATATTGCTTTCTGTTGCCTCTCCCGTCAGGGAAGTGAGTTCTGACAAAAGAACGGTTTAGCGATTTTATTGAGGCCATGGAGGAATGGAGACGTCCCATAAACTGCTCCACTGCCAAGAAATTGTCTTGATCTTTAAAACTCAGTTTCTGGGCTATCTGCTCCTGATATTCAAAGCTCAAACGATCATTTCTTCTATTCGATAATTGGTGCAAAAAATTTCGGACGATCCAGATGAATTCCAGGTGTTCTCTCAGTTCCTGGTATTCGTTGTGGGAAAGCTTACCCAAATACTCCAAATCCCTGGGCGCCCTCAAGCCAAAAAGCGCATTGGCTACCCACAGGATTTGGTGGTAATCCCGTAATCCGCCAAGCCCTTCCTTGAGATTAGGTTCGAGAAGATGGCTTGCATCTCCAAAGGTCTCCATCCGGATATCATGGAAGTCCTCCAGCCACCTGCAAAATGCTACGGCCTTTTTGGAAATGATCTTTTGTTTAAGGTCCTCCATGAGATGCAGATAAAGAGGTGAATCGCCGCATAGAAAACGAGAATCCATCATGGAGGTAAGGACTTGAAAATCGCTTTTGCAGAGCTTCAAGCAGTCTTTGATGGTTCGTGTCCCGTACCCGAGTTCAATGCCCAGATCCCACAAAGGGTAAAAGATCTCCTCGGCCAGTTCTTTGGCCAAGGATGGTATCTTATGGCTGAACAGGATGAGGATATCTACGTCCGAACAAAGAGATAGCTCCTTTCTGCCGTAACCTCCCACTGCCAAAAAGGCAAATGGGGTCTTCTCTTTGAACAGACGGTGTCCAGCGTTGCTATCCTGGAGGCCGCCTCGGAAATATTGGTCCATTATCTCCGTGTGATTCTCTTGAAAGGAATATGTTGCCTTTGACCCTGAGAACCTCGAGATCAAATGGTTTCTGGATTCCTTGAATTCTTCAAAGGCAGATGTCATTATGGGGCCACCCCATCGGATTGATGATTGACGATTGAAAAGAGCAAAAAACAGGTTCAGAAGCCAACAAGACTTTCTTGAAAGCCAGCGTGTTATGGTTCGCTCAACAGCAGTCCGTCACTTGTAGAAACTGACCTGTTTTTCCAGTTTCAAGTTTCAATCATATAGCGTCTTCTCCGGTTTCACCTGTACGTATACGAATAACTTCCTCCACCGGGATTACAAAGATCTTTCCGTCCCCGATCTGGCCCGTATATGCTTTTTCCTGAATCATTTTTACCGCCTCCGGGACCAAGTCGGATACCATAACGATTTCGATCTTTATCTTTGATACAAAATCCACCTGGTACTCAGCGCTGCGGTATATTTCCTTATGCCCCCGTTGACGTCCGAATCCCTTTACCTCGCTCACAGTAAGGCCTTTCACTCCAAGTTTTGACAAGGCCTCTTTGACGTCATCCAATTTGAACGGTTTGATGATTGCCTCTATTTTTTTCATCATGCAGACTCCTTCTATGTTTGAGGATTAAAGGCTATAACCTGCCTCATTGTGCAAACTGATATCCATGCCAATTTTCTCCTCTTCCTCTGTCATCCTCAAGCCCACCATCAAATCAACAACCTTAAGAATAATGAGCGTCATTAGAAATGCAAAGGCCATGGTGGCCGCCACGGAGACGAACTGGATCCAGAGTTGCGCAGGATTGCCAAAAAACAACCCGTCGGCCCCATCAGGATTGACCATGGTGCTTGCGAAAAGACCTGTGGCCAGGGCCCCCCAAGTCCCCCCAAAGCCGTGAATGCCAACCACATCCAGGGAATCATCATACCCCAATTTGGCTTTCAACAATACACCACCATAGCAGATCATACCTGCCAAACCTCCAATAATAATTGAAGAAACCGGTCCCACAAATCCTGAGGCAGGTGTAATTGCCACCAAACCGGCAACAGCACCGCTGGCAGCCCCAAGGGTAGTTGGTTTACCCGTGTGAACCCATTCCACAATAACCCAGGATAGTGCCCCAAGTGCGGACGCTATGTGTGTAACAACAAAGGCGTTGGCTGCAAGGCCGTTAGCTGCAAGCGCACTTCCTGCGTTGAAACCGAACCATCCAAACCATAATAGGCCTGCTCCTGTAATGGTCATGGGAAGGTTATGGGGTATAAATGCAGCGGTCCCATAGCCAAGGCGCTTTCCCATCACCAGAACAGCCGCAAGAGCTGAGATCCCGGAACTGATATGAACCACGGTGCCCCCGGCAAAATCGAGTGCCCCTATCTGGCCCATCCAGCCGCCTGCACCCCAGACCCAATGGGCTAGGGGATTGTAGACAAAAGTGGTCCACAAAAGCGCAAAGAGAAGAAAGGCGCTGAATTTCATGCGCTCTGCAAAGGCGCCCGTGATCAGTGCCACAGTAATAATGGCAAACATGCACTGAAATATCATAAAAGCCAGATGTGGAATGGTGGTGCCGTAATCAGGGCTTGGGTTCATGCCAACACCCTTGAGACCAAACCAGCCCAGATCCCCAATAACTCCGCCGTGATCCGCGCCGAATGACAGGGAATATCCCCAAAGCACCCACTCCAGGGTAACAAGGCCCAGAACGATAAAGCTCTGCATGAGGGTTCCCAAGATGTTTTTATCGCGCACCATTCCCCCGTAAAACAGTGCGAGGCCCGGTGTCATAAGCATGACAAGGGCGGCTGACATCAAGACAAAAACTGTGTCGCCTGCGTTCATGGTTCATTACCTCCTACACGTTTTTCTCACATCATCTAGCAAGGTTTATGCCATCAACCTCAACTTCAATTTTCATTAACAATACAGGCAGTTACAAGAATCAAACATGACTTAATCATTATACAATTTTGTAGTTTTTATACCATATCAATACAATTTTGAAATTTTCAGATCAACTTTGAAGCAACCTACCCTTTTTAAATATTTTCCCTACCTGTTTTGCCGGAACAGTTGACAAACCCGCTACCCTTGCAGGTGCTACTGCCACCGCCCTGGCAGTTGAATCGATGATTGAGGGCGAACTCAAAGTCAGGACCATACAGGAATACCATGGGGATTTATGATTTATGATTGTTGATTGATGATTGGGGACTGGATGCGGGTTGCGAGTTACGGGTTACGGGTTGCAGGTTGCTGCTTGCTGGTTACTCGATACTGGTTGTAGCGCAGCGGAAATCCCGTCTTCAGCGGGAATGCTGGATACTGGATTCTCTTTCAGTGCCTCGCGTCTTGAGCCTTGCGCCTTCACTACTGGATACTGGTCTTGGTGAAATGGCCTCTGGCTCGCCTACGCTTCAGAGAGAGATTCCGTATCTTGCGTCGTTCATCATGCATCCTGCATCCTTCATGCGATACCGAATATCGTCGAATAACGAATAACCAATAACGAATAACAAAAAGTGGAAAACGGAATGTGTGCTAGGGGACGGGCATAATTAAATAATTAACTTGACATGAGAGGGGTGGCAAGTCTGCCTTTGACTCTTGCTTCATCTTTTGTCAGGCTGATCCTATGTATAGACCGTTAAGGATTCAATTTTCACATGCGTGGTATCACGTCATGAATCGTGGTAGGCGTAGGGAAAAGATCTTTGCAACACGAGACTGAGCTGTATGTCATCAGGAGGGAGGGGGTCATCCATTAAAGGGTATGTCAAGAGAAAAAACACCACTCCTTTAGAAAAATACACTTTTTTTCTTGGCGCCAAACCACTTACCAGCACGGCTGTGTTTAACCCTCTAATTCGCGCCCGCTATTTCTCGCTGTTCGGTTCTCGGTCAAACGCGGCGCGGTTTCGCGTCGGCTGAGCTTGGTCGATATGGTTCAAAAATAAAAACAGCACAGGAGATATGTTTAAGTGAATATTTTTGATGTGTTAAGCCAGGGAAAAGGGAGGCTGAACGAGGAAAATTTGAGTGCAATATTGGCCTTTTTGCTTTCTCCGAATCAAACCCATGGACTGGGCGATATCTTTTTGCGGCATTTTCTCAAGGCTATCGCTCAAGCCTGTGGCGAAGAAAAAAGATTCAACAGCATTTTAAATGATACAAACCCCATCCAATCAGATATATTATTAAATCCGCATATAACATAGGGAACAGACGGAGAGTTGTTGACATTGAAATCAGGATTTTCAAGCCCGCCTTCAACCAGCCCAATAAAGAAGGATTAACTGAGATTCACCGTATTGCAATCGAAAACAAAATCAAGGTGCAATCAGCAAGCACAAATCAATTTAAAGAAGAATTTGAAGGAATTCTGAATGATTTTAGAAAGGATGAGGGACGGGCATAATTAAATAACCAACCTTCTCTAAGCCACTAATTGTTTTCTTCAACACACTGTCCGCCTAATTGCTTTTAATTAAACCACGGGCTATGCCCGTGCGACCCCACAAGGTTCTAC
>JACNJD010000060.1 GCA_014382715.1 Candidatus Desulfacyla euxinica | reverse complement strand
GGGTTGAAGATCTGACCGAACATATAGTAAAGACAGATCCTTGTTCCGAGGAGTATCACCAGGTCCGTCCCGCCATAGGCCGAAAACCCGCAGCCCGGCCTGATCGCAAGCGCACCTTCAAAACATAAAGGATGGGTATCCGGGATGGTCCCCCGACCTGAAAGAGAGGTCAGGACAGGCAAACCCACACCTTCAATGAATTCAATAAGATCATCGCCTGCCCCGGACTGCCAGACCCCGGTTCCCGCAATCACCACCGGCTTTTCAGCCTTCCCGATCATTTCAAGGATGAGGCCGGCCTTTTCAAGATCTACCGGATGGGAGTCCACATGGGTACTGGGCTTTCTAACCCCTGAAACACCTGTCTCACCGTTAAGCACATCCACAGGTAATTCAAGATATACAGGTCCCGGCCGTCCGCTCGCTGCGGTTCTAAAGGCCATATCTATAAACTCAGGGATCCTCTCTGTATTATGGCAGACCAAAGACTTCTTAACCATCGGCCTGATGACAGGCTCCTGGGCCATATCCTGAAGATCCAGCTTTTCCCTGTGATTAAGCCCTACGCATCCTGCAATGAACACAAGAGGGGTGTTGGAAAAAGAGGCGCTGGCAATACCGGTAAGGGCATTGGTGAATCCCGGACCTGCAGTAACCATTGCTACCCCAGGCTCCCGGGTCATCTTCCCCCATGCCTCTGCCATAAAAACCGCGGCCTGCTCATGCCGGGTGTCAAAGAGCGTGATGGATGAATTTTCAAGATACTGATAAATAGGTGTAATATGACCCCCGCTTAAGGTAAAAATATATTTTACGCCCCTGTCTAATAGGGCCTCTGCTGCAAGTTGTCCGCCGGTAACGGTTTCCATCTGTAGTATTCCCCCCCTTTTTTTTATTGATGATTGTTGATTGTTGAAGCGAAGCTGAAATCCCGCCTTGATCAGATTGATGGCGGGATTGATTGAATACTTCCATTTGCGATTGACCTTAACGCCCTGGCACCCATGAACGGGTCCTTATTCAAAAATCCGCAACCCGCGATCCAAAATCTAAAGCTCCATCAATTGGCCTCCGCTAATATTCATGGCCTGACCTGTACAATAGGAAGAGGCCTCAGACGCGAGAAAGGCAACCAGGTTGCCTACCTCTTCGGGTGAGCCTATCCGGCCAAGGGGAATCGTCTTGCACATCTCCTTTTCCCGTTCCTCCTCTGTGGTGTTGAAAAATCTGGCCTCGAGGCCGAAGCGCCACTTTTCAAGGTCAGTCATAATCTGTCCGGGACAGATGGCGTTGACACGAATCCCCGCGCCGGCCAACTCCTTTGCCATCACCTTTGTGAGCATGATTACGCCTGCCTTTGCCACGGCATAGGCGCCATTGAACATGGGCGGCACTTTGCCTGCCCTTGATGCGGTGTTGATAATGCTCCCCTTTATCCCCATCATCATAGGGAGGACAGCCCTGGAAATTCGAAAAACAGAGTGAAGATTCACATCAATAGTCTTCATCCAGGCTGATTCATCATAGGTATGCACAGCACTGGGCACGCCAAAAGAGGCCCCGGCATTATTGCATAGCACATCAATATGCTCAAAACTCTCCCTGATTTTTTCGATCATCCGGCCGATCGCATCGTTATCCGTCACATCCACCTCCACAGCCATGGCAGACACCGAGAACTCTTCCTGTATTTCCCTTACGATACTCTCCATTTCACCCAGGGTGCCCGTCTTAATCATATCATCCCCACTCCGGTCCTGCCCAAGATCTGAAATAATCACATTGGCCCCTGAGGCTGCCAGACTTCGGACTATTGCATACCCGATCCCGGTTTTTTTCCCGGAGCCTGTCACCAGCGCTGTTTTTCCCTTCAGGTCTGTATACATTCGCTTTCCCCCGTTTTCCTCTTGAACCCTGAAATAACGACTATGCTTCCAGATAATGAACGCTTTTCGATAATCGGTTGCTACTTCACTCTCGAAACTATGTCAATAACAAATGGCACTACATAGTGTCCGAACGAAAATTAGGATTTTTTGTTCAGACATCACGCACCTTTTTCTGCTCATCTCACAGATAAACAGCATACCTATCCCGCTACAGATCCGAACAGAAAATCGGGATTATGAAATAATGTGAAACAAGGATATTGGAAGGATATTGGAAGGTATCGGAAGATATCGGAACAATCCGTAATTTATTTGTCTTGACTTACACAAGGATTATTTGCAAAATGATATTTTGAGTCATTTTTGGTCCTTTACAACCATCCAAGAAAAATCTGAAAGCGAGCATATAATGACACAGATATTCGCAGTTGGGGGCGGAAAAGGGGGAAGTGGGAAGAGCTTTATTTCTGCAAATCTTGGCGTTATGTTAGCCAAACAGAGGAAAAAAGTGGTACTGGTTGACCTGAACCTTGGTGCTCCAAATCTTCATACCATGATGGGGCTGAACAATCTGAAAACAGGGCTCAACAACTTCCTCAACAAGTCGGTTAAGAACCTTTCACTCACTGTCGTACCTACCACAATACCAAACCTTTATATTATAAGCTCTGTCGGTTGTTCTCTCGAGGTCGGCAACCTTTTTTACTCGCAAAAGCTAAAAATAATCCGCGCCATTTGGAAGCTTCCAGCAGACTATGTGGTGTTGGACCTTGGTGCCGGAACAACCTATAACACCTTAGACTTCTTCTTAGCCTCACATCAGGGATTGTCCGTATTCACACCCGAACCTACCTCAATTCAAAATACTGTACAATTTATTAAGGCGGTCTATCTAAGAAAGCTGAAGCATATTCTCAAGCGACACGCTTTTTCGACCGCAATCAAAGAGGTTGAAGATGAGGCTGATAATGGTGTTGTAAGATCACCTCTTGACATCGTAGACAGCGTAATGCGGAGCGATCCCGCAAGGGCCAAGCTATTGCAAAAGGAGCTGAGAAAGCTTAAATTCAAGCTAATCTTGAATCAATATCGTAAACACATCGATGAAACCCTTGGAAACAAGATTGAAAAGGTATGCAACAGACATTTTTATTCTCAGTTCCAGTTCCTGGGAAATATTGCTTATAATGAAAGGGTACACGAATCAATCATAGCGAGGAAGATATTCTTTGCCAAATATCCATACACACCAACTTCAACCGATCTCAAAAACGTCGCAAACAATATGACAGGAAGAAACGTTCAAACACCTGCCCTCAAGGAAACAAATGCGAAAATTTGAAGAGCTTAATTATTACGAAATCCTCGAAACTCCTATCAACGCATCCACTTTTCAAATTAGACAGGCCTACAAAGAGGCCCTCTCAATTTATGACGTTGATTCATCCATCTCCTACTCTTTTTTTTCCGAAGAAGAGAGTAAGGAGATATTGGACAGGATCGAAGAAGCCTTTTCTACCCTAATTGATCAAAAAAAAAGAGAGCTATATAATAAGACGCTTATACGCGAGAAAAAAATTGATCCATCCAGTCTCAAGAAAAAGAGACAGAAGGTCCCGACGCCCCTTTTCTCCTCTAAGACCCCTGGTGGAGCAGCCATTTCCAAAACAATAAAGAAAAGGATCAAAGGCAAAGATCTCAAGAAGGCTGGGGAGGCAATCCTTTCAAAGGATATGATTTCAGGAGATGATCTCAAGCACCTGAGGAAAACATTTGGAGTAAAGATCGAAGATCTCTTCGAAGTTACCCGAATCACTGTCTCAATCTTAAAAGCCATAGAAAATGATGACTTTGGAACCCTTCCCCCTACCGTTTATCTAAAGAATTTCTTAAAGGCCTATGCAGAATTGTTTGAAATAGACTCAAAAAAAATAATTGACGGGTATATAAAGAATCTCAACCATATAAAAGGGACTTCCTAACCGTCCACACCGCCATGCCTCACGCCAATTCCCGAAACAAAATAGAGCAACTGTTATCCTTTGCCGACATCGAAATCGACGGAAACAATCCATGGGATCCCCAGATCCATAACGACAAATTTTATTCAAGATTGTTAGCGGAAGGATCACTCGGTCTCGGTGAATCCTACATGGACGGCTGGTGGGACTGTAACAGTCTTGACAAGTTCTTTCACAGGATTTTGCAGGCAGAACTGGATACTAAAGTCAAGCTCCGCACAATGCTTTTTGACATCCTGAAGTCAAATCTGACAAATCTCCAAAAACCCTCCCGGGCCTTTCATGTGGGCCATAAACACTACGATATCGGCAACGATTTGTACCAACGCATGCTCGACAAGCGGCTGATATACAGCTGCGGCTACTGGAAGAATGCATCCTCATTGGATGACGCTCAGGAAAACAAACTGGACTTAGTATGCCGCAAGCTCGATTTACATCCGGGAATGCGGGTTCTGGATATCGGCTGCGGATGGGGCGGGACCGCCAGGTTTGCAGCCGAACGATATAAGGTGGAGGTGGTCGGAATCACAATTTCTGAAAAACAGGTACAATTCGGAAATGAACTTTGCCGTGGACTTCCCGTGGAGATCCGTATGCAGGACTATCGCACTCTAAAGGGGACATTTGATCGTATCCTCTCCATCGGTATGTTCGAACATGTGGGCTACAAAAACTACATCACCTTTTTTCGCGTCATCAACCGTTGCCTGAAGGATAATGGCCTGTTTCTTTTGCATACCATCGGAAGCAATCACTCCGTAACCAGCACCGACCCCTGGATAGAGCGTTATATCTTTCCGAATTCCATGCTGCCCTCTGCAAAACAGATATG
>JACNJD010000201.1 GCA_014382715.1 Candidatus Desulfacyla euxinica | reverse complement strand
AACCACCATTCCGCTTTATCTCAAGGTCATGGATGATCCTCAGTTCCGGGCGGGCAATTTCAATACAGATTTTATAAGCAGGTTCTTGCCGGACGAGGATGATGAAGATGATGATGAGTAATATCGTATGATATGGGTGAAGATATATGGACTTCGAGCTTACAGAAGAACAAAAAATGTTGAAAGAGACGGTGGCCAAGTTTGTGGAGAGAGATATCATTCCCCTTGCTGCGGAGATAGATGAAGAGGAGAGGTTCCCCGAAGAAAATTTCAAGGCTATGGCAGAAATGGGTCTCTTCGGGATGCCGATCCCCGAAGAGCATGGTGGAAGCGGCACCGACTTTTTCTCCTGCGTTCTTGTAATGGAAGAAATAATGAGGGGATGTGTTTCAACCGGTAACACATACGGGGCCCACGCTATCCTATGCACAGAGAACATTTACAGAAATGGTAATGAGGCCCAGAGACGCAGATATCTGCCTGATCTGATTCAGGGTAAAAAGGTAGGAGCACTGGCCATAACCGAACCGGAGGCCGGATCGGACGCGCTCTCCCTCAGGACCCGGGCCGAAAAAAAAGGGGACAGGTATATTTTAAACGGCACCAAGATGTTTATTACAAACGGGCCTTTAGCCGACGTGATAGTCGTATATGCCAAAACCGATCCTGAGGCCGGTCAGAACGGGATATCCGCCTTTATTGTGGAGAAAGGTTTCCCTGGGTTTTCCACTGGGAAGACCCTTAAAAAGATGGGGGTGCGGGGCTCTCCTACGGGTGAGTTGATCTTTGAAGACTGTGAAGTCCCCGCAGAAAATCTCCTCGGAGAAGAAAACAAGGGGATCAAGGTTCTGATGAGCGGACTTGATCGGGAGAGGATCATCTATTCCATAGCCCCCATCGGAGTGGCCCAGGGAGCCTTTGATCTGGCCTTCAAATATGCCTCGGAGCGGGTTCAGTTCGGGGCGCCCATCGTCAGCTTCCAGATGATTCAGGATATGTTAGCAGATATGGCGACCAGGATTCAGGCAGGGAGGGTCCTGGCATATTGGGCTGCATCAATGGCCGACTCTGGAAAAAGGGTCAGACTTGAAGCCTCCTATGCAAAGCTTTTCTGTGCAGAAGTAGGTGTGGAGGCTGTGGGCAAGGCCGTCCAGATCTTTGGGGGGTATGGATTCATCAGAGAATTCCCCATAGAGAGGATGTACCGTGATGTAAAAGGGATCGAATTCGGTGCAGGCACCAACCAGATCCAGAAACTTATTATCATGGGAGAGTTGATGAAAAAACTGCAGAGTAGATAAGTGCCTAAAAAAAGGAGGTAGCGTCATGGCAGAGAGATTCTGGCACAAGGCCTATGCCGAAGATGTCCTGCCCAGCATTGATTACGAGGAAATCACCCTGCCTGAAGCGCTGGAAAGGACAGCAAAGCGGTTCCCCGATACGGTGGCCCTGATTATGATGGGCAAGAAGATCACCTACAGGAAACTCGATGAGTTAGTAAATCGTTTTGCAGGTGCTTTAGCTGATCTTGGCATCAGCAAAGGGGACAAGGTCTCACTCCTGCTTCCAAACATGCCCCAGACGGTAATTGCTTCTTATGCCGTGTTTCGTCTCGGTGCAGTGGTGGTCATGAACAACCCCCTCTATACGGAGAGTGAATTAGAGCACCAGCTGAACGACTCTGACTCCAAGATGGCCATAAGCCTCGATCTATTAATACCGAGAATACTCAAACTGAAAAAGAAAACCGGTATCGAGACCATAATTTCCTGCCATATTCGCGACTATCTCCCATTCCCCAAGAAACAGCTCTTCCCCATTGTGAAAAAAAAGATGCATAGAAAGACCGACCCCAACGAGGGTGTCCATGATTTTATGGACCTTATCAACAAATACCCTCCCGTCGCCCCCATGGCAGAGGTCCTGTTCGACGATTTGGCAGCCCTCCTCTATACCGGGGGCACAACAGGAGTATCCAAAGGGGTGCTGCTCAGCCATAGAAACTGCAGTATCTGTGTCCAGCAGCTAATGGCGTGGATACACGATGCAGAGGATGGCAAGGACAGTATGCTGGGTACCTTTCCGGTCTTTCACATCGCAGGGTTTACGACAGGTATGAATACCTCCATCTTCAGGGGTCTCACATTCATTTTGATCCCGCGTCCCGAACCTGGAATTGTCCTCGAAATGACTCGAAAATTCAAGCCCGACTGGTTCCCCTGCGTACCGACCATCTTTGTGGGTATTCTCAGCCATCCTGATTTCCCCAAAACAGATTTTTCTTTTGTAAAGGGATGTCTTTCAGGCGCTGGCCCCCTGGCTGTGGAGACCATCCGCCAGTGGGAGGAGACGGTGGGAGCGGGTATCGTGGAGTGCTACGGCCTCACGGAGACTGCTGTTCTCACCCATGCCAATCCGTGGGGGGGAAAGACCAAGCCGGGCAGTGTGGGTGTCCCGGTCTCGGACACTGATTGCCGTATTGTAGACGTGGAGACGGGCATAAAGGATCTTCCCCTCGGGGAATCGGGTGAGATCCTTGTCAAGGGTCCCCAGGTCACAGAGGGGTATTACAAGAATCCCGAAGAGACGGATAATGCCATTCGGGACGGATGGCTGTACACCGGAGATATCGGTTATATGGATGATGAGGGATATCTTTTTATCGTAGACCGGAAAAAGGATATGATCATCGCCGGTGGGTACAACATCTATCCGAGGGATATTGATGAGGTGCTCTTCGAGCATCCTAAGATAGAGGAGGCCTGCGCGGTGGGCATACCTGATAGCTATCGTGGCGAGACGGTCAAGGCGTTTATTGTCCCAAGGGAAGGGGAAACCCTCACTGAAGAGGATGTGATCGCCTTCTGTAAGAAGAAGCTCGCTGCTTATAAGGTGCCCAAAATGATCGAGTTTATGGATGAACTCCCCAAGAGCACTGTAGGGAAGGTCCTGAGAAGAGAGTTACGGGAAAGGGAGATCGAGAGGGTCAAAAAGAAAGAGGGATAAGAAATGCTATGGAAAAGTATGATGCAGTAGTAATCGGTGCGGGTAACGGGGGTCTCACCGCATCGGCGGGCTTAGCACGGAAAGGCCTCAATGTCCTGTTGCTGGAACGACACAATATTCCGGGCGGCTGTGCCACCAGCTTCTGTAGAGGCCGGTTTGAGTTCGAGGTGGCGCTGCATCAGCTCAGCGGAATGGGAACGCCTGAAAAACCAGGACCCCTCAGGATGTCCCTGGCCAGCCTCGGGGTACTCGATGACCTGGAGTTTGTGGAGATGCCGGATCTCTACAGCGTGTCGATGCCGGATGGATTCAGGTTGACATTAAAGGCAGACAAAAACCAGGTCGTTTCAGAGCTTGAGGAGAAATTCCCCCACGAGAAAGAGGCCATTAATAAATTTTTTGATCTTACCTATCAATATGCCAACGAGATGTTGGCCGCCTTTTTTTTCAAAGACCCTTCTCCTTCCCGTGAGAAATATCCGGCTCTTTATAAGTATGCTTTCAAGCCCGCTAACGAGGTGATGGATGATATTTTCTCCGATCCATTGCTGAAGAACCTCATGTCTGTTTACTGGGGCTACCTCGGGTTACCGTCCAACCGTTTATCTTTTGCCTATTTTGCCATGCTCTTTTTTGTCTATATGGAATTCAAACCCTTTCACATTAAAGGCGGTTCTCAGGCCCTTTCCAATGCCATAGTAAATAAATTCCTTTTACATGGAGGGACTGCCCGTTTCAACTGTGGGGTGAAAAAGATAATCGTGGAAAACGGGGCAATTCAGGGTGTAATAACAGAAGATGGTGATCATATAGAGACGAAATACGTTGTCTCCAATGCATCTCAGGTAACCACATATACACAGCTTGTTGACCCCGAAGAGGTGCCCGAAGGTGTTTTCAGGGAAATGGGAGGTCGGAGTCTCAGCCCCTCGGCCTTTACCATGTTTATAGGATTTGATTGTGAGCCAAATGAGTTGGGGATTACTGAAACCACAAATTTCTTAATGAACAATTCCCATACAGCCGATGAGATCATCAAATGTATGCATAGGGTCCATATCGATGACGAGCTGATGGTTCTGAGTTGTTACGATGTATCTGATCCTGATTTTTCACCTTCGGGAACGTGCCAAATAAACGCTGTTACCCTGAAATATGGCGAGCCCTGGATGCGTATCCCCCCGGCACAGTATCACAGTGTAAAATACCGGTGCGCGGAATCCATGTTACGCCGGATCGAAACTATTTTTCCGGACGTCAGGAAACATATAGAAGAGGCTGAAGTGGCAACGCCCCTGACCCACATGCGGTATCTCGGTCATCCCAATGGTGCGATTTACGGCTTTGAGCAACATACCAAAGACTCCATGTTTTTTCAGCCGGGACGTCATTCCCCCATTGAAGGTCTCTATTTCGCCAGCGGGTGGATCGGCGACTGCGGGTTTCAGCCCACATTACAGGCCGGTATGTCGGCAGCCAAGTCCGTTTTGAGAAAGCTCAATTCAAATTAGGAGAGACCATGAAAAAGCCGGTTTTTGAGGAATTTGACGGATATAATGGTATCGTTGAAGAGATTGAAACAAGCAGGAAATACGGGACAGACTATTCGGCCTATGGGGATTCGGTGGATAAGCAGATCAATCTCTTGCATCCCACCCGGATGAAACTTCGTGTTTCGGAGATCATTGACGAAACCTCCTCTACAAAGACGTTGAGATTAACCTCACAAGACGGCTACCTTCCGCCCTTCTTAGCGGGACAGTACATCGCCCTTTTTATGGAGCTGAGCGGGATACGTACCAGCAGACCGTACTCCATCTCTTCTCCTCCTAATCAGACCGGCTTCTATGAAATTACAATACGGCGTGTTGAGGACGGACTTGTATCCAACTACCTGCTTGATGAAGTAAAAAAAGGGGACGAACTTGAGAGTTCCGGGCCTGCCGGTCAATTCTACCATAATCCGCTTTTTCACGACAAAACCATGGTCTGTATTGCAGGCGGGAGTGGCATTACTCCCTTTCGCAGCATGATTCGTGAGATTGTTGAATGTGGTCTGGAACGATCCGTATATCTTTTCCATGGGAACAAAAACCTAAATGATGCCATTTCTCATGATGAGCTGCGTTCCCTTTCAGACAGCTTTGAAAATATTAATTACTTGCCGGTCATTGAAGAGCCTTCTGACGGGTATCAAGGCCTGAGCGGATTGATTACAGGCGATTTGATCCGGGAGGCGATTGGGGACCTGACCGGAAAGACCTTTTACCTTTGCGGTCCCCAGGGGATGTACGATTTCTGTGTGCCCGAACTGGAAAAACTTGGCATTCCGAAAAGGAAGATCAGAAAAGAGGTATATGGTGCACCTGCCAATATATGCGATTATCCGGGATGGCCGGAAAGGGTAAAGGCAGATGACGTCTTTGCGGTGCAGGTGGATGGTGGCCCCACAATCGAAGCCCGGGCGGGTGAGCCGCTAATGCTTGCCTTGGAGAAAAATGGTGTTTTGATTCCCTCCATCTGCCGCTCGGGCGAATGCAGTATGTGCAGAGTAAAGATTCAATCCGGAAAAGTTTTTCAGCCGGGCGGTGTACCTGTCAGGAAGTCGGATGTGCAGTTTGGCTATGTCCATTCATGCGTTTCCTACCCATTGGAAGATATGGAGGTCTTGATTTGAAAAGATTTTCGTGATTGGTTTAAAATGACACAGAAGAAGAACACCTGATGAAAGGAATATACAGATGATCGAAGAACTTTTACCGGATCTTTTTAGAATAGAGATCCCCCTGCCGGACAGCCCGCTCAAATATCTGAATTCCTATGTGATAAGGTCTCCGGAGAGGAATTTGGTGATTGATACCGGTCTGAATCGGAAGGAATGTCTTGAGGCCATGGAGGCCGGTCTGGAGGAAATTAAGATTGATCTGGGGAAGACCGATTTTTTCATCACCCATCTCCATGCCGATCATTTCGGTCTTGTAGGCAAGATTGTCACCGATACCAGTAAGGTATTTTTCAATCGTCCGGATAGCGAGCTCATCGAGTCCTGGGACGGATGGGAGCCGATGGTCGAATATGCCGGGCGGAATGGTTTCCCTAAGAGTGAGCTCAGAAATGCCCTGAAAAGTCATCCGGGCTTCAAGTTCCATTCTCAGTGGGTCCCTAAACTGAGCATTCTGACAGACGATGATACCATTCGGACCGGGGACTATCATTTCAGGTGTATTGAGACTCCCGGGCACACCGAGGGGCATACCTGTCTGTACGAGGCTGAAAAAAAGATTTTCATTTGCGGAGATCATATCCTCATTGACATTACTCCCAACATCCAGTGCTGGTCAGAGCGGGAAAACCCATTGAAGAATTATTTGACCAGTCTTGAAAAGGTCCGCGAACTGGATGTCGAGCTAGTTCTGCCAGGGCATAGAAGGGTGTTCAAAAACCATGGTGAAAGGATTGACGAACTAAAGGAACATCATTACAGGAGAATTGAAGAGGTTCTCACAATCCTGAACAATGAGCCAAAAAATGCCTATCAGGTTGCCTCAGAGATGACCTGGGACATAGCCTGCGATTCATGGGAGCAGTTTCCTCTGGCCCAGAAGTGGTTTGCCACAGGGGAAGCGATCGCCCATTTGAGATATCTTGAGGAAGACAGATCGATTTTCAGAAAAAAAGGAGAGGAGGAGATCCTCTTTTCCCGGGAACCGGCATAGCATGAGAGATAGATCTTAAATCCGATTTCCCTCTGATTCTATTATTATTAATTCCTGAATTTCCAAATTCCTGAATCCCTAAATTTTAAAGGAGGATCGTATGTCAAACACGGAAAAGAAAAACCTGGTTACTTATCACAGGGATGATCACATAGGCGTTATTACTCTAAACAGGCCTGAGAAACGGAATGCATTGAATCCGGTGGTGTGGAACGCCCTGGACAGAGCAATCGGTATGGCAGAAGAAGACGGAGAGGCGAGGGCGGTCCTTCTCAGGGGCGAGGGGGCATCGTTTTGCGCCGGTCTGGATCTGAGTCCTGAAAATGAGCTGTTTTCTGCTGTAAACAACACCCCGGACGCGACGCAAAAGATCTGGTTCTTCAAAGAGGTCAGGAAGACCCAGGATATCCACACACGGCTGGAACGTATTTCTAAACCAACTATCGCGCTTATTCACGGGCATTGCCTCGGGGCCGGTCTGGAGCTCGTTCTCTGCTGTGATATCCGGCTCTGCTCCCAGGAAACCCTGTTTGCCTTTCCTGAGGCGAAGTTAGGTTTTATTACCGATGTGGGGGGATTGCAGCGCCTGCCAAGGATTGTGGGGAAGGGACACGCTAAGGAGATTGCATTTAGGGGGCACCGGTTCGATGCGAAGAGGGCCCAGACCATTGATCTGGTAAACGATGTTTTCCCTGACAAAGAGACCCTGGAGATGAAGGGGAGGGAGATGGCAGAGGAGATTGCCTCAAATCCTCCTCTGGCCGTTCAGGGTGCCAAAGAGGTCATGCTCTTTGACGAGGAAGTCAGTCTGGAGGAATCCCTGGAATATAATGCTGCCAGATCGAGCATGATTGTCCCTTCGGAAGATCTCCTTGAGGCTGTATCGGCATATTTGCAGAAACGAAAGGGAGAGTTCAAGGGGGCTTGATCAGATTCGGGAATGTAAAGATAACCTGACCGAAAGTGATCATCGCTATTGCTGCGAAACCACAATTATCACATTGAATGACTTTACGGGAGGGACGTCCTTTTCAAAGACTCTGAAATAAATGAACTTGAGTGACGTCTGGCCCTTAGAAAGGGCCTTAAAATAGAATGTTAATTCACCGCCGGAGCCTATTGCCTCTGATTTGGATTTATAAACCGGTTTATCAATCTGTTCAATAATCCCTGTGTCCCAGGGCAGGGCTTTCCACTGATAGCCCGTGGTCGGGTTGGCGTCCAGCACAATTTCCAGTTTACCGTTGGATTCCATCTTTATGGTTCTACCACTATCGATCTGATATAGTTGAATGGGATTGCCGGCAGAACAACCTGACAAGAGGATAATCAGGCAGAAAATGATAAGGGGTGCAAGAAAGTCACGCATATCCTATCTCCTGGGACTTTATGGTCACCTAAGAACGTCCTTAAATTGCTCAGCCACCATCAGGAGATTTTTTGCCCAATCGGATGCAAGCGGGTCAGCAAATACGACGTGACCTCCAATCGCCCTGGCGATTGTCCGGGCGCTTTTTGTAGAAAACTGGGGCTGGACAAAGACCACCTTTATTCCATCCTTCTTAGCGTCGGGAATTAACTGCTGGAGCGCCCTTGGTGTTGGATTTTTCCCTTCTATTTCCACCGGGAGCTGTATTAGATCATAGGTCTCTGCAAAATACCCCCACGCAGGGTGGTAGGCTATGAACCGGGTGCCTTGACCTCTGTCTGCAAATAGGTCGCTGATCCTGAGATCAAGATCTACCAACTCTGTGATAAAGCTCTTGTAGTTGGACTCGTATATTCCCCTGTTTGTCGGATCCACCGTCACTAAAGCATCAAGGATATTGCGAGCCTGCAACATCACAAGGGGCGGAGAAAGCCAGATATGAGGGTCTTTGCTTCCGGCGTGTGCTATCCCTTTATTGTGATTCCTCTCTTTATCATCGTGCAGGTGTCTTTTCATTGGTATCTTCTCAATACCATTCTGCGTGGCAATAATTTTCATTTCAGGATTGTTACGGGCGAATTTCTTCAGCCACACCTCTTCAAAGAAAACACCAATGGCAAAGTATATCCTGGATTCTGTGAGCTTGACCATCTGTTTTGGTTTGGGTTCATAGGTAGCGGGACTGAACCCGGGAAGCACCATCACAGAGATATCAACCAGATCTCCACCGATTTTCTCAACAAAGTATTTCTGGGGAGGAATACTCACGAAAACTTTCACACGGTCTCCGGCTGAGGCTGGCGACAAAAAACAAATCAGCGACAGGAATGATAGGGCAATAATCATTTCGGAAATGCCCGGCCCTTTTCTCATGTTCTTATGTCCCTTATTCTTAACCCCGAACGTTGAACCCTGAACCTGTGAACGGTTATCATAGAAGATTCCAATAACCCTTTTGGAAGCTATTGGAATTAAATTCCGCACAACTGATAGGCGCAGGCCTTGGCAGATTCCATGTCGGCCAGTCGTGTGATCATGATTTTTTGGGCTTGGGGTGAGCCGGCTCCATGAATCGATTCCGTCAAATAGGACACCGCACCGGTTCCAAGAGTAATATTTTCAATAAGACGGAGTAGTCGTATCCGTTTTTCGCTATCCACGCCCTTCATGCCCCCCAGATACTTCTTCAGATATGGTCCTATTTCGGGGTTTTCGAGGTCCTTTAATGAAGGCATGGTAACTAAAATACCACCGGTTATGTCCTGGGCCAGTCGGGAAATCTCAAAGGGAAAGCGTGTGACGTTGAGTTTGCACACATTAGCCAAGAGGGGGTCCACAGCATAGGCGCCGCTTGGTGTTGGATAGCCTTTCCCCGTACTTGCCAGCGCTCCCGCATGAAGTGTCTCATTGAGGTGAATCATTTCAGCTATTTTATCCTTGATATGGGAGGCCTTTGCGGTGCCGTGGGCTTCGGCTATGGCCGCTGTTGCCCCGATGAGAACATCGCCTACCCCCACCTTGCACCCCCCATAACTGGCCCTGTGGTGGGCTGCAAAAAGTTCCACAAGCCGCCCGGCCATTGGATATTCTCCTTTCATGAACACCCTTTCTTCCGGCACAAAAACATCGTCGAAGGTCACCATGGCTTCACAACCACCGTAATAGAGGTTACCCACATCTGATCGGCCATCTTCAAGACGTCTTGTATCAGATGGCTGACGGCCGTATATGAAGGTAATACCTTCAGTATCTGCAGGCACTGCAAAAGAAACAGCGTACTCTGCGTCTTCTTCCCTTAATGCCCTTGTGGGAACGACGATCAGTTCATGTGAATTTACTGCACCGGTAATATGCAGTTTTGCTCCCCGAACTATGATGCCCCCGTCTTTCTCTCCAACAATATGCATGTACTGATCAGGGTCCTCCTGCTCTGAAGGGGGGAGACTCCGGTCCCCTTTTGTGTCTGTCATACAGGCTGCAGGCACGAGATCATTTGACTGGATATACTTTATGAAATCTACAAAGCGATTATGATATGAGGTTCCGAGTTCCTGATCCATATCATAGGTAATGGCATAGACGGTATTCATACAGTCAAGGCCCGCACAACGCTGGAAGCAGCAGGCGGTTTTTCTGCCCATCTCTCTCAGCATAAGGATTTTCTTTGTGAGATCCTCTACGCTCTGCTGGATATGTGTAAACCGGTTTATTGTTTCCCCTGTGAGGTGAGACTGTGCCGTGAACAACTGTTTCATGTCCTCCTGTCCGGCCTGCTCATAAATCTCGGCCAATGCCATGGCAGGCGGTCCTGATATGGGATGATCCGGTATGTTATCAACCCTTTCTCCCTGAATGAACACCCGGTGATCAAGCTTTCTGATACTCGACAGATACTGCTCCTTAGTCATTAACGCCATGTGTGCCTCCTAATTACTCAAATTCTTTAGCACCTTGTTTCATAATTTTGCCTTGCCCAATTAGGGAATCACAAGAGGGTTAGTTAATTATGACGACTTGTTTTGAATAATGCATTAATACTTTCACTTAGCTCTAATATGCTAATCTGAATTCCGGCCAATTTCTGGATTGCCCATGATTGGAAAATCTCATCTTTTCTATCTTTATCTTCTGGATGAAGTTCACAATACTCATTATAATGTGACTGAAATTCCATGATCAATTCTCTGGTTTTATTATCGACTTTTTCTATCCCAATTTTTATTTCATCAGAGTCTGTCATATATCAATCTCCTTTTTCAAGCATGTTAATCTTTGATGGTCTCGTAAAAAGTTTCCAAGGCCGTCACTCCCGCGAAAGCGGGAGTCCAGAAGTGCCTGATTTCCCTGGATTCCCGCTTTCGCGGGAATGACGAAAAAGGATGATTTCTGACTTTTTACGAGTTTGTGCCATACAACTTGTTGCCCTCTTTTTTACCCTTTTTTAAGGGTATTACCCCTTTTCCGCCAGACCGCCCCAGGACCACGGCCCAGGCATTCTACGGAACCTGCCTTTTGTAAATTCCTTAGCACTTTTCGCACCATATCCCGGCTTACTCCCATGCATGCGCGTTCAAGTTCATAGAGGGTGAATGTTCCGGAGAATGCCTTAACCGCTGCCTCGACCTGCTCTGTTTTGGCTCCTCAGGTGGCGTCATTAAAGCACGGATCGTGTCAAAAACGACTTTGAACTGCTCATCGTATTTTTGCTCTAAGGCAGTCAGTTTACGTTCGAGATCCTTGTTTACAGATAGCATTCGGCGTAAGCGAACAAAGGCGCGCATGATCTCAATATTAACCTGCACCGCGCGCTCGCTATTGAGAACAGAGGAAAGCATTGCAACACCCTGTTCTGTGAAGGCAAAGGGTAAATACTTCGAATGCTGTCCCCTTTTTAAGGTCACATTTTGTGACCTTAAAGAATGTTGTTCCTCTTTTGTCAGCTCAAACATAAAATCATCGGGAAAACGTTTTATGTTCCGTCTTACAGCCTGTTTTAATACCTTTGTTTCTACCCCATAAAGACCAGCAAGGTCTCGATCCAACAGGGCTTTTTCTCCGCGAAGAAAGACTATCTTGCTGACGATTGACTCAACAGGAATAATTAATGTCATAGTAGCTCCAATGTGGCATGAGTTTTTTGTGTCTTTTGCGCTTGCCCGCCGTCTTTCTGGCGGGCCTCTTTGCCGCCCGTCATTTTACATGAACGTGTTAAGGGGAACATAGTCCTTTACGTATTCAGGGATTACATCCCGCCACTCTTCAAGGTCCTTCAGGTCGGCAATAGTCACTTTGGGATTGGTGGCAAGACGATTGTATTCTTTATCCTCTATGATGTCCCCCTTCCCATAACTTCCCCTACCAAGAACACGGACAACCGCACGTAATAGCCCATCTGTCTTTATGGCGTTGTTCGCACTTAGGAGAGCCTGTCAGCTTTGACGTGAAGAATGTCAGCTATACGTTTTGCCATTGATGGTGAAAGCCTTCGCTTCCCTCTTTCATAATCACTGATCATATTTTGGCGGATACCGAGTTTAGTGGCGAGTTGTGCTTGCGTTAGGTTTGCCTTGAACCGAGCACCTGCGAGGAGGTTTCCGATTCTGTTAGACTGCATTTCTTTCCAGAAATCAGTCTCTTCAATAGCTATACTCTCAGAGTTTTCGGATGAGAGAATACTGACTTCAAATTTTTTGCTAATCCAGCCAATAAGCTCGTCAACATCATCCCCATGAAGGGATAACTCAATACGGGGCTTTTTCACGAGAGCCAACATAATACACCTCTATTTCGATTTCCCCTTGCCGCCACTCCCAGCAGGCCACATAGCGATAATTTAAATGGCAGTGGTATTTGCCATCTCCCAAGGGTGAAAAATTGTTCCAGCTTTTTTGAATCGGACCATCTGCTTTGAGGTCTTCGATCAATAAAAATAGCAGCTTCTTCACATTTGCAGGCAGTTTTCTCAGCCCACGGCTGGCTTTCTTTTTGATTCTTACCTCATACCGCATAAGGTTATAATATTACCTAATATGGTTATGGTCAAGATATTTTTTAGATAGAGTGCGAACTTTGATGTAATCCGCCTAATTGCGGCATATAAAACTACATTATATCAGTGGACATCCATTTGTAAATCAGTAAGTATCACGGGGCAATGTCGGGTGCGTAGATGTATTGATGGCCCTGTTTTTCCCAATTTGTCGTCTACCGTTTTCCATCTCAGAAATATGACTTTGCGAGATTTCCTGTCAATTCAGAAAGCTCTTTTTGAGTCATGCCTTCCTTCAATCTTGATGGGGATACGCTCCCAGTTTTCCTTTATACACCACCGGGACCAGCATCCCGCTTAAAGGAAATCCCTTCCAGATTGCTGCTTGCCTTTTCAGTCCTTACCTTATTGGAGGTTAGAGGCCAAGTGAGCCCCACCAATATTCAACTTTCAGGTTTTTCTTGATCATACCCTTCTGATATTTCCTGAAGGTGCGGGGCCATTTTTTCCTCTACCGGCCGGATAGAGCGATCTATCTTTAACCTCAGGATATCCGGTCTGGAGTAATGGCCGATGGTATCAAGCGAATTCTTTTGTCGAATAATGGCTTTCAGATCGATTTCTGCAACGGCCATACCCTCGCCTTCCGGCAGAGGTCCGGCTAAATAAAGCCCGTAGGGCGCCACAATACCCGTACAGATTCCTCCTCTTAGATATTTAGAGAGAGATTCATCCGAAGAAGTGATCTCCGCCCTCTGTCTCTCGGTCAGCCATCCCGTGGAATTGATAACGAAGGCCCCGGATTCCATGGCATGATGACGTATGGCCGCGTCGATCTGTTGCGACATGGAGTTGCCTCCGAAAGAACCGGGGAAATGGGAGCAATGGATCTCCTCCCCTAAGGTCATCAGCGCGTACCGCGCAAGGGGCATATAATGTTCCCAGCAGATCAGGGCCCCTACGCGGCCAAGGGCCGTTTCAAAAACCCTTAATCCGCTCCCGTCTCCCCATCCCCAGATCATCCGTTCATGTAATGTTGGCATTATCTTGCGTCTCTTTCCGAGAAGGGAGCCATCGGTATCAAATATAAGCTGGGTGTTGTAGAGACTTCCTCCCTCCCTTTCATTTACACCGAGAACCACTACAGTTCCCGAGTCGTTCGCCGCTTTTCCCACTGCTTCTGTAACCGGCCCCGGGACCTCCACCGCCTGTTCATAAAGCCTGCAGTGAAGTTCGGCCATAAGCGCCGGGGGTTTTACCCAGGCGAAATAGGGATAATTCGGGATAAATGTCTCCGGAAAAACAGCTAACCTGATCCCTTCCTGGCCGCATTTCTCAATGGCTTTTAATACTTTTTCCGTGCTGCCGTCACGATCGAAAAGTACAGGCGAAAGTTGAACCGCAGCCGCCCTGAATGCCTCATCTTTTTTGTTTGTCAACTTTATCTCCCTTTTCTTGCAAGAGTTCACGGGTTCAAGGTTGCCACGCACTACATGAAAAGCATCCCGCTCCGTCAATCGAAGGAGGATTTTTCAGACGAGATCGGGTTCCTTGGCTGCACATTTCTCCAAGGCCAGGAGAATCTCTGCCCTGTTACATCCCCGGCCCACAAAGGCGAGGGCGGTAGCATGGTCGTTGTCAACCGGTTCGATCCGGTAGCGTCCACCCGTAAAATCGAGAAATGCCGAGGCATCAGGAAACCTGACCCATCCCTTTAAACGAAAAAGCGTTGGGGGCAAAGACTCAAGGAAATGAATCAGTTTTTTTCTATCTAACGGGGTCTGATCTTTAAAATAAAAGGATTCAAAACCACCCTTTTCATGATGATGGCTGTCGTGATCACCATGTGCCAGTGCGGGTTGGGGATGGCGCTTGTCATCACCATAGTCCGTATCAAAGAGAAGGGAGGGTTCTACAGCGCAATGCCGGGCGGTAACCAAAACGCTCTCCGGATTCATCTCTCGAAGCAAGGCCTGGATCTCATCAAGGATATTGGCTTCGACCTGATCCGCTTTGTTCAGGATGAGGATGTCTGCAAAACGGATCTGATTGTCATAAAAAGATGCAAGGACTTTTCTGGCTTCGAAAAAACCAGCATCCACAACTGTAATCAAGCTTCTGAGGTGGATGAATTTGTTCTGGGGAAGTTCAAAAATCATGTCAAGGATTTCTCCCGGCTGCGCCACACCGGTCGCCTCTACCACCAGGAAATCAGGGCGAACCTTCTCATATATCTCCTGAACTGCGTCAAGAAAACCGGTCTTGATAGTACAGCAGATGCACCCACCTGCCAATTCTATCATGTCCACGTTCTGGCCGGAAAGGAGTTCCCCATCAACACCCAGTTCGCCTACCTCGTTTACAATAATCGCTATCTTCCCTGTTTCTCCTGTCCGGGATGATAATAGATGATTTATGAGAGTGGTTTTTCCGGCGCCGAGGAAACCCGAAACAACAAGGACATTCATCATTTGCTGCTTTTTCAAACTATCACCCCTTCCTCTCTTCAGAGTATGTTAAGATGTTCAGTTACAAAACTTGAAGAAGCTGGTCATAAGAAAATTTATCTGCTATTGTTTTTAGGATAAAATCGGTTGATCGTCAATGGAAAACAGGTGGGAGGGGCGTTTGACTGTTCAACTTCTGAGCCAAATATGGAGGAAAAAATGCGAGTCATTACAGAGAAGAATGGGGGCATTACAACTGTTATAATAAATCGTCCAGAGGTGAGAAATGCAGTGGATCGCCCAACAGCCGACGAGTTGGCTGAGGCCTTCCGGGCATTCGAGTCTGACGACGAAGCGTATGCAGCGGTACTTACGGGAACAGGGGGATTCTTTTGCGCGGGTGCAGATCTCAAAGGTTTTGCAGAAGGTCGGGCTAATCGGGTAGATGAAGATGGCGATGGGCCCATGGGGCCGTCACGGATGCAGATGAAAAAGCCTGTTATTGCGGCTGTGGAAGGTTATGCCGTTGCAGGGGGCCTTGAGCTTGCGCTCTGGTGCGATATGCGTGTTGTGGGCAGTGACGCGGTTTTTGGGGTGTTTTGTCGACGCTGGGGAGTACCGTTGATTGACGGAGGGACAGTACGTCTGCCGCGTCTGATCGGGCTCTCCCACGCCCTGGATATGATCCTGACCGGTAGACCGGTCGAGGCAGAGGAGGCGCTCGGTATGGGATTAGCCAACCGGGTTGTGGAGCCCGGGACTGCGAGGGCAGAGGCAGAGGCCCTGGCTCAACAGATCATTCGATTTCCACAACAATGTCTCTTGAGCGATAGGCGATCAGCCTATGAGCAATTCGACTTTTCCTTTACCGAGGCCATGAAAAACGAATTCCTACTCGGGCTCAAGACCATTGAAAGCGGTGAAACATTTGAGGGGGCGACCCGCTTTGCAGGTGGGGCGGGACGTCATGGCTCATTCGGAGATAATTGAGAACCCGCAACCCCTTGTCATTGACTATTGACTATTGAAAAAACACCTGAATCACCACTGAATGACAAATAACCAATACCCAGTACCCGATACCAAACCCGTAACCCGCAACTCGTAACCCGCTTTCTCTGCCTACAGCAGGCCTTGAAGCTCTTCTTTTGAGACCTCGAAGGTTTTGTCGTACTCTGCCCAGAACTTCTTGTCGTTGTTTTTCCATCCGTGGCCGAATCGGTTATCAAAATAGGAGCCCAAATTGGAGAACCAGTTCCCCGGTCTTTCAATCCCTTTTTCTTGAGCCAGGAATACCTCTTTCAGAAATATGTCGATATCGCTGATCTTGTCTTTGGGGATGTAGGATTTAGCTCCAATTTTTATTGAACCCACCAGGTTGTCAGGGTTTAAGCCGTGGGCTGTAAGCATTAACGCGGGAATCTTTTTGTCGGTTGAGATCTCCAGCAAGTCAAATCCCCGAACCCCCATGATATCCAGAATAGCGGCATCATAAGCTTCAGTTTCTAATAGTTCCTTGGCCGATTCAAAAGATGTGGCGGTTTGCACATTGCACTCACTGAGGATCTCTTGAAGAGTATCAAGGATGTCTTGTTCGTCGTCCACCGCAAGTATCTTTTTCCCTTTCAAAATCTCATTGCTGCCCATAGCTGTAAGTCCTCCCTGATGTTGGTATTTGGGTTTATGGCGCCAGAATATCAAAAAAGAAATCTATAAATAGCATTTAGCTTATAGTGAATATCTGAAATAGTCAAGACGGGAATCGTTTTTGATCAATCTTATGGTCTCCCAAAAAGGCTTCAAGCCCATATTACGAAATTTTGTGAAGAATTTTCTTGCCTTCAAAAAAATGATGATTTATAAATACAAAAAAAGGGGACCGACCGGTCTCCCCCTCGTATCAGGAGTGGCAAGATTATAATATGGACCTCAAGGAAAAAATAGTTACAGAGTCTCTCAAATTGTTCTCTCTGAAAGGTTTTTTGAGCACCTCTATCAACGACATATTAGAGGCGGCAAATACCTCAAAGGGAGGATTTTATAATCATTTTGAAAGCAAAGAGAGCCTATTTTTTGCGGTGTTGAACGAGGCCACGCGAATCTGGCGTGAGGCGACCCTTGCAGACCTGGATCAAATATCAGACCCGGTGGAAAAGATAAAAAAATTCCTGGAAAACTACCGGAATCGATACCTGAAAGACCGGAGTAACTTTCCAGGCGGCTGTATCTTTGTAACCCTCTCAGTAGAACTGGATGATCAGAGACCTGTTCTGTCTCGTGAACTGAATAAGGGATTTGCCGGTCTGAGGGCGATGCTCAATCGATTGCTGGATGAGGGAAAGGGATCGGGTGAGGTCCGAAAAGGTGTAGATACAGCGGCGGTTACAGAGATGATCTTTGCAGGGATGTTAGGTGCGTCTGTCATCTACGGAATGGAAAAATCCGATGCCTGTCTGGATCAGGCGATCGGCTCTTTGATCGAGTATCTTGACAAACTGGCCGATTGAGAGACCCCGGTGGCAGCGAACAGGATCGGTTTGCGTCTGACAAGAACACAAGTTAGACAGTTAACAACTAAATCTCGTGTAAAAAGCACAAGAAATTTTTTACAATGTACGGAAAGTCCCGCTAAAGCGGGATGCAAAGAGATGAACATCGAGGTAAGCGAAGACTCCGACATCGAACATCCAGGTAAGCGAAGACTCCGACGTCGAATCACGCCAAGGCGTGAAAAACAAATATCAACTTTAGGCATTTTAGGCACTTTTCCGGTTTATCCGGGTTAGGAACTTGTATAGGTTTTTGGATTAGAGACCATTAAATATCAACTAAGGGAGGAGATGTTATGGATTTTACGTTTTCGGAAAGAGAAGAAATGTTGAGGAAGGCCGTGAGGGAATTTGCTGAAAATGAAATTCCCCCGAAGATGGAGGCCATGGAAGAAACAGGGGATTTCCCCGAAGAACTCCTGAAGCCGATGGCTGAAGTAGGGATTGCAGGCGTCATTACACCCGCGGAATATGGTGGTGTGGATCTGGGATATGTGGCCCGCACAATTGTTTTGGAGGAACTCGGGAGGGTTTGCGGGGCAATACCGATGGCCATGCAGGTCCATCATATGGGGTGCGCGGTGATTAATGATTTTGGAACGGATGCCCAGAAAGAAAAATATCTCACTCCGTTGGCCAAGGGTGAAACCATGGGGTGTGTGGCGGTCACCGATCCCAGCGGCGGATCGGACTTATTAGGCATGAAGACCACTGCCGAGTTAAAAGGGGATAAATACATCCTGAACGGCCGGAAATGTTTTATCACTAATTCCCACACCTCTGACTACTGGGTCGTGATTGCAAAAACAGGTGAGGGTCCCAAAGGCATCAGCGCCTTTATCGTGGACAAGGACGCACCCGGGGCCAAGGCGGCTCGGAAAGAGAACAAGTTCGGCCTTCGCGGTGCCAATACGGGAGAACTGGCATTTGATAATTGCGAGGTGCCCAAAGAAAATCTCTTAGGAAAGGAAGGCGGTGGACTCGGTGTGGCCATCAAGACCATCAGCGAGACCGGGAGAACGGGTATGGCTGCGGTAGCGTTAGGTATCCTGACCGCCGTTTATGAAGAGGCAGGTAAGTTTGCAACTGAACGCGTTCTTTATGGCAAACCGATCAGTACGCTCCAGGCCATTCAATTCTACATGGCGGAGATCTATTCGCAGCTCGAAATATGCCGCCTGCTCTGCTACCGGGCTACGTGGCTCAAGGATCATGGGATGCGGTGTGACAATGAAGGGACCTTGGCCAAGTACTACACCTGTGAAGCGGCAGTAAATGCGGCAAAAACCGGGATCGAAATACATGGTTCCTATGGAATCATGAAGGAATATGCGATTCAGCGTCTTTTCAGGGATGCCATGGTTACGGTTCCGGCAGGGGGAACCGGAGAAATAGCCAAGGTCGTGCTTGCGAGGACCGCACTGGCTCCTTTTAAGAAATAAGATAGTGTCCATCCATTAATTCGAATGTGGGCACCGAGGGTTTCCAATTCAGAAATGAGCAATTTTTCGCAAGGTCAAGGAAAACAAGGGTTTGCGCGGAGACGTACGTTAGTACGTCGCACAAGGGAACCCGCAGTTTGACGCCGAGATTGCGGAAAAGGGCCATTTATGGATGGAAACAAGATAGAAAAGGGAATGGAATGGAAAGAATAATCGTCTGTCTAAAGCCGGTCCCCGACCCCAAACAGTGGGACGAGGTATCTATGGACCCCGAAACACAGACCTTGATCCGGGAAGGGATTGCCAGCGTCATTAACCCGCTGGATAAACATGCTATAGAGGCGGCGCTCTCGATTCAGGGCGTGCTTGGAGGGGAGGTCGTATTGTTGTCCATGGCCCCCCCTTCTGCTGCGTCAACCCTTCGGGAGGGGCTGGCAATGGGAGCGGACAGGGCGGTTCTACTGTCTGATCGTATGTTTGCAGGTTCTGATACCCTGGCAACCGCACATGTTCTTGCTGCCGGATGCAGGTGGCTCGGTGATAATGATCTGATTATCTGCGGCAATATGAGTATTGACGGCTCAACTGCCCAGGTAGGTTCCCAACTGGCCGAATTGCTGGACCTGCCGAATATCATGCATGTGATCGATCTTGATCTTGGTGAGGACGGTTCTATGGTCGTCACCCGGAAGATCGAGCACGGTTTTGCCCGGCTTAGGGGAGCGTTGCCTCTCGTGATATCTGTCCGTAAAGAGCTTAACAAGCCGAGATACACCTCCTTTACCGGGATTTTGGCTGCTGAATCAAAAGAGATAAAGGTCCTCTCCAACGAAGACCTGAAAATCTCCCCGGAGGTTATCGGGATTGATGGCTCTCCTACCAAGATGGCAGGGATTGAACTTCGCCGGTTTGAAAGGGCAAGAGAAAAACTGGATGGATCTGTTGACGAAATTGTTGAATCACTTGCGGGGAGAATATACCAGTATGGCATCATCTGATAGGCCCCACCGTTTTTTTTCAGTGAGGGTTGGGGTTTTTTCAATTGTCCCCGCTAAAGACGGGATCTTCGACAATAGTCAATCCAAAGGGAGCATCCATGAGCGGTGATATGAACGGTATCTGGGTTTTTGCGGAACAGCGGGGCGGCGAACTCCATGAGGTTAGCCTGGAACTTTTGGGCAAGGCCAGGGAACTTGCTGATGAGGCCGGAAAAAAGGTGACGGCAATCCTTCTGGGTCACGACATCCGGTCGCTTTCACAGCTTCTTCTCAATCATGGGGCGGATTCGGTTCTGGTAGGTGATGACCCAAGATTGAAGACTTACCGGTTGATCCCGTACGCCAGGGTGATGGCATCGCTGGTCCATACCTATGATCCGGAGATCCTGTTGATGGGTGCCACCTACATGGGGGTTGAACTGGCGCCCAGGGTCGCTGCGAAAGTACGTACCGGTCTTTCAGCACACTGTATCGACCTCAGACTGGGTGAGAAAGGGCAGCTCCTGCAGGTGGTTCCCGGGTGGGGAGGCGGTGTTATCGCTACCATAGCCTGTCCGGATCACCGTCCGCAGATGGCAACGGTCATGCCTGGGATTATGAAGGCGCTTTCGGCCATTGAGAGAGAAGATACAGTCAAAGAGATAGAAATTGATCTTCCTGAGAAAGGGCTGGGACCGGAGGTGCTTGAAGTAAAGCGAGAAAAGCCGGACCAACTCCCATTAGAAAAGGCCGAGGTCGTTGTTGCGGGCGGCTGGGGTATCGGAAGCCAGGAAGACTGGAAGATGATTGAATCCTTAGCCGAACTGTTTGGGGGCTCAGTGGGAGCCACCCGGCCCCCGGTTGATGAGGGTTGGGCCGAAGAAGGGCAGATGATCGGTCAGAGCGGGAAGACCGTCCGCCCTAAACTCTACATCGGTATCGGGATCTCGGGGGTCATGCACCATGTGGTGGGGATGGATCAATCAGAACATATTATAACCATCAATTCAGATCCGGATGCTGAGATTTTTGATACATCTGATGTAATAGTTGTGGAAGATTTCAGAAAAGTCGTTCCCAAGTTAATCGACGAGATCCGGGCGAGACTGAAAAAATAATTTTCACTGTTTACGGTCTCAGGGTTGAAAGGTTTTTCTCTTATCCCCTGAGCATTTCGAGGATTAAAATTGACAAACTCGTAAAAAGTCACTGACCCGTTTTCGTCATTCCCGCGAACGCGGGAATCCAGGGAAATCAATCCCGCCGCGGCGGGAGACTCCCGCGTTCGCGGGAGTGACGGCCTTGGAGACTTTTTACGAAACCATCACAATTTGAGTTTGACGTCCCGCAGAAGCGGGAGGCGAAAATGACAATTTTTGTTCAGGCACTAAATACGTTACCTAAATAAAAGGAGATTGTAATGGCTGATTTAAAAGAAGTGGAACAGGCGTTGAACACGTATGTACGTCCCCTTACCTTCCCATTGGCTCTTAAGATGTTGAAATCTGAAGATGAAATTCCGGACAGGACCCGACGTCCCTTTCAGCAGATGAAGAAAAAAGTGGCCATATGTCAGGGAATAGGGATGGCAAGGAAACTAGGTTGGACCATTGCCATGGGCAAGGAGGACATGCAATGTTCACTTGGTGCGGCACCGTTCGGGTTTTTCAAGAACATCGACTTTTATAACGATGGGAATCTGGCTGCGGGTATGTTTACAGCCTCCAAGGAGATAGGGAAAACGGAAGAAGACCTTATTGACCGTTTTGATTATGGTCTATATAGTCATATCCTGGTCGCACCGCTGAACAGGGCCGGTTTTGAACCGGATATGCTCATGATGTACGGCAATCCAGCACAGATTATGCGGCTCGTTCATGGTGCGCTGTATAACCAAGGCGGCGCGGTTCAGTCTTCAGCTATGGGACGGCTGGGGTGCGCGACCATTATCACGGCCATGAAAAACGATGAATGCCGTTATCTCCTCCCGGGGAACGGTGACAGGATTTTCGGGATGACCCAGGATTATGAAATGTCATTTCTCATCCCGGCGTCAAAGATCGATACTGTTCTGGATGGACTGGGTAAGACGCATAAGGGGGGTATCCGGTATCCGATCACCAGTTTCTTCAATTTTCAGGCGGCCTTTCCACCATCCTACCAGGAACAGATGAAAATCTGGGAGGAAGAAGGAGATCTCTAATATGGAGACCTGTACGGGTAAGCAACGTGTTTCTGCAGCATTCAAGAAGACATTTACGGATAAGGACCCGGTCACCGACCGGGTACCGGCCTACCCGTTTATGGGTCAGTGTAACCCTCAACTCATCGGGGCATCCATCAAGGAATTTTTGCTGGACCCAAAGATATTTGTGAAATCACAGGTTGCTGCGTATGAACGTTACAAACCCGATATCCTTCTCATGCAGTGGGACCTGCTAATGGATGCAGAGGCCTTGGGTAATGAACTGAAATATCCTGAAGACGGCTTTTGTATTTCAAGCAAGATCGCCCTTGAAGAAAAGGGGAAATTGGGCAGTCTGCAACTTGCCGATCCCAAAAAGGACGGGCGACTCCCCGGCTATCTTGAGGCTATGGCAGAAACAAGAAAAATAGTCACCGATACCGCCGTATCTCCCGTTATTGCGGGACCCTGGACCATAGCCATTGGCCTGAGAGACGCCAATAATCTGCTCAGGGATGCCATGAAAGACCCTGATTATGTCCACGAGCTGATGAGATTTTGCACACAGCAGTCCATAAGGTTCGGGGATGCCCTTGTTGATCTCAACATAGGCCCCAACTATTCCGAGGCACCGGCGTCGTGCAGTCTTATCTCACCCATGATCTACCGCAACTTTATCTTCCCTTACCACAAGGAGATGGTAGACCATTTCAAGGAGAAAAAGGTGGGTGTCGGGCTTCATATCTGTGGCTTTACAGATCCGATTCTCGAAGACATGGTCAATACGGGGGTAACCAATATCAGTGTTGACGCACCTACTGATCTGGCCAAGGCTGCGGAGGCGGCGAGGGGAAAAGCGGTTCTGATAGGCAACGTGGATACCAATCTTTTCTTTTCCGGTACCAGGGAAGAGATGAGGCAGGCCATGAAAAACTGCCTTGATGCGGCCCCCCGGGATAGCGGTTATATTCTGGCAACCGGTTGCGAGGTCCCGGGGATTGCCCCGCCTGAAAAGATCGACTGGTTCATGGAATTAGCAAACGAACTAAGCAGATTCAACTGATTAACCGGCGTAAATTACTGCCTCCTAAAAACTCACGAAGTTCCTTAACTTTAGGCACTTAAATCAGCGTGGGGTAATCTTTTCCAACACGAAAAATCCGGTGAACTTCACCGTCTATCCTCCCTTCGCTGGATTCTACCAAGGCTCTTTTGCCAGGCATTTCAACTATAACAATGGGAATACCTAAACGTTTATAGGCTAACTTCAATATTTCCGACCCGACCATCTGATCGGGCGTGTTGGTAATCCTGGCAAATCTTAGAGGCTCTTGAGAATAAGCAGTTGAACAAGAATAGACGAAAAAGACTACCAGCAAAGCGACTTTTTTCATATTCTTTTCATTTCCTCTATATTCCTGTGAATCTGGAGAGTAGTCTTGGGGATTCCCGAAGACGCCCAATGGGAAAAGCGGAGCTTGGATTCTATATTGTCATAATCGTGCATTTGAGTCAACGTACCAGTATCTTTCGGGTTCAATATTCATTTGTCTGCTACGTTTGCAAGATATGCGTTTTGAGGAGGGGAGTGGCTATTTACGGTAAGCTCACCGTTCCATATAGTCATTGATTGATATATCAATGAGTATCTTCACTGTACAGAAGTTACCTGGAAGAAAAGTCGTGCAGGTTTGTTAGTATACAAAATAAAATTTGGTGAGAAGTGGATTCAAGTATCATATAGGAAGTCTTGCATCTCCGGATCATGGCCCATTACCGTAGTGACCACAAGATGTTGTGGCATTCGGTCATGATCAAAATGACGAATTGAATCATAATGGGTGTTGAGTTTGAGCTCTTATCACAAAATCTGCGTAGGTTACGGTTGCTGGTGAGTTTCACAACATCTCCGGGAAGCCCGGAATCCAATATGTTGCGGCAAAGGCAAGTCAGTAATGCACAAATGTTGATGACGTTCCTTTTTTTTGCGATAGTCAATGGAAATGATTCATTGATGTGTTCTTCAGGTTTCAAATTAAAGCATCGCATCAATATTGGTGAATTTGAATTGGATTAACGAATCAAGATTAACAGAAAAACCGGACTCTCGAGATGGTTCGCCGTTCACTGATTATGGGAAGAAAGAAATAGGGAGCCCTTTTGATCCCGCCATACAATTCTTGACGAAACCAATCTGACCAAGTAGAAATAGAGCGTAAATCAAAGAGATTTATCTTTTTTTGAGCTTTTTCTGGTGAATGGTGTCTAATAAAGCAGATGAGGATTTATGGAATGAGGAAAGATTGGTCGCTCTTCTCAAGGAGGGACATGAGGGTGCATTTCGTGTTCTTGTTCGCGAGTATCAGGAGAGGCTTTTCAATATTGCGTGCGGAATTACCTCGGACAGAGAAGAAAGCTTAGATATTGTTCAGGAAGTTTTCTTGAAAGTACATCGGTACATCAACAGCACTTTTGACGAAAAATCAAAACTCTATACCTGGCTCTACCGCATTACAGTCAACGAATGCTTAAACTGGCATAAGAGATGGAAACGGAGGTTCAGACAGCAGCATCAACCCCTTGAAATGGATGAAGGGGGCTATCTTTCCGAGTTGGGAACAGATGATTTCGCACCTGACACCCTTTATCAGGAA
>JACNJD010000262.1:3623-24993 GCA_014382715.1 Candidatus Desulfacyla euxinica | reverse complement strand
TGCGCTGGGCAAAGAAGAAGGAGGGTGTCAAGGTGTTCCGGCTTCCCAAAAAGGAAAAGGCCAAGTGGGATAAATTGCTTGAACCGATTACGGCCAACTGGATTAAGACTAATGAAGCAAAAGGCCTGCCTGCAAAGGCGATTGTTCAGGACATAAAAGATTTTGCCCGGATGTATGAAGGGAAATAACGGGCGGAATTGAATCCGGAATGGGGTATTCCCTGTTCCGGATTTCAGAACATCCATTATTGATGGTCTGATAAGAAATCTCCAAAGCCGTCACTCCCGCGAACGCGGGAGTCCAGTCCCGCCGCGGCGGGATGATTTCCCTGGATTCCCGCGTTCGCGGGAATGACAAAAACAGGTGTGTGACTTTTTACGAGGTTATCATTATTCAATGAAATCCGTGAGCTGATATGATAATTCTGAAGAGGATCAGCGATTATTTGAACCAGATTCTAATCTGCATTGCAGGCCTGTTCCTGATAGCAATGATCTTCTTGACCTGCGCCAATGTCTTCCTCCGTCTTGTCTGGATCCCGGTCAGCGGGACCTTCGAACTTATGGGGTATTTTGGAGCTGTACTGACGGCCTTTGCCTTAGGCTACACTCAGATCAGACGTGGTCATATTGCTATAGACATCGTGGTTTTGCGTTTCTCTAAAAAGGCCCAAAGAATCCTGAGCGCCATCAATTATATAATATGCATGGTCTTTTTTACCGCAGTAGCGTGGCAAATCGCCAAATATGCAGGGACCTTGAGGGAGACGGGTGAAGTTACCGAAACGTTGCAGATCATCTATTACCCTTTCACGTATGGGGTGGCGTTTGGATGTGCAGTTCTCTCTCTGGTTTTTCTGGTTGATTTGTTGAAGCTTCTAATGAAAAAAGAGAGGGATGAAGAATGAGCGCAACCCTGATCGGCATTATCGGAATACTAATTCTCTTAGCGGTTCTGTTTTTCCTGGGGATGCCCGTGGGATTTGCCATGGGGATAGTCGGTTTCTGCGGGTTCTGGTATGTGGTTTCATTCAAGGCTGCAATAAACGTGGTGGGGGCAGATATCTGGGCCACTTTCTCAAAATACGGTCTGACAGTCATACCCCTTTTCATATTCTTAGGATACCTTGCATTCAATTCGGGTATTGCTGAACGACTTTATAATGCGGCATACAAGTGGTTTGGACACTGGCGGGGCGGGCTGGCTATTGCCACTATCGGCGCTGATGAACTCTTTGCCGCTATCTGCGGTTCTAACACTGCTACAGCCGCTACCATGGGTACCGTCGCCCTGCCGCAAATGACAAAGTATAAATACGATACGAGATTAAGCAGCGGGACCGTAGTTACCGGGGGGACATTAGGTACGGTGATGCCTCCCAGTGTTGTCCTGATAGTAATCGGTCTTCAAACAGAGCAGTCTATAATAAAGCTCTTCCTTGCCGGGATCCTGCCTGCCATTCTCCTTGGAATCCTTTTTGTAATCACCATATTTGTCCTTTGCAGGATCAAGCCCGAGTACGGTCCGGCAGGACCAAAGACCAGTTTCAAAGAGAAACTTATATCCCTTGTCGGGGTCATAGAAGCGATTGCGATATTCGTGTTAGTAATAGGGGGGCTGTACGCTGGGCTATTCACTCCAACAGAGGCTGGAGCAGTTGGCGTTTTCTTCACTCTTCTCGTCACAGTGGGGGCAGGTCGACTGTCCTGGAAGGGGTTTTTCGATTCCATAAGAGATTCGCTGAAGATATCATGTATGGTTTTCTTTCTCGTCACAGGCGCCATAATTTTCGGCCGTTTCCTGGCCGTAACAAGACTCCCCTTTATTATTGCGGAGGTTGCCTCTTCCCTTCCGGTATCCCCCTATGTGGTTTTAGCGTTAATATTAATAATCTATCTGATTGGCGGCTGTTTTATCGACTCCCTCGGGTTTCTTGTGCTGACAATCCCTATATTTTTCCCATTGGGAATAGCCCTTGGCTTCGATCCCATATGGTACGCCATCATCCTGACCATGGTGACAACAATGGGAGCGATTACTCCGCCTGTAGGCGTTAACATATATGTCGTCAAGGCATTAGCTCCTGAAATAGAGCTCAGCACTATTTTCAAGAGTGTGAGCTTTTTTCTGCTGGCCTGTATTGTCTGTATTATTCTTTTGATTATTTTTCCAGATATCGTTCTGCTTATACCTAATATGGCGAAGTAGGATTGATGATTGTTGATTGGCGATTGTTGATTGGAAGCCAAATGCTAACGCACCGTTTTTTTGACGTTGTTCAATCAAGATGGTCTCGTAAAAAGTCCCCAAGGCCGTCACTCCCGCGAACGCGGGAGTCCAGTCCCGCCGCCGCGGAATGATTTCCCTGGATTCCCGCGTTCGCGGGAATGACGAAAAAGGGCCAGTGACTTTTTCCGAGTTTTTCAATCATCAATCAACAATCATCAATCAACAATCATCAATCACAAGGGGTGAATAAGAAATGCCAAAGACCTTTATGCCTGAAATGAAGACAGTTGAAGAGCTTAGAAATCATCAGTTAAAAAAACTGAAATGGACAGTTGCACACTCCTATAACGGATCTTCCGCATATAAGAAGAAGATGGACGATGCAGGTCTTCAGTCTGGAGATATCCATTCTCTTGATGACCTGAGACACCTTCCGTTCACGACCGCCACTGATCTACAGGAGGGATATCCTTTTCCGCTTCTGTCCGTTCCCTTTTCAAAAGTGGTGCGTATTCACGCATCCTCGGGGACCACGGGAAAGAGGAAGGTGCTCTGCTATACCCAAAAAGATATTGATGACTGGACCCATTTTTTTGCCCGCTGCTATGAAATGGCCGGTTTAACCTCTGAGGACCGGATCCAGATCGCCGTGGGCTATGGTGTATGGACTGCGGGGATCAGTTTTCAGATGGGATGTGAGGCATTTGGAGCCATGGCTATTCCTGCAGGCCCCGGGAACCTGGATATGCAGTGCCAGTTTCTGGTAGATTTCCAGACAACGGCCATAATGTGCACTGCGTCAATGGGACTTCTGATGGCTGAAGAAGTAAATAAACGGGGTTTAAAGGATAGGATAAATCTAAAAAAGATGACCATCGGTTCTGAGCGAAGCAGTGACGCCATGAGAAAACGGATTCGTGACCTGCTGGACCTGGATGATATGTTCGATGTTCCCGGAATGACGGAGCTGTACGGGCCTGGGACAGGATTGGATTGTATTTACCATACGGGAATTCATTACTGGGCTGATTATTATATCTTAGAGATCTTAGATCCGAATACCCTTGATCCTGTGCCTGAGGGTGAAATAGGAGAAATGGTGGTGACCACCCTGGAGAAAGAGGGGGTTCCGCTGATTCGTTACAGGACCAGAGATCTCACTAAGATGATACCGGGGCAATGCCCCTGCGGCTCCATACTCCCCAGGCATGATCGCATCTTAGGGCGCTCTGATGATATGATTATCTTCAGGGCGGTAAACATCTATCCGGGCCAGGTCGATCATGCGCTGTCGGGGATTGAGGGTATCGGAAGCGAATACCAGATCGTTTTAGGCAGGAAGAATGACGGCAAAGACTACATGACCCTGAAGGTGGAGCGGGCCCAGGGAGTTGACCCGGGTCAGGATTCCGAACTGGGCGGGAAGATCAAAGGGGAGATCAAAAAACAGATCATGGTGAGTGCGGATGTCGAGCTGTTCGAATACGGTTCGCTGCCCAGGTCAGAGAGGAAAAGCAAGAGGGTTTTTGACAACCGCGATAACTGTTAAGAATGAGGTATTGAGATGATCGACTGTGATTACCTGAGACCTGATAATTTGGAAGAGGCCCTCGGTCTTTTGAAAGAGCATGGCCCGAGGGCCACCCTGATTGCCGGGGGCACTGATGTGATGGCAAAAATCAGGAACACGAAAAAAACCCCGGAGGTCCTGGTTTCCATACGGGGGCTTAAGGACCTTAAATATATAGATAAGAGGAGCGGGTATCATATCGGGGCCCTGACAACTCACAGGATGCTGGAACAGTCCGAACTGGTTAAGGCTGAATTGTCTGCCCTGCACGACGGTGCCTCCCGGGTAGGTTCTGTCCAGGTAAGAAACGTCGCTACCCTTGGTGGAAATATCTGTAACGCAGCGCCTTCCGCCGATACGGCCGGACCTCTCCTGGTTCTCGATGCCCTGGTTTTTATGGAAGGCCCTGAGGGAATACGGAGCGTGCCCATAACCGAGTTTTTTACCGGTACATACAAGACAGTCCTGAAAAAGGACGAGGTCCTCACCGAGATTAAAATACCCGGGGAAATGGAGCATTTCGGGAGTGCTTACTGGAAACATTCGAGAAGGAAGGCCATGAATCTGCCCATATTGGGCATTGCAGTTTCCCTCAAGTTGGAGGGTGAGATAATTTCAGACGTGAGAATTGCCTTGACAGTAGCAGCCCCAACGCCGGTCAGGGCCAACAAGGCCGAAGATTTTTTAAAGGGAAAGGCCCTGAGCGATGAAGCGTTAAACGAGGCAGGTAAGATAGCGGCATCAACCGAATGCTGCTCCCTGAGAGACAGCCTGAGGGGCGAAGCATGGTATCGCGGAGAAATTATAGAGGTGTATGTCCCGCGGATGGCCAGATTGGCGGCTGAACGAATTGCCCAAAGGAGATCAAAATGAAGAAGGTATCGGTTTCATTTACCCTGAATGGAAATACTGTAACAGCCGAGGTGCCGGTGACCTGGACACTCTTAAAGACATTGCGGGAATACTTCGAGTTGACAGGTGCCAAGGAAGGATGCGGTGTTGGAGAGTGCGGCGCATGTACGGTTATTCTCGATGGAGAGGCCGTTAATTCATGTCTATGTCCTATCCCTGAAGTTGAGGGCAAATCAGTTACCACTATCGAGGGCCTGGCCAATGAGGATGGCACCCTCCATCCCCTCCAGGAGGCCTTCCTAAAGAATAACGGGGTTCAGTGCGGGTTTTGCACATCCGGGATGCTCATGTCTTCTAAGGCACTCCTGGATCAGAACCCTGATCCGACCGAAGACGATATCAGGACAAGTATTGCGGGTAATTTCTGTCGTTGCACCGGATACGTTCAGATTGTCGAATCTATAGAAATGGCTGCAAAAGAGAGTAAATAGCAATGGAGGAAAAAATGCCTGATCATCTCTTTGTGGGAAAGAGCGTTCCAAGAACAATTGAAGCGGATAAGGTGACCGGCAAGGCAGTTTATATTGATGATCTGAAACGTCCCGGTATGCTTTACGGAAAAATACTTTACAGCAATCATGCCCATGCAAGAATCAAGAGTATAGACATCTCCAAGGCGAAACAGCTTGAGGGCGTCAGGACTGTTTTGACCGGCCAGGATATTCCGGACGTAAGGGTTGGATTTCTGAAGGATCAGACAGTGCTCAAAAAGGATGTTGTCCGCCAGTACAGGGACGAGGTGGCCGCGGTTGCAGCCATCAGCCCGGAAATCGCGGAAGAGGCTATTAGTCTTATCAAAGTTGAGTACGAGAAACTACCCGCTGTGTTCGACCCTTTCGAGGCCATGAAACAGGAATCACCCCTTGTCCATGAAATAGATGCAAGGGGGAGACCCCTGAAGAGCAACATACTTCCATTGCCATGGAAATTTGAGACCGGGGATATGGAGCAGGCCCGAGAGGATTCAGTCTACACCTCAAAGGACACTGTCAGCACCACATGGGTAAACCAGTGCTGTATGGGCACAAGCGGCTGTATTGCCGAGTTTGACCAGAACAGCAATCTGACGCTGTACGATCAGACCAATGTCATTTTTGGGCACATCGGGAGGATTACGGAGTATTTTTCACAGATCGGTCTTCGCGGAAAAAAGATCCGGGTAGTCAATCCGGTTGTTGGAGGGAGTTTCGGAACAAAATTAGATACAGACATCTATGAATTTATCGCTATCCAGCTTGCCCTGAAAACCAAGAAACCGGTCAGGATACTCTTTGACAGGGAAGAGGAGTTTCAGGCATTACCACCGAGACAGCCTGCCGTGTTTACCATAGAACAGGGATGTGACAAAGAAGGAAAACTCATTTTCAGGCACTGTGAAGCGATCCTTGATAACGGTGCATATACCTCCTGGGGGGCTACAACCCCATCGGTTATGATGATGCCCATGTCTTCACTCTATCGCGTCCCAAATGTCTATTTTAAGGCCACGTGCGTCTATACCAATAATATCTACGCCCAGGCCATGAGGGGCTATGGTAACCCTCAGGCCACCTTTGCAGTGGAAACCTCAATGGATACCCTGGCTGAAGAGGCGGGCATTGACCCTGCGGAATTCAGGCTTATCAATCGCAACCGGCCCGGGGACCAGACTCCCATGAAGTTGAAAATTACCTCATGCGGTCTCGAGGAATGTATAAAGGCAGTAAAAGAAAAACTCAACTGGGATGAAAAGCAGGGGAAGCAGAACGGCAGGGGTGTGGGTATGGCTTCCCTTATTCATGTTGCCGGTGGCGCCAGGGTTACTAAGTCGGACGGCCACGGTATCATGATCAAACTTGATGAATACGGACACGTGGATGTAATCGAAAGCGGAACCGATCAGGGCCAGGGATCTCCAACCGTTATTTCCCAGATCGTTGCCGAGGCATTGGGGGTCAGGCCCGAGGATGTTTTCCTTACTTTTGGGGATACTGCGCTCGCCCTGTGGGATGCAGGGACTCACGCCAGCCGTCATACATTTATGGCGGGCAATGCGGCAATAGGGGCCTGTGCAAAGGCTAAGAGACAGATCCTTGAAATGGCGGTGGAGCAGATGCCCAAGATTATTAAGATGGGCCTTAAACGGAAAAAGAGAAAGGATCCCGAGTTTGTGGAGCCGGACCTGGATTTTGGATTGATAGCAAACCCGGAGGACCTGGATATCAGAGACAGGATGATTTTTCCCAAGAAAGAGCCTGATCATCCCTACTTTAATCTACCTTTGGCGCAGATCCTTCAAAATGGTCTGCTCGTGGGGACAGGACAAAGTAAGGTGGTAATGGCCGAGGAATTTTATGATCCACCTACGGAGATGTTAAATTGGGAAATGAAGGGGAACCTGTCTATGACCTATGCCTTTGGGGCCTCCGGTGTTGAGGTGGAGGTGGATGAACAGACCGGAGAGGTTAAGATTCTTAATCTAATTGCAGCCCACGATGTTGGAAAGGCTATGAATCCAACCCTTTTATTAGGCCAGATCTATGGTGCCGCTTACACAGGTGTGGGCTACGGCCTGACTGAGGAGATAAAGGTGCGCAATGGGAGAGTTATGAACCCCAGTTTTCGTGACTACCAGATGCTTACTGCTATGGACGTTGTCCCTATTGAAGTTGTTATTATTGAACCGATTGATGAAGCCGGACCTTACGGAGCAAAGGGTGTGGGCGAACCCGGTCTCGTACCCACAGCCCCGGCTATCGCCAATGCAGTGTACGACGCAGTCGGTGTCCGCATCACAGATCTGCCGATTACTCCGGAGAAGATATTGACTGCTCTTAAAGAAAAGAAGTAATCAGAGATCAGTGGTCAGTAGTCAGTAGCAGGTGGTCGGTGCTTATTGGTTATAAGTTATTGCTTATTGGATATTCAATTTTGAAGAAAGGTTCCGAGTTGCCCCGCTGATGCTTCGCAGCAAGCGGGATCTCCGCTTCGCTTCGACGGGCTAGGGGTTGCAGTTTAAGGTTGTAGAGGGCCAAGGTATTTTGGTCTTTCAATCATCAATCAACAATCATCAATCAACAATCAACAATCCCAAGGGGTACCCAGCACCAACCAAGGAGATATGAATGTCTGACAGGTTTTATCGCTTAGGCTGTGACATTGGCGGCACCTTTACCGACTTTGTGCTGCTTAATGACCGGACAGGGGAAATAAAGATAAACAAATGCCTGACTACCCCGAGTGACCCTTCTGATGCGGTGGAACAGGGCATACGACAGCTCGAAGAGGGCACTCCTGATTTTGTGCGGGACCTGGATGAAGTTATCCATGGCACCACCTTAGTTATCAATTCCATCATCGAGAGAAAGGGCGCCAAAACCGGTTTGATTACCACGAAAGGGTTCAGGGATGTCCTGGAACTCGGTAGGGAAATCCGGTATGCCCCCTATGACATATTTGCGGAATTCCCCGAACCGCTGATCCCCAGACGGTTTCGTCTCGAGGTGGATGAAAGGGTTCGGAGTGATGGCACTGTCATCAAACCCTTAGATCGAGCAGAAGCCAGAGATGTGGTGCGCAGGCTCATGGACATGGATGTGGAGTCGATTGCCGTCTGTCTGCTCAATTCCTTTGAATACCCGGCCCACGAGCTGATAATCAAGGAGATCATTGAGGACGAAGCCCCTGACATTCCCGTTTCCATCTCATACGAAGTCCTGCCCCAGATCAGAGAATATGAAAGGACCAGTACCACGGTCACGAACGCTTACGTCAAACCCTTGACCGGTCGTTACCTCTCCAAGCTCTCAGGCAGGCTCGCATCGATCGGCTTTAAGGGAAAACTATTTATCATGCTGTCCAGCGGTGGTATTACATCGGTTGAAACGGCTGCTGAGTTCCCTGTCCGGATTATAGAGTCAGGCCCCACGGCCGCTGTCATATCCGGTCAGTATTATGGGAAGCTGTTCCATATCTCAGAGATGTTCTGTTTTGATATGGGCGGCACCACGGCCAAGTCGTGTCTGATTCAGAAAGGGGTTGCCGGGGTTGTTCCTACCTTTGAAGTGGGCCGGGTGCAGAGGTTTATGAAGGGAAGCGGTCTGACCATCCAGGTGCCGGTCGTTGACCTGATGGAGATCGGGGCCGGGGGTGGAAGTATCGCCAAAGTGAGTAAGATGGGGACCCTTCAGGTCGGGCCGGAAAGTTCGGGAGCTGATCCCGGCCCTATATGTTACGGTCGCGGGGGAACTGAACCGGGTATAACCGATGCAGACCTGTTGCTCGGCTATCTCGATGAAGACTATTTTCTTGGCGGAGAGATGAAGTTGGACCGGGAGGCGGCCCGACGCGGTATTGAGGAAAAGATCGCCCGGCCTCTCGGGGTATCCCTTATCCAGGCCATCTGGGGCATCCATGATCTCATTAACGAAACAATGGCCGGAGCAGCAAAGACCCACATCGCCGAAAAGGGCGGCAACCCCAAGATTGTTACTGTTACGGCCTTTGGCGGGGCCGGTCCGGTACATGCCTATGGGTTGGCCAGAAAACTGGGGGCGCCAAGGCTCCTGGTTCCTCCCAATGCCGGGGTAGGTTCGGCCCTGGGCTTTTTTACTGCCCCAAGGGCATTCGATATGGTGAGGAGCCATAAGGTTTCCCTTAACGAGGCAGACTTTAATGAAATAGAAAAAATTTATCGCGAGATGGAGCTCGAAGGGGCAAAGACCCTCCAGAAATCGGGTGAAACAGAAGATATAAGATTCGACCGTTCCGTGGATGCCCGCTTCGTAGGGCAGGGTTCCGAGACCACCGTCTCTATACCTGAAAGGAGCTTTACCGAGGTAAACAGGGAAGATGTTCGAAACCGTTTTGATGAAACCTACAAGAGACTCTACGGCAGGACCTATCCTGATTCGCCTGTGGAGTTCATCAATTTCAGGATACGGGCCAGCCTGCCTGAGCGACTCTTGCAGTTGCCAAAGATCGCCGCCCATAGCGGGGCATCCCTCGATGATGCTATTAAGGGCCAGCGCCAAGCTTTTTCCGGGCTTATCAAAGATTTCATCCCCTACACGGTTTACGACCGGTACAAGCTCTTCCCGGACGCAAGATTTAAGGGGCCGGCCATTATAGAAGAGAGAGAATCCACGGTTATTGTCGGGGAAGATGCATCTGTTTCTGTGGATGAGTATGGGTTTTTGTGGGTTGAATTGAAGAATTGAGGGTTGCGTAAAAAATCTCCAAGGCTGTCACTCCCGCGAAAGCGGGAGTCCAGAAAAGTGCTGCTAAAGTTAAAATGTCATAAAAATTAACAGGACAAATGAAGGACCTCTAAAATGATTTTTATCCAGTTCATCCTGTACATCCTGTCAAAAAATGGAGGAAAAAATGGGACAGAAATTTGATCCCATCACATTAGAAATACTGTGGCGCAGATTGATCTCCATTGTGGATGAAGCTGACACAACGGTCGCCCGTACGGCTTTTTCAAGCCTGCTCAGGGACGCACACGATTACACCTGTATGTTTACAGACCGGAAGGGGAGAGAGCTGGCACAGGGGTCCTTTGCCACGCCGGGCCAGTCCGGGGCCATGGCATTAGGGATCAAGAATCTCGTCAAGAAACTTCCTGAAGATAGCTTTGGGCCGGGCGATGTGTATATCACCAATGACCCCTGGGCCTTAGCAGGGCACTTAAACGATGTCTGTGTTATGAGTCCCATCTTCCACGAAGATAAATTGATCGGTTGGACCGCCTGCGTATTTCATCACTCCGATATAGGAGGCCGGGTGTCTTCAGACAACCAGGATGTGTTCGAGGACGGCCTCTTTATCCCCTTGATTAAGCTTGAAGAGGGCGGTGTGCTCAATCAGGCCGTCGTCGATATGATCCAATGGAATGTACGTACCCCGGAAGAGGTGACAGGCGATATCCGTTCTCAGATAGCGGCCAACCATGTTTGCTCCGAGAAAATCTGCCAGATGCTTGACGAATACGAATTGGATAGTTTAGACGACCTGGCAGATGAGATCATCAGTCGTACTGAGAGGAGCATGCGGAGCGCTATCGAAAAGGTGCCGGACGGGCTTTATGAGGCAGAAGGGATTGTGGAGCAGATGGAGGGCAAGGATGACATCGTCATCAAAGCATCCGTTAACGTTGAGGGAAACGGGATAACGGTTGATCTTGCCGGTTCTTCGTCTCAGGTGGATTGGGGAGGCAACGTGGTTTATAATTTCACCTATGCCTATGTGTTCATGGCCATGAAAAGCATGTTTGATCCTGACATACCCAACAACGACGGGTGTGCGGAACCGATTGCCATGACCGCCCCCGAAGGAAGCGTCGTCAACTGCAGGTTTCCTGCAGCCGTGGCAGCAAGAATGCAGGTCGGCCATTTTCTGACTGAAATCATCTACAGGGCCATGGCAAAGGCCCTGCCGGATCGGGTCATCGCGGGAAGCGGCGGGACCCCAGCTACGATGAATGTGTTCTATGGCAAACGGCATGACGCGACCCCCTGGCACGCTGTTATCATACGTGGGGGCGGTATGGGCGCAAGTTCCCGCAATGACGGATATTACAATTATATATTCCCTGCCAACGGCGCCAACACCCCTGTGGAGATATTTGAGGGCGATACACCCCTTATCATAGAGAAAAGAGAGTTCTTGACAGATTCAGGCGGGCCTGGGAAGAAGATGGGCGGCTTGGGGAGAAGGGTCGTTTTCAGGGTGCCTGACGACGAGTATGCACCGATCCCTCCTGTTAATTTGGGGATACAGTCGGGAAGATATCGCTATTCTCCTGAGGGTCTGTTCGGCGGCAAAAATGGGGCCAGGGCCCGGTTCCTGATTAACGACAAGGACGGCAATCCCTATGGTTTGACCCGGTTCGGGCCAGGGGATGTGGTTATAATGGATGCTGCCGGTGGAGGCGGTTACGGGGACCCCTTAGAGCGGGATCTGGCGTTGGTGGAAAGGGATGTGGCGGATGGATATATAAGCGTTGACAGGGCGCAAGCGGACTACGGTGCCGTCATGGACCCAGGGACCATGAAAGTGGATCAGGAGGCAAGTAAAAAACTGAGGGCGTCCATGAAAGGAGCGAAGTGACTAAAGTGAGCTAAAGTGAGCTAAAGTGACTAAAGTAAACTGAACTAAGGTTGCAGGTGGAATCTCACCTTGTCCGACAGCATACAGTTTAAGAAGAAAAGGGTGCAAACAAAGATTGTTGGTGATTGAACTCAAGTTTCCAGATGTCAGGTTTCTGTTCCTTAACTTTAGCTCACTTTAGGCACTTCAAACTTTAGGCACTTTAATTCACTTCCCCGCAATAAGCGGGATAAATAGGCACTTCTAATGAATCCCCTGATCTATCTTGATAATGCGGCTACTTCTTTTCCCAAACCCCCCGAAGTAATAGAAGCAATGCTCTATTTCATGAAAGAGGTGGGCGCCAATCCCGGTAGGTCCGGCCATTACAGGGCGGTTGAGGCAGACCGCATTGTTTCGAATACAAGAAACGTGATCGCAAAACTCTTTAACATCACCAATCCTGATCAAATCGTTTTTACGATGAATGTCACTGAGGCCCTTAACCTCGTAATAAACGGTTTTCTCAAACAGGGTGATCATGTCATCACCACATCAATGGAACATAATTCGGTCCTGCGTCCTCTGCGCTATCTGGAAAAGCATGGGGTCATAACCCTGTCCGTGGTCGAATGTGACTACAAGGGCCGGCTGGATTCCCATGAAATCCCACCCATGATTCGGAAAAATACCGCTCTGATGGTTCTGAACCATGCATCCAATGTTTGCGGGACCATACAGGATGTAAGGGCGGTCAAACAAGCCATAGGCGATGTCCCCCTTCTCCTGGATGCTGCGCAGACAGCAGGTTGTTTTCCAATAGATGTGGAGGCCGATGGCATCGATTTCTTGGCCTTTACAGGCCACAAGGCCATGTTAGGACCACAGGGAACGGGCGGGTTATACATGCGGGAAGGTCTGACCGTAAATCCCTCAATAAGAGGCGGCACAGGCAGCATTTCAGAAAAGGAGGTGCAGCCCGACTTCTTGCCCGACATGCTTGAAAGCGGTACCAGGAATAACGTTGGAATTGCCGGTCTCGGGGCAGGCGTTGATTTTATCCTCAAGCAGGGCGTCTCTAAAATCAAGGAACATGATAAGAACCTCACTGCAGCCCTGCTGTCAGCCCTGTATGACGTGGCCGGTGTCACAATTTACGGCCCATTGAAAGCTGAAGAGCAAACTGCCACAATATCCCTCACAATTGACAGTCTCCTGCCCCCCGGCGCCAGATACGATTATGGTGGTTGCGGAGCTGTCAATCTTGAACTTATGGAAGAAGATGTCTATCCTGCCGAGGCCGGGAATATCCTGAACACCGAATATGATATCTTAGTAAGGACCGGTCTCCACTGTGCGCCCATTGCACATAAGACCTTAAAGACCTTTCCTGAAGGTACCATCAGGGTCAGTATGGGTTATTTTAATACGCTTGAAGAAATAGCAATAGTCGCAAATGCAATCAGGAGAATAGCCAGCAGGGAATACTCCTGAAAAAGTGCCTAAAGTGAGCTAAAGTTTAAAGTGCCTAAAGTTAAGGGAATTTGAAACAGAGATCAACATCCAACATCCAACGTTCAATCACGCCGAGGCGTGAAATGAAAAAATACCAACTTTGATGGTCTCGTAAAAAGTCCGGATTTGGCGTTTTCATAAGGAATAACCATTGAAATCATTGGGTGCAAGTTTTCGCATTTTTGACTTCTTACTAATGCATCAACTTTAGGGCCTCGGCAAGAAATAATTACACATCTTGCTTGTCTTTTGGCCCGTCTACTGCGTTACATCCACAGGCACATATCCTGATATGCACCAGCGGATGTGCCTTGTATACGAACCAAAATCCTGCGCAATCTTGCGCAATTATTTTTTGCCGAGGCCCTTAGCTCACTTTAGTCACTTCAAATTTTAGGCACTTATGATGGAAACACCTCCCATAGCAAGACACGACCTGGAATTCTTTCCTGTCCAGCACCAGGGGCAGCAGCTTGTCCTTATCAGGGACCACCTTGGGTTAGTTCAGGAAGGAAAAGCGGTCGGGCTCCATCTATACCATATGATGACGCTCCTGGACGGCACAACAACCCTCAGAGACCTGCAAGTGGAATTTATGAGCCAGAAGGGGGGCGTCTTAGTGGGGATGGATGAGATTAATGGTCTCCTGGCCAATCTCGACGAATCATTCCTCCTCGATTCAGAGAGGTTTAAGAACGCCAAGGAGCGAATAATTGCAGACTTTACTTCGCAGAGCATCAGACTCTGCTCTCATTGCGGGAAAAGTTATCCGGAAAACCCGTCAGAGTTGCGAGACAGGCTGGATGAGATCCTGAACAGCGAGCTGTCCATATCAGAACCGGATGGTAAACTTGCAGCCCTGGTTGCCCCCCACATTGACCTCAACGTGGGCTACAAAGGCTATTCGACCGCCTATCAGATGCTGAAACACGCCTCCCCTTCCCGGATCATACTGTTGGGCGTTGGACATCAACTGCAAAACACCCTCTTCTCTCTCACAGATAAGGATTTTGAGACCCCTTTAGGCATCACCAGGTCCGATCGGAAAGCGATCGGCCGGCTGCGGAAATCAGGCCGGGATATCATCGCTTCAGATGATTTTGTCCATCGATCCGAACATTCCATCGAACTCCAGCTCATATTTCTCCAGCATCTGATGGCAGACAAGACCTTTACGATCATCCCGATCCTCTGCGGTTCTCTCCAGGCAGATCTCCCTGAGTACAGCAGAGAAGCATACCAGGGACAGACAGGCCGTTTCCTGGATGAACTGAGGTCTATCCTGAATGACCCGGAACAGGAAACCATTCTGATAGCAGGCGTTGACCTCTCCCACACCGGCCCGAAATTCGGTCATGAAATGCCGGGATCCAGTATGCAGCCCCGCTCCGAAGAACATGACCGAAATCTGTTAACGAACCTGACAAGGCTTGACGCGGATAATTTCTGGGAAGAATCAAGACGGATAAACGATCAGTTCAATGTCTGCGGGTTTTCCGCCCTGGCATGCCTCCTTGAGATCTTGCCTCAGTGTCAGGGAGAACTTCTCCATTATGAGATATGGCATGAAGAACCCACCAGATCCGCCGTCAGCTTTGCGTCGCTTGTCTTTACTTCATAATCGACCAACTTGTGAATAATGGTTCAGCTCCCAATTATTTTGACCCCATTCCCCCAATCGAGTCTTCTTAACTCCCTTGGGCGGGCCCATCAACATTCTACTACGAGGAAATTATGGATAAACAAGGCAGGATCTGGGGAGAGTCAACAGCTTTTTTAGCTCTTTTCCTTGATAATATTGGGGTGTTTGTTTTTTTCAGCGGTATCCTGGTTTTCACGTTCAACTATCCGGTAGAGGTTATCTTGAAACATATGATACCCGGAACTGCTTTGGGAGTTTTATTCGGAGATCTCGTATATACCTACATGGCATATAAACTTGGCAAATCAACAAACAGGAAAGATGTTACTGCCATGCCGTTAGGCCTGGATACGCCTTCATCAATCGGCCTTGCTTTCGCGGTCATCGGTCCGGCTTATGTAGCGACAAAAGATCCAATAATGACCTGGCAGATCGGGATGGTGACCCTTTTCCTGATCGGTGTCGTAAAGGTAATAACATCCTTTTTTGGCAGGCACCTTCAGCGTATAATCCCCACAGCAGGACTCTTAGGATCGATCGCGGGGATAGGGCTGGTTCTATTAGGATTCCTACCTTTAATAGAAATTTTCAATGAAATTGTCGTAGGTATGGTGGCGCTCGGGCTCATATTTTCAGCACTTATGGGTAAAATGAAGCTGCCCGGCAGAATACCCGGAGTTTTAGCTGCTGTCATCTTAGGTACGATAATCCACTTCATTTTAGGTTATGCGGGGTTGCTCCCAGAATTTCAGAAACCCACACTAAAACTTGCCTTATGTATCCCCTCATTTTCAACTGAATTCTTGCAGGCCCTGCCCCAATCCATAAAATATCTGACCATAGCCATACCTTTCGGACTTATGACCATCATAGGCGGCATCAACAATACAGAAAGCGCACGCCTGGCGGGCGACGATTATAAGACCCGGGACATCCTTTTAACTGAAGCGATGACATCTCTTATAGCACCTTTTTTTGGCGGAGTGATTCAGACAACACCCTATATAGGCCATCCCGCCTACAAAAAAATGGGTGCCACATACTGGTATACATTGCTGACCGGTTTAATTATTGGATTTGGCTCCCTTGTCGGATTGCTGTCTATCTTCCTGCAGCTTATTCCAAGGGCCGTACTTGCGCCGATATTCCTGTTTATAGGATTTGAAATCGTACACCAGGCCTATAAAGAAACCCCCGAATCCCATTCTCCAGCAGTCAGTTTCAGTTTTTTACCGGTAATTGCAAACCTTGTTATAATAATTCTTACCCAGTTCCTTGTCTTCGCTGCCATAACCCCTGATATGCTGTCTCCAAGGCTGCATATTCTATATCAGTCTCTTACCGTTTTGAGTAACGGCTTTATTGTGACAGCCATGCTATGGGGAAGCATTGTTTCGCTGATTATTGACCGCAGACCACACGCGGCCGGTATATATGCCCTTTGCTGCGGGGTCTTGACCTTGTTCGGTCTTATTCATTCTGTCCTGCCCACAGGTGAGACATACCTGCCATGGAGCTCTCCGAATAATACCAATTACTGGATCGCTGTTTCCTATGCTTTACTTGCGTGCGTTCTTTTCGTACAAACAAAACAACTGCAGGATACGCCTGACAATCAAGGATGAGATATTAGGGCCTTCTTAAACCCTGACTTCCTGTTCTGCCTTTGCCAGTATTGTCGATAGATCATATTTGTTCGATCTTTCAGGGGCGCCTCCTGCACGAGATCAATCCACTTGGAAGTTGCCTCCTTGGCCTGTGTAAAGGCCTCTTCACTTACCGTCCATTTCTTCTCCTCTGTTGTGTCGCTTGCCCTGCTGATAAAAGATCTTTTCAGCTCATCCCTTTCCCGGGAGAACAGCCTGATCCTTGTTGGATAGTCCAATAAGACAGAACGGTGAAGCTTCTCGTGATGCCACCACATGGTTTTGGGATCAAAGATGCCGCCCGGTGTCGGACCCATATGGGGCAGGACCTCTCCGTTAAACCAGATCGGCTTGAATATCCCCGTACAGGGAGCTGAGGTGCCGGTGGCCCAGAAGGTCTGCACTTCTTTTTTCAGATGGGCAACCAGCGAACCGGTTGTTTGGGTTGCATTTCGGGTCAGACCGTTTGCTGCGTGGGCACATAGGCGGTTGCCTAAAAGATGGGCGTGGGGACGATAGCCATTTTCCCTATGATCACGAAGAAGCTGGATAGCGGAGTTTATATCAATCTCTCCCAGACTGTCATTTATCAGGCTGGATGAACGTTCCCGTCTGGTGCGGGAGGCAGAGAACGTGGTAAAGAGCCAGTCCGAATAGCATTGCGCAAAATGGAAGGCTTTTCCCTTTTTTAGCCATCCCCTTTTCTTAGCAATGTCTGTGAGCTCCCGGTGAGATGCATCAAATTCTTCTCCGATGGTCAACCCGTTACTGATCGTGTAAAAATCCTTTACCTTTAACGCTGCCCAGAGAGGCCCTGCCGTTTCCAGGACCCATGCCTCATTCAAGTCGGCAATAATAAAGCTGTTATGATAAGCCATCCGCTTATCTTCATAACCGCATAGCCCTCCCTGACCGTAGTCCGCAATAAGCCGGATAATGGTCTCCATCCCATCCTCCGCCGTAGCTGAACGTTCAAGGGTTAGACGCAGGAGATCCATGCCCGTAAGGCCCGGTCCCTTCTCTAACGGCATCCTGGTCCACACCGCCTCATTCCCGATCACCAGACCCTTGTTGTTGGCTCCCATCTCAGCCCCCCACATCCAGAAAGGCCTGCTCAAAAGGACCGGGTGGGTCTCCTTTACCTCGGGAATCTTGATATATGTGCACTGGACCCTTTCGCCTTTTTGATGGGTTTGGGCAGGGCGGTACTCCAGTACCTGGGCCTCGTTGGGCTCACGGTCACTGTTCTTTCCGAATAGGATGGAACCGTCTGAAGTCCCTGACTGTACTACAACGAAAGTGTCACACATAATTTATCGCCTAATCTTTCCGGGAAGAAGAAACTCATACCGCTTTCGAACGAGCTTTGTCTTTACCCAGCGATTGAGTTTTCTGAAAGCCAAAAACAACGTCCAGATAAGTTTATCCTCCCTGTAATAACTTACCACATCACCTGGAGTCACGGGCTGGAGATTTTCAAAAAGATGCCGGTTGATTATTTCCACCGTAATCGGGACCAGGTCCGGCCTCTGTTCCTTATAAAGATTTGCCGCAAGATCTATGTAAACCTGCCGCTGGTCGTAATAACGATTCATCACACTTTCCAGAAAAAACAACCGGATAATCCAGCGGAGAGCTGCCGGTGCGCTTTTAAGAAATAATTCCGGGTCTAACATTTCAACGCCCTCCTTCCGGTAAAGGGGGGTACTGGTGTCTATGTAGATTATCGCCCGACTGTCCGCGTCCCCGGTCTCAACCCAGTTTGATATTTGTCCATCAAGGGCTATCTCTATGGCTGGTCTGCCGGATCTGTTAAAAATGAATATCTTGGAAATCTCAAAGACCACTTTTTCGATCAGACTCAGGATCTGTTTGGGGGGGAGATGATGAATGAGCCTGTGCCCGAACCGCTCGAAAGGAAATCGTTGTTGGGCAATATAGCAGACCACCGGTCGATCAGGGACCTGGATAACAGCAGTCTGATGCTCCGGCAACTCCAGACCCGCCTCAACAAGCAGCAGGCAGTATTCCTCAAATCGCCGGGTATATCTTTCAGCTGAAGAAGGTTCTGAAAACAAGGGCATTCGCTTGAAGGCCAGTTTCTTGTTATCACCTATCTGAAAGATAGACGATATTTCCCCAAAACCGAGGATAGCGGCAGGGATGGGCGAATCTTCAATATTCTGAGGGTTCAGGCCTGCTTCAAATCGGCGCAACAGCTCTTCATCAACATTCATTTTCTCTGTTTACCCAAAAGATGGTCGATCTGGTTTTTTATCTTTGCTACAGGTCTTAAACGACGGGCAGAGGCAAGTGCCCCGTCTAATTTCTCTATGACCCGATCCACCTGTTCAGGTTCCAGTATTAGAGGGGGGAGTAACTGACAAACGGAAGGGTCATTATTGGCATATACCATAAGAAGATCGTGATCATAGGCGGTCTTTGTAAGGATTGGTCCGGATAATTGATCTCTCAGCTCCAGACCCATCATCAGCCCCAGGCGACGTAGACCGAGTAAAAACCGGTTATGCCTCGTTCTCAGGGTCTCAATACCCTTTGCGAAATGATCTGCCAGTTGATTGACGTTATTGAGAAACTCAGGCTCCGAGGAAATTTCCAGTACACGTCTGGCAATACGGCAGCCGACCTCTGATCCTCCAAAAGTAGATATATGAATGAAGGGATCATGGTGGAATATCGACTCCAATGGTTTTCTCATGACCGTTGCCGAAATGGGGTACAATCCCCCTGACAGCCCCTTTCCCAGGACCACAATATCGGGTTCTACATCAAAATGTTCGAAGGCCCAGAGCTTACCTGTCCGACCGAGTCCGGTCTGAACCTCATCCAAGATAAGAACAATTCCCTCTCTATCACAACACTCGCGAACCGATCGGAAATAGCCCTCAGGAGGAATCACAATCCCTAATGTGGCAGGAATGGTTTCCAGGATGACAGCGGCCGTATCCCTGTCAGCGACAGCGGCGAGTGCATCCGGATTACCGAAGGGCACCTGCAAAAACCCCGGGGCCTGCGGACCAAAGGGCTTCCGGTATTTCTCATCCCCGGCTGCCAAAGCGAGCCCGGTATGCCCATGATAACCTCCCAGGGCGGATATGATCTTGCTCCTACCCGTGTATGCCCTCGCCACCTTTAATGCCAAATCTATGGCCTCTCCTCCCCCAACGCCGAATACTGTATAATTCAGATCGGAGGGCATCAATTCAGCGATCAGACGGGCAAGGTAGGCCCTCTCCTTACTGATCAGGTGGTGATTGCCGATATCTATCTCTGTCAGGCTGTCTCGAAGCAGATCGATTAACTCACTGTTCCTATGTCCCAGATTGAATACACCCCCGTTACAGTGGAGGTTGTGCAGCCTCTTGTTGCCATCCATATCCCACAGATAGGGGCCTTCCCTCCGGCCCATCACAAAATCCATACCGTATTTCCGGAAAAAGTCCGCCTTGCCTGAAGAAACATACTCTCTGAACAGGTCGATCACATGTTCTTTCTGCTCGGAAGGCTTCTTAGTCTGTCCCATATTCATTGTTTGTCCTTATTAGGGTGATATTTAGCCCCGATGTTTTTCACCAGACTGATCAGTTCCATATTAATCTGTCGTTCGATTGCCTGTCATTAAGAATAGCAGGTGGGAGCCTCTATCCGTGGGATGAGTATATGTGAATTGAGCTTGCGGATCAAGTCAGGATTCTTTTAAGCTGTGTGTGCCTGTGACGCCTATGTTTGCAGATCCAAATCACTTATGCTGTTTTTCCAGGAAGTGGAGGAAAGTCTGCTCTTGGTTCATGCTGGAGAGTATGATAAGGATGTGGGAAAACCTCCGGGCATTGTTATGTGTATAAGTGAGGGATGCTTTTCACTGCCCGTCCCTCCTGACGGCGGGACTCGAGACGCAGGTCGCAACGAGAAAAGGTCTCACAGGGTGATGGTAGTACACATAGGAACACACTTGTGAATCCGGAAGTTCCGATGTGTTGGAGAGCACCAGTAATGGAAGTTTTTCCTACTCAACGACTAAACCACTCAACTATTTGGCGATGTCTGAACAGAGGAAATGGTTATGGATAGGAATGATACGGATAAGAGAAAATATGTTCGAATGCTCGACGAGGTGAATAATGGAGACCTCCCCTTTGTAGGAGGGAAGAACGCTTCCCTTGGGGAAATGATCCAGGGTCTTTCAAATGCAGATATCCATGTGCCCAACGGCTTTGCTACGACAATCGATGCATACAACGATTTTCTCAAAAAAAATGACCTTATCGAAGGCATACGCTCGTTGATAGATCTTTATAAAGAAGGCGCCCTCGATCTGGATCAGGCCGGAAATGCCATTCGTAAGCACTTCCTCTCCTGCAGCTTTCCTGAGAATGTGTCTATGGAAATCAGGCAGGCATATCGCCACCTTTGTGCCATGTATGAGGTCGATGATCTGGATGTGGCGGTAAGAAGCAGTGCCACGGCTGAAGATCTGCCCGAAACAAGTTTCGCGGGGATGCTTGAGAGCTATCTAAACATAAAGGGAGAGGAAGAGTTGTTACGGGCCTGCCGCAACTGTTTTGCTTTTCTTTTCACCGATCGTGCCATTCAGTACAGAGAGCAGATGGGTCTCGACCACATGGGAATATCGTTATGCGTCGTTGTTCAGAAAATGGTGCGATCCGACAAGGCTGGTGCAGGGGTCATGTTTTCTGTGGACAAAGACACCGGTTTCCCCGATATGGTTGTGATTACTGCCGCCTGGGGTCTCGGGGAGAGTGT
>JACNJD010000262.1:0-3270 GCA_014382715.1 Candidatus Desulfacyla euxinica | reverse complement strand
CAGGCAAGACCGTTGGCTACCGCTTTTAGACGCGATGCGGCACTTCGCTTCTGGACCTTGAAAGGCAAAAGGACGATCCTTCTCACCGGCACCAGTATCGGCGAGGGTATTGCCGAGGAAAAAACGGTCCTGATTGAAAACTTTCAAGATGTTGATAAATTAAGTGAATCCGCCATTGCCGTATCAGAATCCGCCAATACGGCATGGGTCTCCGAACTGAAAAGAAAGAATATCAGGGCAATAGTGACGGATTTTGGGGGGCGAAATTCTCATACAGCCCTCATCTGCAGAGAGTTGGGAATCCCTGGAGTTGTGGGAACCCGCAATGCCACAAAAATCCTCAAACCAGGGAGGCAGGTCACTGTGCAAGCCATTGAGGGAGACCACGGATACGTGTACGACGGCGCAGTTGCCTGCTCAGGAGAAGTGGTGCACCTCGATGATATCCCCTATACGGCAATGAAGGTAATGATCAATATTGCCGGAGCTGCCGCCGCTTTTCAATGGTGGAGACTTCCCTGCTCGGGTGTTGGTCTTGTCAGGATGGATTACATCCTTGCTCAGAGGATCAGAATCCATCCTTTGGCGCTGTTAGAATTCAATTCTTTGAGCAACACTCGCGTCAAATATCAAATTGATGCCCTGACCGAGAGTTATGAGGATAAATCCGAATATTTTATTGATAGGCTTTCCGCCTCTCTTGGCAAGATAGCCGCTTCCCGGTATCCCGATCCGGTGATTGTGCGTGCTACCAACCTTGATAGTGAAGAGTTCAGAGGCCTGTTAGGGGGAGAGCTATTTGAAAAGCGCCTAAACGGGCAGAAGAAAGAACTAAGGGGCGTTCGCCGATTCCAGCATCCTGGCTACAAGGCAGCCTTTGCCCTTGAGTGTGAAGCATTAAAACGGGTACGCCAGGAAATGGGCTTCAACAATATCCATTTTATGATTCCCCACAATGAAGAGCTTTCAGAGGCAGAAACGATTATTGCACGGCTTGAGGATTCAGGGCTCAAGAGAGGGGAGGGCGGGTTTTGTATATATCTATGCTGTGATTTCCCCTCCAATGTGGCATATGCAGCGGATTTCGCAAGTCTCTTCGACGGATTATCCCTGGACATCAGAAAGCTCCCGAGATGGTTGAACTCAGGTCAAATACCGCTTGAGGGAGGCGACTCTAAGGCCGCACAGGATTCAAACAGTTTCATGAGAAAGGTGCTGGAGGGTGTGAATGAAGCCTGTCACGCCCAGGACTCGACCTTTACGGTCAGGGGTCGGTTGCTGGCGGGTGCCTCAGAGCTGGTCTCTCTGTTGGTGGACATTGGTGTGGATGCCATCTCGGTAAACCCCGAGGCCATTCCAAATGTGACGGGCTGGATCGCCAAGGCTGAAGAAGGGAAGAAATGATTCAGTAACAAAGTATCTTGTCTCCTTTATCCCTTGGTCAAGGATTACTGGAAAGGTACCAGTTATTGTCCCACATATTTTCCATCCAGCCATTTACCTTGTTGCTTTGAACCATCGGGATATGTGATAGTCCCATATCCATCAAATTGACTATCCTTCCATTCACCTACATATTTTCTACCATCGGGATGTGTGAAAGTCCCTTGGCCATGAAATTGCCTATTCTTGAATTCACCTACATATTTTCCACCATCAGGATAAGTTTTAATTCCATGTCCATTGGGCACACCATCCTTGAATTCACCTACATATTTACCCATATCAGGATATGTCAAAATCCCTTGCCCATTAAGTTCACCAGCCTTCCATTCACCAATACATTTTCCACCATCAGGAAGTGCCAAGAGTCCTAATCCATTGGGTAAATCATATTCCCATTCACCCACATATTTTCTACCATCAGGAAAGGTATAAACTCCTTTTCTCCTGTAAGTCTTTATAATCTTTTTCAGAAGACGAAATAACCAAGGTGATATAGCTACAACTAAAAGAATGACTACAATCAAAATAATCCAAATCATTATATCAGGCATTCTTCACCTTCAATTACAATACGGTATCTGGGAATTTCTGAAAAAGAGTTAATGGCATTTTGTTGAATGTCTCTATCTTCAACTTAATCCCTGATTTAGTCATTATTATTACTTCTCGTCCTCAACCTTATTTTCAAGTGTCATTTCGACCGATTTTTCCTTCGATTCTTACTCATCTTTTTCATAAGTCTGATTGTCTTATCAATTGTCTCTGATGATGTCCGAATGATACCCCTTTGTTTATTAATTATGTGTAGAAGAGGGACGACTTTGATATAATCACATATTTTATTTATAAGAGTCAAATTAATATGTAATCCTTCCTTAATATATATAAGCCTGTTTATAATCATCTTGTTTTGATTATACCGCAGTCTATATGTCATACTAAAAAATGTAATCATATCATATGACCACAATAACTCATCTTTGAGACTGGTAAATCTAGAATATATATCATAACCTTTGTAATTAGTTATCTTAATTGTAGTCATTAATTCTTTGTTATTATATCTCATCTTACTATTATTCCTAATTAAGTCGTCTTTATATTTTATAAGTAATTTATAGTCATTATTGGAATACGACACACTTGAGAAACAGAATACAGACAACAAAACACACACAAGTACCAAAGATGTTTTTTGCATTTTTCTTCCTTCCATTCGTCACGGAGTTGAGGTGATGATTCTTCAAGTTCCTTAAAGGAGTCAAGTTTATTGTTCTTCTTGGAGTTCAGGGGATAGGTATAAAGGAGTGTGAAAAATGTGTCAAGGATGTGTTATGAATAATTTCGATAACATAAAAAAAGGAACTCAAAAGCAAACTCTTGAATTCCTTGTATAATCCTGGTGCCTGGGACGAGAATCGAACTCGTACAGGGACAAGCCCCGAGGGATTTTAAGTCCCTTGCGTCTACCAATTCCGCCACCCAGGCCGATGGTCAATACTTATATTTCAGGTTAAGGGTTGTCAAGAGGTTATTATTGCGAAAATATATCTATCTCAAATAGATGGGATTTGAAAAAATCCAGGGTCGGGGCCCAAAAAAGAGGAAAGGATGGTAAACTTCCACGCGGTAAACGCCACTCTCCTCCACTTCATAAGAGGCGCCCGTGCCTCTCCATTTTTTGAGGACAGCGCCATCCTTCAAAAGCCTGATTTCCCCTTTGTCCGGGGTCTCAATAAAAAGGATGCCCCGTTTAAACGTGGCCTCTTCTCCCATTGTCAGGTTGGACCCGCTTTCCGAGATATAAAAGAACCTGAACCCAAC
>JACNJD010000150.1 GCA_014382715.1 Candidatus Desulfacyla euxinica | reverse complement strand
GATCGAATTTGTGACCGAGCTTCCCATGACAAACACGGGGAAAATAATACGAAGGGAGTTAAAGGCATTAGAAATAAAACGAAAGTCTGAAGTCTGAACATTAATCAAATTAGGGGAGGCGAACAATTAGAACAGGTTTTTTGCATCGCCTCAGTACCCGCTTTGATATACTTCCCATTAGCTTGTCGGCTAAAGGCCCGAGCCCACGGGCTCCCATAACAACCATGTCGCAGTCGCTCCTCTTGGCCTGATTCAGGATCTCTTCCACCGGATTGCCCGTCTTTACAATGATCTCGTCAGTAATAAAGGGGCAGGCAGGGAGATTGTCGCTCACATCCTCACAAAACTTTTCAAGACGCCCTTTGATGGTTTCAAGGACGTCTTGCTCATTGTTTTTTCTCAGTTCTCCCCACTTTTCCTCTCCCACTATGTTGATGACCATGCTATCAGCATAGGTAGAAACATCTTCCAACACGTGTAAAAAGGTAATGCCCGCGCCGTAACGATTCGCAAGGCTTGCTGCATATCCAAAAGCGTAGCGGGCATTTTCTGAAAGGTCTGTGGCATAAAGAATTTTTTTGATCTCGGGAATCATTTAATAACCTCCTATAGGATTGTTGATTGTTGATTTGTGATTGTTGATTGAAAAAAGACTAAAAAACAAGTTCATGCCTACCCAGGGACCCCAAAAACATTTTCTTGAAAGCTATACCAGTGAATTGAGTAATAATGTCAGTCGCAAAATGTAGACTGTAGGCAATATTTTTAGTATAGTTTTGAAATAGTAATGGATCAAGTAAAAATATGCTATAGACTTTAAGATAATGATTTTGGGATAATCGTCATTAATCTAATAATCTAATAGAGGAATCGATCATGTCTGAAAACACGCAAATTATCGTCGGTGTTATTCTCCTGATAGGGGTATACCTTTTGACCCGAAAGTTTCATGCCTGGCAGATGAGACGGGCGTATACCACTGTTCTAAAGGACCTTGAGCAAAGGGAAGCCTTTGACCATTCATCAGCAGTGGAACTTCCATACGCCAAAGTTGGCATATTTAGGATGGGGACCAGGGATTACAGGCCAAAAGCGGTCCAGTATATGACTCAAACCGGTGTTGCCGTCATGACGGCTGATGGCAAATACTATCTGAGAGAACGTGAAGGGAACATCCCCTTTCCCGAACAGTAGAAGCCCCGGTACATTCTAAAAGATGAACGTCGAACATCGAACATCGAACGTCCAACGTCGAATAAAAAACAAACAACAAATACCGAACATTCAACCAAGCCTTGGTCCCGCTGGGAAGCGGGATTTCCCGCCGACAGTCCCGTAATGAGATTTATCTTTCCCATTCAAAATTCGATGTTGAGCGTTCGATGTTCGACGTTCATCTTTATTATTACTTCTTCGGATACTTCGGGTTTTCCACCCCTTCAGTAGTCTTGCCGAAAGAGGCCGTGTCCAAGTTGGACAGGGGATGGTTCCTTTCATACATCGGTTTCAGTTTCTTAGCCCTTATCTCAGGATAGAATTTGGCGATGGCTGCCTGGCTTCGGTCCAAGGGAACCTCTTTGATCACGTAGTCAGTGGTGCCCAGCCCGTTTTCCACCCCGCCATAGATCTGTGCCTCAACATCCTTACCTTTTATCATGTTCAGCTTTTTTGAGCCAGGCGCGAGGGCGTCAAAGTCTTCGGCCTCGGAGTTTATAAGACCCGGGGCCTGGTTCATCATCTCTATGCACGCCTTATCCACGGCAACAGGGTCTAAAGAGGCCAGAATACCCAGACCGTTCACGATAGGCGTGTCCGTCCACCCGTAGCAGTCACAGGATGGACTTATATCTATGGCATAGTTGAGGAAAAATGCCTTCCCTTCCTCCTTGGTCATCATGGCGGCCAGGGCCGAGTCAGCAATCCGTCTGCCAAGAGCAGGGAGGTGGTCAAAGCGTTGAATGGCTCCTTTGCCGGCCATATTGATGCACAGGTTCGCACATGCAAAGCAGTAAACGCAGGATTCCTGATCAACTTCCAACCCCTTATCCGTAATCTGAATACCTCCTTCAGGACAGCAATCCTGGCAGGTCTCCCACCAATCGCATTCACGGCCCGGGCAGAGATTCACATCGATAACAGGTTTGTCGCCTGCCAGGGCACCATGAAGGTTCATCTTCCCCCGCTTGCTCGCGCCGCCAACACCGATATTCTTGAGCGCTCCCCCATAACCCCCAGCGGGGTGTCCTTTAAAATGCGCAACGGAAATAAATGCGTCCGCATCAGCAATGGCCCGTGCCACAAATTGTTTATTGAGATGAGTGCCTCGACCCTCAAGGTCTACGATTACATCATCGGTTCCTAACCAACCGTCAGCAATGATGACAGGGCAGTCCATGGTTCCCTGGTTGAAACCATTCCTGTTTGCAGTCTCGAGATGATCGATGGCAAGGGTCCTGCTGATCCAGGGATGATAAGGCATTGTAGTGGTATCTGTTACAAAGGGTCTGCAGCCTCTCTCTTTAAGGGCTTCCACAAGTGTCCTGACAATAACTGGCCGCAGATAGCCCACGTTGTATGCCTCTCCCATGTGAGTTTTTACTGCCACAATATCGCCCGAATTGAGGTTGTCAAGCCATCCGGAATGTTCAAGGATCTGACGTCCTTTGATGGCAGTGGATTCCAAGAAACGGTTAGCCCTCGCGTCCATAAACCAGATTTTCGCCTTGTCCATATCTTCTCCTTATATTCTTAATCAGTAACTTCTCACGAGTTCAAAGGTTTCCCGCTGAAAGCGGGCTTCAATATTTCATTATAATCACCCGTAAAAAAAACTTTTACAGGCTCATTAACAACTGGGTGGAAGGATATGCGAAAAAAGCGTGTGTGTCAAGAAATTGGAGAACCGTGGGAATATTTCTTCTTTAGACTTGCCCCTTTTTTCAATTTAAGCTATCTTCACACTGGCATATAATGAAAGGAAGAAACATTATGGCTTATAAGAATGCAGAACTCCTGTATGGCGAAAAAACCGTTAATTTGAAACTCCCCAAGTCCACAGCCCTTCTGGAAATGAAGCCCTTGAACGGGCTCCCAGACCCTCAAGGCGCTGTAGTTGCTGCCCTGGCCGATCCCATTGAGAGCCCGCCTCTATCCGAAATCGCTGAGGGGAGGAAAAACGCCTGCGTGGTGATCTCTGATTTTACCCGTCCTGTCCCCAATAAGATTATTCTTCCCCCGCTTCTCAAAGTCCTGGAGCAAAGCGGGCTCAAGAGGGAAAACATCACGATCCTGATCGCAACGGGAATGCACAGACCCAACTTAGGGGATGAACTTGAATACTTGGTCGGTCGGGAAATAATGGATAACTATCATATCGTCAACCATTACTGCCGAAACTCTGAAGAGTATCGAAAGATTGATGAGATAGACGGGGCTCCCATCGAGATCAACAATCATTTTTTGGATGCAGACCTGAAAATTCTGACCGGTTTGATTGAGCCTCACTTCTATGCAGGCTACTCGGGCGGACGTAAGGCCATACTCCCGGGTATCTCCAGCTTTGAAACCATGAAGTTCATGCACTCCTACAAGATGATCGACCATCCCAGGGTGACAAACTGCGTCATTGAGGGAAATCCTTTTCACGAATATGGTATTCGGGTAACAGAACTGGTAAAGGCGGACTTTATCCTGAATGTGGTAATTAGCAGGGAACGGGATATTGCAGGCGTATTTGCCGGTCATTACAACCACGCCCATCTCGCCGGTTGCAATATGGTCTACGAGCATTCTGCAGTCAGTCTGAATCAGAGGTTTGACATGGTGGTTACCTCAGGTGGAGGTTATCCGCTTGACGCCACATTCTACCAGATCAGCAAGGCCCTGATCTGTTCCATGGGTATTATGAAAGAGGGGGGTACTATTATTATCGCCTGTGAGTGCAGGGAGGGTATGGGGAACCCTGAGTTCCGGGGCATCATGGGTTCTGTCAGCAATTATCAGGAGTTTACTGAAAAATATTCCGACCCAAAGGATTTCGTTATTGACCAGTGGTGCGCCCAGAATATCTACCAGGCCGCGGATCATGCAGGACCCATATATGTTTACTCTTCCGGACTTATAGATGATGATTTGAAGAGTATGGGAATGATCAAGATCGACGATGTTCAGGAGACTGTCAATGACCTGATTCAAACGCACCCGAATACAATCGTGGTGCCCGACGGGCCATACGTGGTTGGAATGGTTGAGTGAGGACTGCAAAATTCGAAGAAAGGAGGTGTCATCAGATAATCGGCAAATGCCCTTGAGTAATCCTAAATGATAAACTCGACAGATGGAGGTATCCAAATGAAAATGAAGAAAATATTCTTAGTGCTTTTTACCCTTACTATTGTGGCCACCTTTCTAATGACTCCAGCCCTCGCCGCGGATAAGCCGATCAAATGGAAAGCCCAGGCTATGTGGAGTGCAGCTGAGCTGTCATATAAGACTTTTGTTGATTTCTGCGCAAGAGTGAAGGTCCTTACAAACGGGCGATTGGAGATAACGCCCTACTCTGCCGGCACCCTCGTGCCCACATTTGAAGCCCTGGATGCCCTTCAGAATAACGTCATCCAAGCCATGCATATGTGGCCGGGCTATTTCAGCGGCAAGGAACCCGGGCTTGCTGCTATCTCTGACATGGTCGCCGCTTATTCTCAGCCCTGGCAGAAGGATGCCTGGATGTACTACAAGGGGGGCTGGGAAATGTTGAACGAGATGTACAAACCTTATAACGCTTATGCGGTGGGGTGGATGTTCT
>JACNJD010000333.1 GCA_014382715.1 Candidatus Desulfacyla euxinica | reverse complement strand
ACATGGCAGATATATGAAATTTTGGGTGATGTTGAATTCTTGAGATATCCAGATGGTACCTCCTGTGGCGCACGAAGGTTCGCCATCCTTACCACCACTCTCCCCACCGCTCATCATGGCCATAAAAAGACAATCAATCTGGATGCAATCAAAAAGAATGCAAAATTTTTGGAAAATTTTTGAGTTGTGACCGTATTTGACAAACTGTCTGTTATCATACGCGCACATCACTGATCAACCATTCGTTAAAACGCCCGGTTTCCATTGACTTATCGAGTGGTTATTTGTAAACATCAGTCAGCAGTATTCCCGAACCAGATTCCTTCTTTCAACCCGAGAGGGAAAGAGGATTTGAAATGGATCATGGTCGCCAAAAAACCCCGTTACTCTGAACAGATGGAGCACGGGGTTTCGTGTTTTGTGCCCCTTGGAAAAGTGTATGGTAAAAGATGTGGTAATAAATCAACCTTGTCAACAACGTCCAAGAGGTGTAGATATACCTCTTTACCGGAATGGAGAGAAGAAGAGTGATGGCGGAACCCATTGCGGATAAGATCATGCGAAAGGTAAAACAGCTCGACGAGCTCTATCACCGTCTGCTGCTGGTCGTTGCACCTTCAGGAGCCGGAAAAACCACCGCGCTCCAGGATGTGCGGGACCGCACAGGCGCTCCACTGATTAATGTCAACCTTGAGCTTTCTCGCCTGATGTTGGATTTGACCCAACGCCAAAGGGCATTACAGCTTCCGCGCCTTCTTCGGGAGATTGTTGACGAAGATGCAGGCAAGATGACCTTGCTTGACAACATCGAGCTACTCTTCGATGTGGCCCTGAAACAGGACCCACTTCGGTTGCTCCAGGGACTTTCGCGCAACAAGACCGTGGTTGCCTCCTGGAACGGTACCATCATTGATGGTTTTTTGATTTATTCGGAACCGGCTCATCCGGAGTTCAGACGATATCCGGTGCATGATTTTCTGGTAGTTGATGGGAACCGCGAATGAACGCAGATAGACGCTAATTACAAAATCGAAGCGATACGCTGTTTCATAGCGTTGTTTCAATTTGCCACCATGGATGTGGCGAATTGATTGCTGGGGAAAAGCTCCACAAGCCTTGTGGAGTTTCGGTTGATATGAATCGCTGGTGAAAATGGAAAAATCCGAATGGATATTGCCGAACTAAAAAAACTACTCAAGGCAGGGGAATGGAACGACATCGAGTTCAAGGAAGGTCGTACAGCCGTACCCAAGTCCGCGTTTGAGACTGTTTCCTCGTTTTCCAATACCCACGGCGGCTGGCTGGTATTTGGCGTTGCCCAGCACGGCGAAGAATTCACGGTTACCGGTGTTGAGAAACTGGACAAGGTACAGAACGATTTTCTTTCCGTTCTGCATGCCGATGGTAAGGTTAACCATGATGTCCGGGTAACCGAGCAGCGGCTGGATATCGAGGGCAAAACGGTCTTGATTTTTCAGATTGGCGAGAATCCACGCACGCGCAAACCAGTGTATCTTAACGGTGATATCCGGCGTACCTTCCTGCGTAAGGGCAGCGGTGACTACAAAGCCCAGACGCAGGATATTGAGCGAATGCTGCGAGACGCCACTGCCGATCGGTGGGACAGCCAACCGTTTGAGAAAGTGCTACTGGAAGAGGCGTTCAACCCGAGCAGCCTAAGGTGGTATCGTGACCGTTTCCATGCGACTAATGACGGTTTCGATTCCAAGCAGCCCGATCACGAGTTTCTCTATCACTGGGGATACCTTCTTCGGGACGGGAAACGGTTCGTTCCCATACGGGCGGCGATTATGCTCTTTGGATCATCACTGGCCATTCATCAATTAATTCCCCTGCCTACGCTCGATGTACAGTTCCTTGGCTATGGCACCGATGAACCCATACCGGAAACACGCTGGATCGACCGGATTGTTTGCGAGGACAATATCATTCAGGCATGGGACCAACTGGTCACAAAATACAAGTTCTTTATGCCCAAACCGTTTCGCGACATCGATCCGGTGACCTTTGGTCGTCGCGATGACCCACCCGGTTTTCGGGTATTCCGCGAAGCGGCGATAAACCTGCTGATTCACCAGGATTACGGTGACCATTCCCGCAAGGCCGTGATCAAATTTTTCCGCGACGGTATCCAGTTCTGGAATCCAGGCGACGTGTTCGGTGACGATTCACGCCTGTTTGAACCGGGTGAAAAGGAAGTCCGTAATCCTGCCATTGCTATGGCCATGCGCCGTATCGCAATGTGCGAACAGGCTGGTACGGGTATGCGCATGATGCGGGAGGAGTGGCAGAAGCTGGGGCATCCGGAGCCCACCTATAAGAATGATCGAAGCTGGAAAGCCTTCGAGTTCTTTATCCCTGAGTTGGATAAGGAAGTGGACATGGCCTCTGACCTGATGAAAGCCATGTTTGGGAAGATGCAGCAAGAGTCGGGGCAAGAGTCGGGGCAAGAGTCGGGGCAAGAGTCGGAGGTGGATTACCGCATTTTGAGCATCTTGAAAACGGCGGTTCTCTCCAGGAGTGAAATCGCTAAAGAATTGGGGCATAAATCCGTCTCCGGGGCTGTAAATAGGGCTATCACCCGACTCCTTGAACATGATTTCATCGAATACAGCATACCGGAAAAACCCCAAAGCCGACTTCAAAAATATCTACTGACAGAAAAAGGCCGCCGCTTACAAGCCGAAAAGAAAAGAAGCTCATAGTGACCAAGCAAGTGACCAACTTGTGAAAACTTGGTCTGTAACCAAGTGATCAAGTTCAGGTGAAAGAGTAGAAAAATGGCAAAACGTAAACAAACTTCAAGTCCTTCCGAAAAACTCTTTGCCGATGATCAGATAGATATGTTTGAGAAGTCCTATGAAGAGCAGCTTAAGGAAGAGAAGAATAAGCCGGTCGAATGCCTCGGCATGACCTTCGAGAACGATGAGATACGCCGGGAGTATTTTCTGGAAAAGCTATGCGAGAAACTCAAGGACCCGGAGTTCCGAAAGATCGAGGGATTTCCTTTCCAAGCTGTTCAACCGAGGTCTAATTCGTGGTTGAGAACCCATAAGAACAAGGACCTTGTATTATGACATACAGAAAGAAACTCATTGAAGTAGCCTTACCGCTGGATGCCATCAACAAAGCCAGCGCGAGGAATGAGATCTAGCAGAGCTGATTTTGGAAAGATAAAAAGTATGGATATAAAAGATCTTCAGAAAAAGGTGATTGAATTCAGAGATAGGCGGGACTGGGCAAAGTATCACAACCCTAAAGACCTTGCCATTTCACTTTCCCTTGAAACGGCGGAGTTGCTGGAGATTTTCCAGTGGAAAAGTCTAGATGAGGTTGATGCTCTCAAGGCAAATGAGATGTCTTTACAGCAAATAGAGGAGGAAATTGGCGATATTCTTATCTATTCCCTTACCCTTACTTACGAGTATAACCTGGACCCATCAGAAATCATCCTCAACAAACTCTATGTCAACGAGAAAAGGTATCCCGCTGACAAAGTAAGAGGTAAATCAAAAAAATACACGAAGTATTAAATGATCTTCTGTTTGTGAAGAACAGAATGAGAAGTTTGTCGAAGTCACTGATAATGAATCTCTCTTTGACCGGTACCTGAAAATGAAGAAATACAGTTCAGCCAATAATCCTGCGTCAGATTAGCGTCAGATTTAAGAAAGTGGTGGATAACTTATGCAGCGGCTAAACGTAAGGAGCACACAGATTAGGGAGTGCATTGAGAAATCAATGTTTGCAGTGCACCGCCGGCCCCGTTTCAATAGCGGCGAGGTTCTTCTTCTGCAGTTGGTTAAGTCTGAAGCTCAAGCTTTTGGAAAGCTGGGGTCACGGATAGAATTCGCACTTGTTTATGATCATTATGAGCAGGACCACACGGGGGAAATCAGCCGGCGACATTGGCCTCAAGCGAAAAGGATATGGGAATATATCCTGTTTTGTTCCAAAACGATTCCAACAGTACCCTTCAGCTTAGAGAATCTATCGTTGTCCAGAAATTATGCTGGCCAAACAAACCCAATGGCAATCAGCTCCCAGGATGAACAATTGATACTCCCCTTCATGTGGGGTCAACTTAGTGGGTACGAATGGCGTGACGAATTCGGTCCGAGTCGCATCCGTGATACAGTTGCAAACTATGACGTGGTGGCTGCTCACCAGAAAAGGAAAAAAATTGTTGTGCCAGCACATGAGGAATTCTATCGAGACCCGTTGCTATCTGAATCTTTAAAGTCAATCTATGATCATCGGTGTCAAATTTGCGGGATGAATTTCAGGGCTAAATACGACGAACCCTTTGCTGAGACCCACCATATAGAGCCTCTTAGTCGGGGCGGTCCGGACCTTGGGCATAATATAGTTGTTATTTGTCCAAATCATCATCGCATAATTCATAAGGTCGAACCAAATTTTGACAGATCAAGATTTTTATTCCGATACCCCAATGGTTTGGAAGAGCGGCTGATTCTTCCCGATCATCTTGAGCAAAGTTCAATTTGGGGAGACAATCAAATTCTGAGTTTCGGCCGTTGATCAGAGCATACCCGTAAAGGGATTCGGGACGCTGGTAAAATAGTAAGTTTCTTAGACGAAAAAGACCAAGGATACTGATGAAGGCAGCTGAGTTTGCCAGATGGTATCTGAAAACATCGCCCTCCTGACATATCTTGACAAAGACCCAACATATAGGCAGGTCAAAAACAGTGTGATATCTTCAATTCGGGGAAATTGAGTAAACCTGAGATAATGATCCCTTATGTGATTACTAATCCTT
>JACNJD010000254.1 GCA_014382715.1 Candidatus Desulfacyla euxinica | reverse complement strand
CTCGCTTATAGCACAGACTACTCCTTTAATGATCGTTACAGGGCCTTTTACAGGGAGAGGGCTGGAGGAGGTGTGGGCCTTTTGACCATCGGTCCGGTTGCCATCGACAGGGTCGGGAGTGCGCCTTTTATGTCCGGGCTTTTTGATGATAGTTATATTGAGCCGTTGAGGTTGTTTATTGATGAGTTGCATCGGGAAACCGATGTCAAGATTGCAACCCAGTTCCTCCATATGGGGAGGTACACCTTTTCTTTCCTTTCAGGGATGACTCCCATTGCCCCTTCCCCTATTCCGAGCAGACTCACCCATGAAACCCCGAGGGAGATGGTAGATGAGGATATTGAGGAGGTGAAGGAGGCCTATGCACAGGCAGCAAGACGGGCAAAGGAGGCGGGTTTTGACTTTGTGGAGGTCCTGGCATGCACCGGCTATCTCATCAGCGAGTTCCTGTCTCCTGTTACCAACAAGCGCACCGACGCTTATGGGGGGTCCACAGAGAACAGGATGCGTTTCGGTCTTGAGGTCATAAGGAAGGTGAGGGAAACCATTGGACCGGAACTGGCCCTTGGTATCCGGATTGCCGGGAATGATTTTATGGAGGGGGGGAATACCAATAAGGAATCAGCTCTCTTTGCTGCGGAGGCTGAAAGGGCGGGGGTTGATGCCATCAACGTGACCGGCGGGTGGCACGAAACCAAGATACCGCAGCTTACCTCCAATGTGCCTCCAGGGGGCTTTTTATATCTCTCCCGTGGCATCAAAGATAAGGTGAGTGTCCCTGTCTTTGCCTCCAACCGTCTCGGTGACCCCTATGTTGCCGAGAAGGCGCTCCGGTCCGGGGTGTGTGACATGATATGCTGGGGAAGGCCCCTTATCGCAGATCCGGAACTTCCCAATAAGGTGAAGGAAGGGAGATTAGACCAGATCATTCCCTGCATCGCCTGTAATCAGGGTTGTTTTGACTCTATTTTCGCGGGTATACCAGTGACCTGTATCCTCAACCCCAGGGCAGGGAATGAAGGTTTTTTCAAGGTGGGGCAGGGGGATAAAGCTAAGAAAATCATGGTGGCGGGAGGAGGTCCTGCAGGAATGGAGTTCGCACTCACTGCGGGGGAAAGGGGACACGAAGTCCATCTTTATGAAAAAGAGGATAGACTTGGAGGTCAGGTAAATCTGGCAAAGACACCACCCGGAAAGGGAGAATTCCAGAGGTTAATAGATAGCATGAAAGGGAGGATGGAGCATCGGAATGTCAGGGTCAATCTCAACACCCTTCTCACCCCTGAAATGGTAAGGGAAGAAAGACCTGATCTTCTTGTGATTGCCTCGGGGGCAAGACCGATCAGTATTGATGTGCCGGGGGTTGACAAGCCTCATGTGGTGGAGGCCTGGGATGTCCTTTCGGAGAAGGTCTGGAATATGGGAGAGGATGTTGTCGTAGTGGGGGGGAGCGCGACTGGGTGTGAAACGGCCCTTTTTGTGGCCGAAATGGCGGTTCCCGACCCGGACACATTCACCTTTCTGGCATATCATTCGGCCGAGAATCCTGTCTTCGCCACCGAACTACTCCACACTCCGGGAAGAAAGATAACGGTCATCGATATGCTCCCCCGTTTTGCGGACAATGTCGGACGAACTGCCCGCTGGTCCCTCATCGAAAGATTGAGGCTAATGGGTGTTAATATGCGTCCCAATATCCTGCTACAGGAAATCAGGGATGATTCAATTCTGGTAAAAACAGATAAAGGGGAGGAGGTGATCCCTGCCGACACTGTGATCATGGCTGTCGGCGCCTTGTCTGTTAACGATTTTGCCGGGAATCTACAAGAGATGGGCTGCGATGTAATCACCATGGGTGACGCAAAAGACCCGAGGAAAATTACAGAGGCCGTGAGAGAGGGATTTGAGGAGGCCCTGAAAATTTAGGGAAAAATTGGCTGTGAGACAGTGTTGTCATTCAAGGTTTGCGCAGAAAATTGTTTATTTGCTTGATTTTTGTCAAAAGTTATGTTAATACAAGAAATTATAAGTACCCGTCTTTAATTGGCGGGCTGGTTTAATTCTGAAGGGAAGATCCATTTGTAAAAGTGGCAACCCCGAAGTTTGGAACTACGAGAATTTTTTTAAAGGAGGGTGTCATTATGGCAAGTGGAACTGTAAAGTGGTTTAACAACAGTAAAGGTTATGGTTTTATCGAACAGGAAGATGGTCCTGATGTATTTGTTCACCATACGGGAATCAATGCAACCGGTTTTAAGTCTCTTGAGGAAGGCGACCGGGTCACCTTTGACATAGAGGATGGCCAAAAAGGCCCTGCTGCAGTAAATGTAACTGTGGCTTAAGCTGATATTTCCGGATTTAAAAAGGGGCATTCCATTATATTTGAAATGGAATGCCCCTTTTGCTTTTGAGCTGTTCTTATGCCTTAGTGCGCAGTCTTGGTGGAAGGATTGTCACCTTACGCAGCCCTTCTTTCAACGATATGGCTTCATCGGGACAGAAGCGAGCGCAAATACCGCAGCCGAAGCAGGCGTTTTCATCCCGTTCAGCCGTCCCGTCATCCTTCAATTCGATTGCGTCCGTGGGACAGCGTTCCACACAGATCCCGCATCCTGAGCAGGCATCCTGGTCGATAACGGAAAGATAGTAGGTGGAATTGATCAAAGGGAATACGCCGTCCCGCCAGAGATGCAATGTGTCGCAGCAGTCCTTACAGCAATTGCAGATGCTTGTTTCAGGACGTGATACCTTTGAACCGGGATGAAAGGCCTTGTGAACAAGACCTGCCTCTTCAGCTTCTTTCATTATTTTGCGGGCTTCTTCTTTGCTGATCATCCGGGTAAATCCCTGGGCCGCAGTATGACGGGCCGATTTACCGAAGGTGAAACAGTTCTTCACGGGTGCATCAGTTGCGCAGGAATCGCCGAGCACCTTTCGCCGCTGTCTGCAGAAACAATGTCCCACCGCGATCTCATCGAACTTATCTATGATATCTTCCACTGACTGGCTCGGCAGGATGAATTCCTCGGGGACCTCAATGGCCTTGTCAAGGGGGATGATCCTGATTGGCTTTCCATCTTCCGTTAGCCGTGTGGGAACGGTTCGATCTACTGGAGGGGCGGATTTGAGCATTGGCACGAGATTATCATAATTTTCCTGGACCTGATCCTTGACGTCGTCATAGAGCTTTTGAAATAACCCGGCGAGCTGCCGTTCTTTTTCATCTCCTTTTAGTTCGCCCATGAACTTATACTCCATCAATCCAACATTCATGAGCGGGAGCAAACGGTAGACCATAACCCCCGCAGAATTAGGCTGGTTAAATATCAGCCCTTTTCTGGCAAGGCTCGTCCCGAATCGGTCGATCTCCTCCTCAGAGAACAAGCTCGATGAGCGCAACTCCTCCAAGGTCTGGGAAGACTTTTGATTGAACGCGCAGATGAAATCCAGCTCATCTCTGTTGTCTTCTACAACGTGCTTCATAATAGAGATCGTCGTTTCGTTAACCGGGAAGGGGAACATCCCCTGTTTGCAGACAACTCCTGCGGCTGATTTATATTTCTCATCTAATGAACTATCTGTCATAATCTTGCTGACCTCCTTTTGGATAAATCAAATTAAAGGATTTAGGCCCCAGTGAAATAGAAAGAAAAGGGCATTTCACGGGGTAAAAATTTAGAGAATGAGGAATTAGAAGAGGTATATTGTCTTCAATTCCTCAACTCGCAATTAACGGCTCATTGAGATGTAATATAATAATCCCCGTCTTTCACGACCAGGCCTTCTTTCATAAGCTTTTCCAAATGTTTTTTCATGTGGCCCCGTTCACCAAGCTCAAAAAACATCTTCGGTTCCCTTGGCCTGCCATAGACTATGCACGCTGCCACGATTTGTTCCAAGGTTCGTGGGGTTTTCAATAGATCAATGAGTTTTCCTTCCCTCTCAGCAATAACCGATAGATATTCATCCCATATGGTCCCGGGCTCTTCTTCAAATATACCGGTCTCGTGGGATGCAAGCCATATCCTGGCAGGGACCTTTCTCAAACGCTCTACAGAGTTTATGGTTTCGCGGATGCTCGAATTGAGATCACCGTACCATGGCCCGAACTTTGTAAGATCGTAGTCGCCGAGGAGCAATACTTCAGGACCTGGAAAAAAGAAGGAAACATGCCCGGGTGTATGACCCGGCGTACCTATAACTTCAACCGTACCGCTTTTCAGATGAATGACATCTCCAACCCGTAAGAAATGTTTTGGCCTGCGTGGCTTGAAATGAAACGCCTGCTCTAATACGGGACGCCAGTACTCACGCGCATGATTATCACCCATCCCATAGGCATCCATAAAAATTTCGAGATCGGAGAGGGGCGGCGCGTCCTGCTCTGAAATCAAGAGAGGGATGTCATCAAACAGATCTAAATGCATGAAATGATCTTCGTGCCAGTGGGTGAGCCAGACAGCTTCGATCCCGGGATCTTTTCTGAGTTGAATAAGCCGCTCCCTGTCCGAAGCAGGATCAATTAGCACTTTGTCGCCCTCTATATAAATGGAATGACAATTGGGATATCTCCCGCGGTTTTCACCTGGAATGAACAGCACAGGTCCGAAATGTGTTTCTTTAGCCATTTCTGTCATATGTTGGATTTTCCTATCTATTTTGGGCTATTAAAGTATGAGTTCAAAATGGGAAACAGAAACCGCAGATTTTAAGAATCAATATTGATGGTCTCGTAAAAAGTCTCCAAGGCCGTCACTCCCGCGAAAGCGGGAGTCCAGTCCCGCCGCGGGATGATTTCCCTGGATTCCCGCGTTCGCGGGAATGACAAAAACAAGTGATTTCTGACTTTTTACGAGTTTGTCAATATTTGCTCTGCACCCCAAATGCCCCTATTTCTGTTTTGATATCATTTCTGAGGCCAATACATGCCCCAGCATGGCCGCTTTTTTGAAATCCGCTTTTGCATCTTTTCTCATCCCTTTAGATAGATGAACTACACCCCTGTTATAATAGAGATCGGCATCATCGGGATTAATTTTTAAGCCCTCATTGTAATCTCTTATGGCGAGATCACTCTTGCCCAGCTGATAATTGGCGCTTCCCCTGTTGCAATAGGCGTCAGCAGCCTGCGAATCCAGTTCTATCGCTCTATCAAAATCCTTAATGGCGAGGGCGTATTGCTTTTTCCTCACAAAAACCAGTCCCCGGTTATAATAGGTATCGCTGACACGATTGTTGATTTCAATGGATTTGGTAAAATCTTTTTTTGCCTTATCCAGGTCTCCTTTCCGCTCATATAAACAGCCGCGGCTATAATAGAGTTCTGCGTTTTGTCTGTCCTTCGTGATAAATTCGTCAAGCGCTCGTATCTCTTTATCATAGTCCATAGACTTTAGAACGGGCTTCTCATCCGGGGAAGACAGGGCAGGTAAATGGGGTTTCTTGATTGCGGGCTTTTCAGACAGGATCTTCTCGGTTGGAGGTTTTCCAGGCGAGACCTTCTTGGCTGATTTTGGTATAAAGACCTCTTTGCTTGGTGCCGCTTTGGGGAGATCTTTTTTGTCGGGCTTAGTGGCAATTATCCTGGGAGGCTTTTTCACTGGCACCCTTATGACCTCCGATTTTTTCAGGTCTTTTGTCGTCATTTCAATGAATTGGACAAGGCTGCTGATATCCGTGATATTCAATTTATAGCGGTCCTTTATAAACATACCGGCTGCGGCAAGAGAAAAGAGTTCTATGAGTATGATAACGGCTATCAGTAAAAAGCCTGTCCTAACGGGCGGGAAGTGCTGAACATCCTTCCCATCGCCCACGGTAAGACCTTTGACCTGCCATCTGAAAAACATACAGATAAACCACGGGGCCAGAAGGATAAGAATAATCAGCGCGTACAAATCAATGGAAGGCTGGGACAGAAACTGGGCAGCTATTGGCAGAAGGAGCCAGATCAGCGAGGAAGCGAGGAATATTTTCATCAGCCCCCAAAAGCCAGAGCCAAAGGAGGTTTTTTCCCCTCCATATTTCATATGCTCTTCTTTCCAAGCATAATACCTGTAGATGCCGTAGAAATAGTATACCCCAAGGGTCAGCATCGGCAGTATCATGAGATGCACCAGATAAAAAATAAAGAGACGTCCTCCTGTGCCCACGAAGTCGCTCTGTTTGCCGCCCACCAAGGTATTCTTGGCCTTCCACTTCGAGATCCTGCAGATTGCCCAGGGAAAGTAAATCCCGAGAGTAATGATTATGAAAAGGCCATTCAGCAGGCAAACGCCAAAGAATTTAAGGCCTGTGCCATTAAAAATGACCTTTTTTCCGCTGATAACGGTATGCGATGCTCTCAGTTTGAAAAGCCTTACCCAGGCCCATGGAGAGTAGAAGCCCAAAGTGATCATGCTGAGCAAAAAGAGGTGGATGACAAAAACACCCAGATACTCTCTGCCAGTACCTTTGAACTCGCAGTTTCCCTTTGGCATTATCTTCTCCTCGTTATATTATCCTTTTCCCTATGCTCAAAAAAAATGGGTAGGGCCTCGGTCTTTTCAAGCCAATGTTATTGGCACTTTTTTTTCATCAATATACTCTGAATCATAAACTTTATGTCTAATTTTTGCAATATCTTAAAAGGTTAAAAGCGAACGCCTCGATAAGAAAATTGACCTCCGGTATTCAGAACGTCCCGATTAAATGAGAGGAATTCTTCATTATTTCATCGATGTTTTTTTCGTGTATTTCTTTCTCTGAAATGATAACTTTAAGCTTAAACTCCGATTTTCGCGCCACGCATTTACATGTGATATTATAAACTTCGCAACGGTCCATTTGACAAATTAATATAATAATAACAGATAGATGATGTTTTATTAATAATCTAACTCGCAACAAATCTTATATCATATGGCGGTTAAAACTACGCGAAAATCGCTGTTAAAGCTTTATAGCGATGGGGGGCTTGAGGCCCGGATTGAAAAAGGATTGGCTTTAATGAAGTCCTGCCGTCTTTGTCCCCGTCAATGCGGCGTAAACCGGTTGGACGGGGAGATGGGGTATTGCCGCACCGGGAAACGGGCCAGGGTTGCCAGTTTCAACGCCCATTTTGGTGAAGAAGCCCCCCTGGTAGGGAATAGTGGCTCAGGGACCATATTCTTTAGTTCCTGCAATCTCCTTTGCAGCTTTTGCCAGAACTATGATATCAGTCACCTGAATGAAGGGGTGGAGGTGGAGCCTCCCCAGATTGCTGCCATGATGATCGAGTTAATGGAGAAAGGTTGTCATAACATCAACTTTGTCACACCGACCCATACTATTGTGCAGATCCTGGAAGCCCTGATTCCGGCCATTGAACAGGGCCTGAATCTACCCCTGGTCTATAATTCGGGCGGGTATGAAAACGTGGAGACCTTAGCCCTGTTAGACGGGGTTTTTGACATCTATATGCCTGATTTTAAATTCTGGGATGATAAATGGTCAGAACGGTTTTGCAAGGCGTCTGATTACAGAGAACGTGCCAAAGCTGCCATAAGGGAGATGCATGGTCAGGTAGGCGATCTGTTGGTTGATAGTGAAGGTATTGCAGTTCAGGGACTGCTCATAAGACATCTTGTTATGCCCAATGACCTGGCCGGAACGGATGGGGTTATGGGTTTCCTGGCAAATGAGATATCGTTGGATACATACGTCAACGTGATGGATCAGTACAGGCCATGCGGCAATGCTGATGCAGATGGGCTGATCAACCGGCGGCTCACGTCAGAGGAATTCAGGAGAGCCGTGAGTGCAGCGAGAGACGCCGGGCTGAACCGCCTTGATTCGAGGGAACGAGCTCCTATTATCTTTGGGTTTTGATGGATAACGAAAAGACATTTATTATAGGAGATATACACGGATGCCTTGATATGCTGAAGAGGCTCATGGACAAAATCCCGTGGCGACCGGGACAAGATGCGCTTATTTTTATCGGTGACTGTATTGACAGGGGGACGAATTCAAAGGGAGTGGTTGACTGCATCATTAGCCTGATCCGGAATTACCCGCATGTGAGTTGCCTGTTAGGTAACCACGAGGCCATGCTGCTCAATTATCTCTCCGGTGAGGAACAGGATCTCTATATTGCGAACAGGGGATTAACAACACTTAGAAACTATTCAGCAGAAAATCCGGAAGGGGAGGGGCCTCTGGTTCCGCCAGACCACATCTCTTTCTACCGTTCACTCAAGCCGTTTATGGAACTCCGGGATTATTATCTGGTTCATGCCGGCTTCAGGCCCGGAGTAGATATCGAACGTCAGACGCAGGAGGACATGACCTGGATTCGTGAGCCGTTTCTTTCATCGGACTATGATTTCGGAAAAAAGGTTGTCTTCGGTCACACCCCTTTCTTTAGGCCTTTGGTAATGGACAACAAAATAGGTCTGGATACAGGGGCCGTGTTTGGGAACAGGCTCACATGCATCCAACTGCCGGAAGAGAGGTTTTATTTCGTGAAAAGCAAATGATGAAGTGTGACCCCGGAGACCTTAAAAAGTGCCTAAAGTGAACTAAAGTGACTAAAGTTGGTATTTCTTGATTCGATGTTCGACGTTCATCTTTTCCCACCCTTACCACTTATAAATCTCTCAGCCAGTTCGACGTCCTCTTTGCTTCCGATATAGAGCGGCACCCTCTGGTGAAGTTCCTCTGGTTCTATCTCAAGGATCGGACCGTTTCCATCACTGGCATATCCCCCTGCTTCCCTTACAACCATTGCCAGGGGATTGGCTTCCACCATCAGTCGCAGCTTTCCTGACGGCTTTTTCGGGTCCTTGTTGTCCGCGGGATACATGAAGATGCCCCCTTTAAGTAGGTTGCGGTGGAAATCGGCTACCAGACTTCCAATATACCTCGAGGTGTAGGGCCGGCCGCTCTTTTTGTCTGTTGCCTTGAAATAATCCATTAGAGTGAGGGTCTTTTCGTCCCAGTAGGCGTGGTTTCCTTCATTGACGCTGTAGGTCTTTCCTCTTTCAGGAATGCGGATGTTTTCGTGAGAGAGGAGGAATTCCCCAACGCTCGGGTAAAGGGTAAACCCATGCACACCTGTCCCATCTCCGGTGGTGTAGACCATCATGGTACTTGAGCCATAAATGAAATATCCTGCTGCAACCTGGTTAAGACCCGGCTGAAGGACATCATCCATGAGGAGATCAATATCGGTTGCATCACTCTTTTTCTTATAAATCCCGAAGATGGTACCGATGCTTACATTGACGTCAATATTTGAAGAGCCGTCAAGGGGGTCAAAAACTATGATATAGTTCCCTTTAGGATACTGAGAAGGGATCTCGATCAGGTCTGCATCCTCTTCAGAGCCCATACAGCAAAGCTGACCGATATGCTGCATACGTTCTATGATTATCTTATCAGAAAATACATCAAGTTTCTGGACCTGTTCATCCTGGATATTGATTATCCCTGTTGCACCTAAGATGTCCGCAAGGCCTGCCTTGTTTACTTCCCTGGAAATTACCTTTGCCGCAACGATCAATTCGTAGAGCAAGGTGGTAAAACCACCGGTTGCCTCAGGTTTCTGTCGTTGCTGGTTCAGGATATGTTGTGTAATTGTGATACCAACGCCTTGTTTTGCCATCTTTGATCCTCCTTCAATCCCTCAATTTTTACCCCGTGAAATGCCCCTTCCTTTCTATTTCACTGGGGCCTCAATTCAAAATTCCTAAATCCATGTGAAAAAGATTTTTTACATCGGTGTCAATATTTGACAAACTCGTAAAAAGTCACTGACACGTTTTCGTCATTCCCGCGAACGCGGGAATCCAGTAGCATCAGTGGTTTATGGACCCCCGCTGCAGTTTATCCCGCACTTGATGCGGGGCGGGGGTGACGGGCTTGGGGACTTTTTACGAGGCCGTCAATATTTCATGAGCGAATCCCAGAAGTCAGGGTCGTCGTCTTTCCAGTTAGGGCCGAACCTCCTGTCACAAAAGCCGCTCAGCCTTTCATACCATTTGACAATTACGTTTTTCTTTTCATCTATGGCCTCAAGGATGTCTGCTAAGAATACGTCCACCTTGCCGATTTCATCCTTGGGCACATAATAGGATGCCCCTTTTTTAAATGATTTTTTCAGATTGTCCTGTGACAGGGCGTGGGCGGTCAGCATAAGGGCAGGGATTCCTCTCGTATTTGCAATCTCCAAAAGCTCATATCCACGGACGCCCATAATGTCGAGGACCGCCGCGTGATAATAATGGGATTCAAGGAGCTTTTTCCCCTCTTCAAAGGTTGATGCCCTGTCGATTTTGCATACCCCCAATAGTTCAGTCAGAAACTCAAGAATGTCCTCCTCATCGTCAACGATCAAGATTCTTTTCCCCCTAAGGATTTTTTCAGTGTCCATGTTGCATTCTCCTGCAATATTCGGGTGTTTCAGAAACACAGATTCGTTCAGATTGCGCTTTTTTTGTATTCGAGCCTGTATATCTCCGCCAATGTCAGAAATACAGTCATAATTAAAGGACCGTAAATGATCCCTAATATGCCGAATAGTTTTAACCCCCCTAAAATGCCTATGAATACAAGGAGTGAATTCATCTGCATGCCCTTGCCGATCAGCCTGGGCTTGACCAGATACTCAACAATGGAACTATAACAGAGGTTGTAGATCAGATAGCCTAACCCGAGCCCCATATTCCCTGTCAGCATAATAAAGACAGTGGCCGGGACAAAGACTGCGGTGGCGCCCACGATGGGGAGGAATGCCATAAAGGTAATAACCGTACCCCATAGAAAGGGAGAGCCCAACCCAAAAAAGAAAAAACCAAAACCCCCAAATACCCCCTGAATGATCCCTGACATGCCATTGCCAACAATGATAGCGCTTCCCATCTCCTGAAACTTGCTGACCACCTTTTCGAGCTGTTCCTTAGGGACCGGCATCAACTGGATAAGATAGTCCTTGAGCCGGGGGCCGTCCCGAAAAAGATAAAAAATGGTCATCATCATCAAGAAAAAGTGGATCAGGAAGCTTAGGAGGTTAGATGCCATTGATCTGATTTGGCTATAAAGAAACAAACCCACTTTCTTCCCGATTGAGCTGGCTAACTCCTCAACGGTCTCAGGAGTTATGGTAAGGCCAGTTATTTTGCCGAGTTTTTTGAATCGTTGAGCCCAGACAGGGTCATTTTCTATAATATTCTGGATCTGCTTCAGGGAGACTTGGTTGCTGCTCCGTTGATAGAAGTCGAAGGCTTCATTAGAGAGGGTTCCTATAAACCATCCTACCGGAATGACTAATATTGATAGTATAAACAGAGTCATGCAGAGGGATGCTAATAATTCCCGCTCCCGCAACACCTTTTTGGCCCAGGAATATAAGGGGTAAAAAACGCTCGCCAAAAGAAGTGCCAGCACAATGGCTGACACATAGGTCCAGAAGAGCCTCAGGAGCAGGATTAGAGAGCAGATAAAAAAAACAAGGAAGAGTGTGGCGCCGTGCTGTTTTTCCATGATAAGTCCCTTTGAGACGGTACTATAGCGAGAGATCAGTGGATAGTCAAAAAAAAAGTAAGGAGAAGACCTCCCTGGCATGTGGGCTTATCTTGGTCGCTTTTCGATTCTGACCCCTTTTCTGACCTGTTCTTCATTGATGGTGAACAGGGCGTCTATCAGGGCTATCTGGAAGGTTCCGGGGCCCTTGGAATGGACCGCCCCCTTTTCACCTGCGAGACCGAAGTATGCCAATGAGGTGGCTGAGGCACTTACAGGATCGTTATCTACGGAGAGAAACGCTCCGATCAGGGCAGTGGCCGTGCAGCCGGTTCCTGTTACAAAACCCATAAGTTCGTGTCCGTTCAAGACCTTGTAGATATGCTCCCCATCAGTTATCAGATCTGTGGGCCCGGTGATTGCGAGAGTGGTGTTAAGCTCTTCAGCAAGCATGAGGGCTGCATCAGCTGCGTCTTCCACACTGTGAATGGAGTCTACCCCTTTGGTTCGGGACCCTTCCTGAGCGAGAGAAAGAACTTCAGAGGCGTTTCCACGAATCACGCCTATAGAAAGCTCATTAATAAGACGTTTGGCAGATTCGGTGCGGAACTTGGTCGCCCCTGATCCCACCGGGTCAAGGACGATGGGAATACTCAGCTCATTGGCTTTTTTTCCCGCAATCAGCATGGAATCGATCCAAGCGTTGGTAAGGGTTCCAATATTCAGGACTAAGGCCCCTGCGAATGACACCATCTCCTCCACCTCCTCTGATGCGTGGGCCATTACGGGCGAAGCGCCGCAGGCCAGGAGGGCATTTGCCGTGTAGTTCATGACTACATAATTCGTGATGTTATGGATCAACGGCTTTTTTACCCGCAGGGTCTTGAGATTTTCGGATGCCTTTTGTGCTAATTGCTGGTCATACATATTTTCCTCCTTATTTTGCAAAATGATCCCATCCGGAAGGGGTAATCTCACGAAGGATACCGTCATGAGATACCAATTTGATTCCATGGGTTTTCTCGGTGATTGCCCCGATCTCTGTAACAGGGATATGGCTCAATGAAGTAATCAGGGAGCAGATCCCGTCCACATCTTCGGGAAGACACGTAATGATAAGTTCATAATCATCACTATCCTGGAGAACGAAATCGAGCGGTTCATGTTCCATCAGTCCGGCAGCTTCCCTTAATGCGCTGCTTATGGGCAGGTTCTCCTGAATTATCCGGGCGCCGACCCCGCTCTCGTCACAGATATGGCCAAGATCTCCTAAGAGCCCGTCGCTGGTATCGATCATCGCGGTTGCCATACCAGATTTCGCAACTGCCTCTCCCTCACGCGCTCGATGGGATGGCGTATTATAGGCCTGCACCAGGGGGTGGGCTCTCACGTCATCAACAGGTATGGCCTTCAGCATGTGTAATCCGGCGGCTGCCTGGCCAGGATAACCGGTTACCAGGATTGAGTTCCCTGGTTTTGCCGTGGAGCGGCGGACCGATTTGCCCGACTCTATTTCTCCAATCAGGGTGATGTCGATAAAATTGGCACCCTCAGATTTGGTGAGGTTGCCGCCAATAATGGCGGCATCAAATGGGTTCAGCTCCGCAATAAATCCGCGGTATATAGCCTCTACGTCTTTTACAGGTGTATCCGACCTTAATCCTAAGGACACGAGTGCATAGAGAGTGTGTCCACCCATGGCGCCGATGTCGCTGATATTCAGGACCATGGCACGTCGACCAAGATCCATGGGAGAAATAAACCGGGGCAGGTAGTGCCGGCCTTCTACAATACAGTCACATGTAATTAGAAGCTCGTACCCTGCCCGGGATTGAAAAGAGGCACAATCGTCTCCTATACCCAGGGTGTCTTCAGGGAGTCGAGCACCTTCTTCCCTGAGGAGTTTGTCAAGCCTGTCAATCAGACCAAATTCTCCGATATCAGCCAAGGTCTCAGGCATGGCGCCCCCCGGATTTTTCTGAATGGATTGCTTCATAAAGCCCTATGGTTGCTCGTCGAGGGTCCTTTCTGCAGCAAACCGTCGAGATTACGGCTATCCCATGCGCGCCTGTCTTCATAACCATCGGTGTGTTTCCTTTATCTATACCACCGATGGCAATGATCGGCAGAGGGATAGTTTCAACTATCTTTCTCAGGGTATCTATTCCGCTAACAGGGCCAGCATCGTCTTTGGATCCGGTAGGATAAACCGGCCCGAATCCCACGTAATCGGCGCCATCAGAGAGACATTTTTTTGCCTCCCCCATGGTAGCTGCCGAACCGCCGATAATCCGGTTATCTCCGAGTAGTTTCCGCGCCAAAGGGATAGGAAAATCATCCTGGCCCAGGTGTACACCGTCTGCCTCAGAAGCGATGGCAATGTCTATGCGGTCATTTACTATAAATATGACGTCTTTTTCGTTACAGAAGCGCTTCATCTCTGTGGCCATCTGAATCATCTCACGGGTAGGACCCTGCTTGTGGCGGAACTGTACAGTATCCGCTCCTCCGGCAATTGCCTGTCTGGCAAGCTCCATGTGGGAGAAGCGGGACTGCAACAGGGTATCCGTCAATACATGCAATTTTCCAATTTGTTCTTTCCTCATAGCACCTCTGAACCTCGAACCCGTGAACGGTGGTTTTTTGGATTTAAAACTCACACAAATTAGGACGAAATAACTTCACTGAAGACGGGATCTCCATTATGCCTTGACCGGTTTGTTCAGATTTTCTCATATTAACATGTTCAGAGGCGAATATCAATCAATGGTAACCGCCTTTAAATCTCGTAAAGGACCTCGGCGGTGTCATATTTGAGTGTCTTGCAGGTGCTTTTTGTTCATCGCTCACTATTGTTTTGTTGGGCTCAACATGTTAGATAGTCCTGAATGAAAACTAAGAACATGAAGCTACCGAGCCCCGAAAGCCCCACATTTTTTTCACAATTAGGCCCGATTCTTTTTCTCACAACGATTTTTTTCCTCAACTTCATAGGAAGAATCGTTTTTGCTCCTTTGATGCCGACTGTTGAGAATGACCTGGGTCTGGACCATACCCAGGCCGGATCAATGTTCTTGTTGATCTCTCTGGGCTATTTCATCGCGCTTCTATGCTCAGGGTTCATTTCCTGCCGCCTCACCCACAAGAGAACCATAGTTGTTTCTGCCCTGTCCGTTGGGGTGGTCCTTGTGTGCACCTCTTTCAGCAACAGCCTCTGGTCAATCCGTCTAAGTTTACTCTTCCTCGGGTTGGCGGCAGGCATCTATCTCCCATCAGGCATTACCACCCTTACTTCGTTGGTCAGTGTTAAGCACTGGGGCAAAGCGGTTGCGATCCATGAACTGGCCCCGAATTTGGGTTTTGTTTTTGCTCCATTGCTGTCAGAGCTGTTTATGATCTGGTTTTCATGGCGAGTCGTTATCCTTTTCTTTGGCACGGGCTCTATACTCATCGGGATAGCCTTTGCCTTTCTCGGAAGGGGAGGGGAGTTTCTTGGAGAGGCACCGAATTTTGGATCTCTTAAGGCCCTTTTCGCAGAACCCGCCTTTTGGATAATGGCAGTCCTTTTCACTTTTGGCATCTGTGGGACCCTGGGCGTATATACTATGCTCCCCCTCTATCTCGTGACTGAACAGGGGCTTGATCGAAGCTGGGCCAATACTTTAGTGGCCCTCTCACGGATTTCCGGTGTGTTTATGGCATTTATAGCAGGATGGGTTACCGACCGGCTTGGGCCAAAACTTACCTTGAGTGGAGTGTTTCTGATCACAGGCCTGATGACAATTCTGATCGGCAGTGGAGGGGAGTGGATTGTAATCTTCGTTTTCCTCCAGCCGGCAATGGCCGTGTGTTTTTTCCCGCCGGGATTTGCTGCGCTCGCTTCAATAGGACCACCCAATGCCCGGAATATAGCAATTTCGCTCACAATTCCCGCTGCCTTTATTTTTGGGGCAGGGGCCATTCCCATGGGAATCGGTATGATGGCTGATACCGGTTTCTTTGACCTGGGATTTGTCCTGGCCGGAGGGTTAATCCTGACCGGCGCATTATTAGCACTTTTTCTGAGGTCTCCCCGCCAATGAACGCTGGTTTTTGTTCTTGACCCGGAACACGTTTTTTTCTATATTTCAAGATCGTTAGGGCTTTACTCTAATTTGAGTGCCTAAAGTGCCTAATCTCGCCTGGCGGGATTGAAGTGCCTAAAATGCCTAAAGTTTAAAGTGCCTAAAGTTGTGGTACGCCTTCGGCGATATTGCTTTAAACAAAGACAGGTTTGTCTCGCCCAACCATCGAAGCGGTCTTTAGAATTGACAGGATTCCTTAATTTTAGCTCACTTTAGTCACTTTAGTCATCCCGCCAGGCGGGACTCACTTATAATAAAAACTTGGAGGTTATTATGGGGAAAGTAGGAATTATTGGAGTCGGACAGAGTTCTTTTGTGCGCGGGTATCCCGGCTCAATCAGGGAATTGGCCTTTGAAGGGTTCAAAGATGCTATGCAGGATGCCGGGATTCCAACTAAGGATATCGACGCATCTATCATCTGCTCTGCTCCGGAATATGATAAGCAGCGTTCACCGGCCGGTGTTTTTGCCGAGTATCTCGGGCTTGTCCCGCAGCCCACGTGCTATTTGGAGAGCCTATGCTCTTCAAGCAGCATGGGGCTCAGGTTTGCCTATTCATTAGTAAAGTCCGGGCTGCATGATGTGGTTGCTGTTATCGGCTTTCAAAAGATGTCAGAGATATCTTCCGCAGAATCACAGGAGAGGATGGGGCGGGGCGCGGACATCCAGTGGGAGAGCCCGTTTGGTACTATGATGCCGGCCTATTACGCCATGTATGCCAGGGGCCATATGGGGCAGTACGGTACAACCCTTGAAGATCTGGCCCTCATCAGGGTAAAGGCGGCCACTTATGGCCAGATCAATGAGAAAGCCGTTTACCGCAGGCCGGTCACCTTTGATATGTTTTCTGATCCTGAGAGCCCTATGTCGAATCCGGTTGCAAACCCGCTCAGGGTTGGAGACTGCTGCGCAAACGCGGATGGAAGTTCCTGCGTTATAGTTGCCAACGAAGAGAAGACCAGGGCCTTTTCCAAAAAGCCGGTGTGGATCCTCGGTCTTGGTGCCGCATCTACTACGGTTAACCTGGCAGGCAGGGATCTTTTTTCAGGTTTGACCGTTGCCCAGGCTGCAGGGGAAGAGGCCTATAAAATGGCGGGTATTACTGCTAAGGATATCGATGTGGCCGAGGTACACGACTGTTTTACCATTGCCGAGATGATGGCCTATGAAAACCTGGGGTTTGCAAAGCCTGGAGAGGGAAAAGAATTGATCAGGGCAAAGGAGACCTATAAGGAGGGAAGCATCCCGGTCAATGTGGATGGGGGCCTTCTTTCAAAAGGGCATCCGATCGGGGCCACCGGAGGATCCCAGATCAGGACCATAGTCCTTCAGTTGAGGGGCGAGGCAGGTGAGATGCAGGTAAAAGACCCTGAGATAGGGCTGGTCCATAATATCGGCGGTGTTGGTCTATACGGAAACGTCAGCATTCTTGGGAGGTAAAATAATGGGTAAGAAAAAGAAAGAGGTGGATGACCGGTTTAAGAGGTTCGGAACGGTAAGTTTTACCTCCATTACAAAGATTAATGACTTTATCGATTATTTAGATCAGGGGAAAATAATGGGCACCCGCTGTAAGGAATGCGGTCTGTTCTTCTTTCCCCCAAGGGCGGATTGTCATAACTGTTTTTCCAGTGATATGGAATGGGTTGAAGTATCGGGAACAGGAAAGTTAATCACCTACAGTAAACTGGAATTTGCGCCTATAGGCTTTGGAGATGATCTCCCCTACGCCATTGCTGTTTTGGACTATGGGGAACATAAGATATTCGGCAGGATAGCAGAAGACGTGCCTGAAGATGAGATCCGTGTGGGTATGGAGATGACCACGAAGGTTAACACTTTGCCTAATGGCCAGTTAAATTACGTGTTTCATAAGGCTTAGACAGAAATCTTAATACCCCCGCCGTAAAGACGGGGGTTTTTTGTCTCCCGGAATAAAAAATGTGCGGATGGATGTGAGGCTGTGAGGCGTTTTTTAGTTGAAAATCTGAATGCCCGGGATGGGGTATGTGTTATTACAGGCCCTGAAGCAAGGCATATGACAAGGGTTTTGAGGATGGAGGCGGGAGACCGGTTTGTTATCATGGATGGTAAGGGCAGCCGTTTCCTGGCCTCTATTGAGTCTGCCACGCGCCAGGGGGTCAAGGTCGTCCTTGAAAAACCTCTTCCAAAGCCGCCCCCCTCGCCAGTAACAATAGCCCTCTGCCAGGCCCTTTTGAAATCCGGTCCGATGGATTACCTGATTCAGAAGACATCTGAGTTAGGCGTTGATCACATCCACCCTTTTTCCTCTTTGCGAACCATAACCATGATAAAAACTGAAAGACTTTCTAACAGGATGAGACACTGGCGCGAGATAGCCAAAAACTCTGCAAAGCAGTCCGGCAGGGCCGTTCCGGCTCAAATAGACTTTCCACTGACTTTCGGGGAATTGAGCGTAAAATGGAAAGAAAAGAGATGCATCAAGGCAATCTTGTGGGAGGGAGAAGGGGCAACGGACCTTAAAGGGCTGCTCAGGGGCTCATCACGGGAAGGGAAGTTCGTCGGAATGGTAGGTCCTGAAGGCGGTTTTGCAGGAAAAGAGATTGAACTGGCTGCGGACGCTGGTTTTATCCCTGTTACCCTCGGAAACAGGATCCTGAGGTCTGAGACAGCTGCCATGACCATGGTGGCCATTGTCCAGTATGAATGGGGGGATCTTGGCGTGATGTAGGCTGGATCTCTGATCTGCAGGATGGGACGTGAAATCGCGCCCTGCAAAACGATCTGTATTGTGACCATTTGTTGATTGGATACAACATGAATAGGTTATCAAATCATATCATTTTTTGGAAAGGAGCATCAAATGGGAAAAAAAGTACTTCGAACAAAATTATGTGACATTCTGGGAATTGAATATCCCATCCTGAGCGCAGGAATGGGGCCGACACTTATTGGCGAAAAGACGGGGGCGCCTGTTGAACTGGTTGTGGCCGTTTCAGAGGCCGGCGGTCTTGGGGTGCTTGGAGGAAGTGGTTTTACCGTTGATGAACTCAGGGTCGCAATCCGGGAGATCAAGGCCCAGACGGATAAACCCTACGGCGTTGACCTTCTCCTGCCGCCGCGTCTTGCCACAAGAAACGCCATGGGAATGGAAGGGATCGAGGAGCTGCCTCTCAATCGGGTCATTGAGACATTACCGGAGCCTCATCTAAAATGGTTCAAAAAAGTAGTGGAAGAGATGGGTCTCCCTGATGTTGAGGTTATGCTGAAAATGAATACTACCACCATGCGACCCAAGGAAGCTATCCAGGTATGCATTGAAGAAAAGGTCCCCCTCTTCTGTGCGGGGCTGGGTAATCCGGGCTTTATGGTGGAAGATGCCCATGCTGTGGGAATGAAGGTCCTCGGGATTACGGGAAACACCAAGAACGGTCGTCGTATAGCCAAATCAGGTGCAGACCTCCTTGTGGCACAGGGCCACGAGGGCGGCGGACACACTGGACGGATAGGGACCATGGCCCTGCTGCCCCAGGTCCTCGATGTGGTGGGTTCTGTGCCTGTCCTCGCGGCGGGCGGTATTGGTGACGGCCGTGGTCTTGCGGCCTCATTAGCCATGGGCTGCGTGGGTATATGGGTGGGCACCCGTTTCCTGGCCACAGATGAGGGGGGAGCCCTGGACGTAAATAAACAGCGCATACTGGATTCCACTGATGAAGGTACCCGTGTCAGCACTGCCTATACCGGTAAAACCCTGCGGGCTAACTATAACAAATTTCACAGAATCTGGGATGATTCCGGACTCGAGCCACTCCCCTTCCCCAACCAGGTCCTTTTATCTTCCGCGCTCCTCTGGAGATTTATCGAAGCCGATAAAATGGACCACGTGGGAGGACTGGCAGGACAGGTATCGGGGCTTATCCACGAAATTAAACCTGCCAAACAGGTCCTCGATGAGATGGTGGAAGAAGCTGTGGATATCCTCACAAGGAAGATACCTGAGGAAGTGATCGCCAAATAGGGCTTAGGGCTCGCGCAAAAACAACTTCACATTTTCGCATCCCATCTTCAGGCTATCTTTGTCCGGGCCTCAATCGCAAAATCCTCGAAATAGTCCGACTATTTCTTTGGTTTTGCTCAATCGGCTCAGCCAAATCTAACCTAAATCTGGGCGCCAATTCTGGGAACTTATTTTTGTGCGAGCCCTTAGTTGTTTCAATAGGTTTCAGGGTCAAAATAGGTGAGAGCTTCGCCAACGGTAAAGAGAGAGCCGCAGACCACGATGAGGTCCCGGGGATCGGCCATCTCTTTTGCCTTAGTCAGGGCATCGGTCAGGAAGGGTACCATCTCTCCTGGTTTCTCGAAGGGGGCGGCCTTTGCCATCAGGATCTCAGGCTCGGCTGCCCTGGAATACACAGGCCTTGTGCAGATCAGATAATCGGCCAAAGGAATAATTGCCCGCAGCATCTGGTTGATCTCTTTGTCTGCCATTACCCCTATCACCAGGACCAGTCGTCTGTATTTGAAGCCGTTTCTTATGGAATGGGCCAATGCCCTTAACGCAGCGGGATTGTGGCCCCCGTCTAACAAAATTGTTGGACTCGTCCCCACGATATGCATGCGCCCCGGCCAGGCAGTGTTCCGCAACCCCTTTCTGATATCTTCCTCAGAAACTGCGATCCCTTTTTCGACCAGTTTTTCGATAATCCCTAATGCTAACGCGGCATTACGGGTTTGCATCATGCCCTTCAGGCCGAGACGGAGTCCCCTCAACCTGAGCCCCGGGCCGCTGTAATGAAAGCCGGTGGCGGTGGTCCGGTATCTTATCTCTTTTCCCACCCGCCACAGGGGGGCGCCTCTGTCTCGGGCTGTAGCTTCCAGGGTCCTTATCACGGGAGACTGGGTGGCAGCGGTTATTACATCAACCCCTCTCTTGATAATGCCCGCCTTTTCCTTGGCAATATCCAATAGACGGTTCCCGAGAAAGTCCTGATGCTCCATGGAGATATTGGTGATCCCGGAAACCAGTGGAGTGATCACGTTAGTGGCATCGAGACGTCCCCCCATGCCCACCTCCATAATGCTCAGGTCGGTGTTTTCGCGGGCGAAATAGATCAGTGCCATGGCTGTGGTTGCCTCGAAAAAGGTGGGAGGCTCTTCCGGTGAAAAGGCAGTTCGCAACTCCTCGATTAACTCCATGGCCTTGCCCTGGTCAATTTCTTCACCGCTTATTTTAAAACGTTCGGTAAATCGTACAAGATGGGGAGAAGAATAGAAGCCCACCTTAAGGCCCGTTTCTTTCAGTATGGAAGCAATAAAGGCTGCCACCGATCCTTTGCCGTTGGTCCCTGCAATGTGTATATATCGCCGGCCTTTATGGGGGTTTCCGAAAGTCTTTAACAGGTTGCTGGTCTTTGAAAGCCCGAATTTAATGCCGTATTTCTGAAGTCCGTAAAGGTAGTTGACTGACTCCTGATATGTTGTTTTGCCGTTTTTCATGAGCTTGAATTTGTTATTGGTTACGGGTTGCGGGTTTGGTATCGGGTACTGGGTATTGGGTACTGGGTATTGGTTATTTGTCATTCAGTTGTTTTTTCAATCAACAATCATCAATCCCAAGGGTCAATCTCTCAGATCTTTTCCAAGGTGGTGTATTCTAAATGAAGCAGTTTTTTTCCGAAGTTTTTGAAAAGTACTTCCATCTTATTGCCTGATACAAGCCTTGAAACAACACCTGGTCCGAAGGCGGGATGTCTTACCCTATCGCCCTGTGAGAACGGGGAAGATTTACTCTTTGGTTCCAAGGATGTTGTAAATTGCCGCTTCCCCGTTTTTCTCCCTCTCGGGAATGCCTGATATCTCCCTTTTTCGTGCGAAAAGAGATCTCCCGGGATGGCAGAAATAAAGGAGGACAGTCCGTTCCCGACACCGCCATAATTTGCCCACACCGGTACAGATTCGTGGCTCGGATATGTGATGAGCAGGTGGTCCTTGGCCCTGGTGGCCGCCACATACATAAGACGGCGCTCTTCCTCGAGATCCAGGGGATTGCTGTATGCCATGGAGGCAGGAAATCTCCCCTCCATAGCCCATATTATAAAGACCACCGGCCATTCAAGTCCCTTGGCGGAGTGAACTGTAGACAGGGTAAGTGTCTTCCCTCTTTCTTCCTGGTCTATATCTGCGTAGCTGGCGGGAGGTTCTAAAACCAGATCGTCCAGAAACCCCCGCAGTTTTCTGTATCGGTTTGCCATAGGGGCCAACTGCTCAAGTTCTTTTTGGCGTCTCGGATAATCGTCAAATTTATCCTTCAAGATGGGAAGATAATACTCCATGACCTGTTCAACAGCTTCTTTTGGCTCAATCTCTTTTGATGTCAGATGACCTAATAGGCTGCCTAAGCTCTTTAAGCCGCTGTCTTTTTTTCGGGCTCCGGGCCATTCTGCAAGCTTCTGAAGAGGGATTTGGTCGTTTTTCATCCATTTGATAATGGCCTGGCTTTTCCCCATTCCCACGTTCTTTACAAGTCTGAGTATCCGAATCCAGCTTATGGCTTCATCCCTGTTTACAACGACCCTCATGTGGGCCAGAAAATCCTTGATATGGGCCGACTCCAGGAATTTGAAACCGCCATACTTCACATAGGGGATTTTCTGCCGGGTCAGCTCGGCCTCCAATTCAAAGGAATGATAAGCGGCCCGGAACAGGACAGCGAAGTCTTCGATTGAATGTCCCTCTGACATTTGCTGTTTCAGGTGGTTAGAGATCAAAAGGGCCTGCTCATGTTCTGTTCTCGTATCAATGACCTTCGGTTTTTCACCCCCGCCACGCTCAGTAAAAAGGCATTTGGTATATTTCTCATCGGCCTGATCCATAAGGGCGTTTGTGAGGGCAAGAATAGGCTGTGTGGAACGGTAATTCTGTTCCAGTTTGATTATCTTTGTCTCTGGAAAAAAGGCCGGAAAATCAAGCATATTCCGGTAATTGGCGCCCCTGAACGAGTATATGGACTGGGAGTCATCTCCCACCACCATGACATTGCGGTGGTCATGGGCAAGTCCTTTTACGATATCCGCCTGAATTGCGTTGGTGTCCTGATATTCATCTACCATTATATGGCTGTATTTCCGGCTCAACTCGGTGCGGATTGCACTGTTCTCGCCTAAAAGCCTTTGTAAGGAGATGATAAGGTCGTCGTAATCCATCAACTGATTGGTCTTCTTATAATCTGCGTACAATCGTCCCAAATTCCCTATCTCCGGTGCAACCTCAAGGAACTGCCCATATTCCTCTAATATGAATGCTTCAACCGGTTCCTGCAGATTAGCGGCCTTGCTCAGGATATTGGCCAATGTGCCCCTCTTAGGAAATCTCTGCGCCTTTTTTGGCATTTGAAGTTCAGGGATGAGGGAGCGGAGGACCTCTTCCATGTCGGACCGATCCAAGATCGTGAAGGAGTTGGCATATCCCAAGGCCTCGGCATGGCTTTTGAGGATCTTGAAGGCAAGGGAGTGAAATGTGCCTCCTGAAACGAACGTGCATCGTGGGTCAGCAAGGCTGGATGCGCGGTCCAACATCTCCTGGGCAGCCTTTCTCGTAAAGGTCAGAAGGAGGATTGATTCAGGGGGAACGCCGGATTCCACTAAACGGGCTACCCGGTAAACCAGGGTTCTGGTCTTGCCACTCCCGGCCCCTGCTATGACAAGGATAGGGCCGTCTAAGGATATTACTGCCTCTAACTGGGCAGGATTCAGGACTTTCTTATAATCAATTTTGTTTGTCAAAGTTTGAATTCCTTTTTGTCAGGATGCACTCCCTATTTTTGTTTGGACTTTTGATAGCAGGTTAACCGCCCTTTTTCAATATCATAGTTGTTGATTTATGATTTCGGAATGCGGATTGCGGATGTGAACGCAAACCAATATCAGGATTTTGCTGATTTATGAGAAAAAACAGAGTGTTTCTTGACCCTTGTGTCAGGCAAGATTGGACACGACATTTACAACCAGTCCGATAACTAAGGCAACGAATATAAAGGAAAGGATCGAGTGAATGAGTGTCAGCCTGCGCATGGGGGCGCTTGATACGGATACATCGGAGGTCTGGTAACACATGGCAATGGTAAAGGAATAGTACATGAAATCCCAGTAGTCGACGAGTTTACCCCCCGGGAATTCCAACCCTTTTTTATAATCGCCCTCTGATTCTTCATCGATTTCGTCATAATACATTCGGGCATAATGCAGGGCAAAAAAAGCATGCAATAAGAACCAGGCACAGAAGATGGCAACAGTACAGAGGCCTAAGTGAACATTGGCCGGGACCGTCTTCCACTCCTGGCCATCGTTGAGCATGAAGGCGACCGTCACCAAGGATGCTCCACAAATTATAACTGTAAATGATAAGGTGACGATATTTCGCGGCTCCTGGTCTTGGGCGCGCCGCAATGTCTGTTCAGCATCAGCGTTCTTCATCATTATCAGGATAACGAAGAGAAGAAAAAGTACGCACACGTCCCAGGCCAGAAGTAGTCGGATTTCAAATTCTATTTTATGGGGGAGAAAATAATAGACCAGAAGACCGCCGATGGTGGCCAGAATAAATCTGACCCTGGGATCTATTATGACGCTGTAACATCTTGAAAAAACTGTATTTACCGCTGGCGATCTCAATGTTCACTGCCTAAATCAGAGGTTTTGATACGCAGGATATAAACGGTGACACCGATGCCGATTAGCACCACCGTCATTTTTAAGGCCATGTTGGACACGAAGAAGGTAATCGAAATTCCCATTGAAATCCACATATACAAAATTGCATGGAATTTGGCTTTGGCTGGAAGCCCTTTCCCCTCGCGGAAATCCTTAATCAATTTACCCACGGCCCCAAGATTAATAAGCCAGTTATAAAACTTTGGTGAGCCTCTCCAATAACAGAATGCGGCTATTATCAATAAAGGCACTGTCGGCAACAATGGGAGAAATATACCGACTATGCCGACGCCGACAAAAAAACTGCCTGCCAAATTCCAAATGTTCCAGAGGCCTTTCTTTCTTTTGCCTTTGGAAGGCTGATTCTTGTGGTCGTCCTCTTCTCGATTTATGAGAGACTGATCGTTTAACTGTGCCAGCTTATCCCACGTGACATTGTTTAACATGTCGATAAAAGAGTTTTTTTCCGCGATTTCGGGATTATAGTAAATCGTTATGCTTCCGCAATAATGATTTGCGGTCACACGGGTTACCCCGCGCCCGTTAGTCAAATACACCTTCATACTCCGGGTCAGCTCTTTATTGGATACAAGAGTGGGAAACGCCACGCGGAGACGCCCCGGAGTAAAGTTCTTAACGCTGAAATCAGGTTGTGCTTCCATCTGCTTTGTCTTCACAAAAAGCGGCCAATAATAATAAGGGAAACGCCGGCAACAATGGGAGAAATATACCGACTATGCCGACGCCACCGAAAACCTTCCCTGCCAATTTCCAC
>JACNJD010000068.1 GCA_014382715.1 Candidatus Desulfacyla euxinica | reverse complement strand
AGTTGGGGAGGCTTCGCGAGCTCACCCTAAAGGGCTCGCTCGCCTCCCCAACATCCATAACTCGGAAAGGTACCAGGTTCAGGGTTTCCCGCTGAAAGCGGGATTCAGGGTTAGGGCCAGAGAGCGGGTTTTGCTACATGATTGCCAAATACCATGTTCCAGACACGCCTGACACGCCTGTCATGTACGAAATGGGCATATCCCAAGATGTCGGCAATGGTGGGCAGGTTTGTGGGGATGTGGAAGCGGTCGGTTTTTCCCTACAAAACGTTTACAAAATGACGTACCGCGAGGAGAATTCAACCTTTGAACCTCTGAACCCGAAACAGGAAAGGTCTCAGGAGAATGATGGATATTGATAATATTTCAGAGCTTATACCACAGCCAGTGCCTTTGAGGGATATTGATGATTCTCCCGGTCCATGCTGCATGAGTTTTGGGTTCGATCTCAACCCTCTGATTCAGTCTATCGAAAAGGTTGGGCTGATTAACCCGCCGTTATTGAAAAGGGACAACCAGGGAAGCATCACCATTATTATTGGATATCGCAGGATAAAGGCGTTGAAATCCTTGAAGGCAGATGGCGCAGGATGTCGGATCTTATCAGGAGATGATATCCTGCCGGTTGAATGCCTCCTTCTGAATCTCTATGACAATCTTGCTGTAAGAAAACTTAATGACGTGGAGAAGGGGATGGTTCTGGCACGTCTCATTCCCTGGATCAAAACCCTGGAAATCGTGGAGCACTATATGCCGTTTCTCGGCCTTCCATCCAATAGGGCCACCCTTTCTTCCTATTTGAAGATTGAGGAGGAGATGGAAGTTCGGGTCAGAGAATCTATTGCGTGCGGGCAACTGTCATTGAGGAATGCAATCATGCTCCTCGATATTGATTCGATCTCAAGATCGTCCATTATTGATCTTATATCAAATCTTAAGTTAACCGTTAACCAACAGAGGCAATTAATTGAATATACAGTTGATTTATCCCATATTCAGGGCAGACCTATTCCCGATTTCTTAGACGATCAATCAATAAAAGAGATAAATTCAGATACCCGTATGAACAATCCTCAAAAGGGGAGGGCGCTGATCCGTTATCTCAGGATGAAACGTTACCCATCAGTATCAAAGGCGGAAAGAAAGTTCAAAAAAATGATTTCCAGGTTGAATCTCGGAAAAACAGTCAAAATCGATCATTCTCCCTCTTTTGAGTCCCCTTATTATCGTCTCGAAGTCCTTTTTAAAGATGGTCAATCATTAAGGGAGAAGCTGGAGAATTTTATGAGGGAGGATATTGACAGCTTAAGAGATCCTTGGAAAAAGAAGAAATAACAGTTTCCTCACGCAAAGACGCAAAAATAAAAAACCATGACTGAGAACGAAATTGCGAAGATCGTTGCTGATGCGGCATATCACATTTACAGAAGGTTGAAAGGCAGGTGCCGGAACGAATTGTTTTTGTTTGCATTTCACGGGTTGCGAATAGACTGTAGGTTTTCTTTGCGTCTTGGCGTCTTTGCGTGAGACCTTTTCTTCCCCAATTTATCCAGGTTAGAGATTATAAATATCTGATGCCAACAGGAATAGACAGAATAATTTTGGATGAAGGGGTTCAGAAATACAAGTCCACAAAATCAATTCTGTTGCAGTTAAAAGATATACCTGTCAGGGCGGAAAAGGATGACGGCCCTGAGGAAGTTGCCTGCGTTTCAAACGAATTGAAAAGGGATATGGGCAAGGATACCATGCATCTCGTATCCTATCAGGGGGAGTTTCTTAAACCATGTCCAGGGACCAAGGAGTATATCTGTTGCGGATACCAGATCCTAAACGTGGGAACAAACTGCCCTCTGGATTGCAGCTACTGTATCCTTCAGACATATTTTAACCGACCCAATCTGAGGGTTCATGTTAATTTAGAAGAACAGCTTGGCCAGGTTTTTCAGACCATAGATAGCGACCCTGACAAGATCTTCAGAGTGGGCACAGGAGAATTCACTGACAGCCTCGCCCTTGATCCGATTATCAGATGGAGTGAAACGATCCTTAGAGGGTTTTCAGAAAGAAAAAATACGGTGCTGGAGCTTAAGACCAAGACGGCAAATACCGCGGGCCTTCTTGGGTCAAAATACAGGGATAGGATAATTGTTTCGTGGTCCCTCAACAGTCCTTTTATATCTTGCCGGGAAGAACACGGGGCGGTGAGTTTGACCCGGAGACTTGAATGTGCACGCGAGTGCCAGTCAGAAGGGTTTACCATAGGATTTCATTTTGATCCTATTATACAGCACAGTAACTGGATGGATGAATATAGAAAGACCGTAGATCTTATGGACAAATATATTGAGCCTGAAGGCATTATCTGGATGAGCTTAGGATCGTTCAGATTTATGCCGGCGCTGAAGCCGATTATAAGACGACGGCACCCGGAGACATCTATCTTAGATGGGGAGTTTGTTTTGGGTCTGGATGGAAAGATGCGCTATTTCAAGCCGATACGCATGGAGCTTTATGCCTTTTTGAACGAGTTGCTCCATCAATGGCATCCCGATTTGGGTCTTTATCTCTGCATGGAGTCGAATGAAGTCTGGCAGGAGAGTATGGGATGGAGACCTGAAACATCCGAGGGGCTTGGCAATTATTTAGATGAGCGTGTACGGAACTTTTTTGGGTAGCAATCACAGGGAATGTATGCTAAATAATTAACATTAAACTTATGCACACCTGCAAGAATTGAACAGAAATACATAACAAAGAGGAGAAAAAACTATGACAATTAAGGAAAACGTTGAGAACGCCCTTCAAAAGGTAAGGCCTTCACTCCAGGCTGATGGAGGAGATGTCAAGCTTGTTGATGTGGATGAAGATGGACTGGTCAAAGTGAAGTTAATGGGCGCTTGCGGGGGATGCCCCATGTCGCAGATGACGCTTAAAATGGGAATTGAAAAAATCTTGAAACAGAACGTCCCCGAAGTAACAAGCGTGGAATCAGTATGATGAAAATGGCAATTTAAAGGAGATATCATGGAGATCAAGAAATTTGGTGTAGTTGGCGCAGGCGCCATGGGGAATGGTATTGCACAGATGGCGGCCCAGATTGGCTGCGAAGTTGTTATGAGAGATATCAAGGATGATTTTGTAGACCGGGGATTAAGCAGTATTGACCGGTTTCTTTCAAAGAGCGTTGAAAAGGGAAAGATCGAGGCCGGGGAGAAAGATGCGATATTTGGGAGGATCAAAGGGACAACTGATATGGGTCTTCTAAAAGATGTCGATTTTGTAGTGGAGGCCGTTATTGAGGATCTCGAACTAAAAAAGAGTGTTTTCAAGGAACTCGATGAACTCTGTGCACCTGAAGTGATTTTGGCCACCAATACGTCTTCAATGTCTTTGACCGAGATCGCGGCGGCCACAAAACGCCCGGAAAAAGTCTGCGGGATGCATTTTTTTAATCCCGCACCTATTATGCGGCTGGTGGAGATAATCAGGGGATATTCAACAGATGATGAGACAGTTAAGATTACAACCGGACTTGCGGAGAAGATGGGTAAAATCGCGGTGGAGGTAAAGAAGGACTCACCCGGCTTTATAGTCAACAGGATTATGATTCCTCACATGTTAGAGGCAATAAAGATTGTCGAGGAAGGGGTTGCAAGTATTGAGGATGTGGATATTGCAGTCAAAAACGGGCTCAATTATCCCATGGGCCCTTTTGAGTTGATGGATCTGACCGGTATTGATATTGCCTACTTTGTTTCTGAATATTTTTATAAGGAATTAAATAAGGAATCCAAATGGGTTTCCCCGAACCTGCTTAAGACCATGATTCGGGCGAATAAATTAGGTAGAAAGACAGGGGGGGGCTGGTACGACTACAGCAAATAAAGTAACTTGTGAACCCTCTTGGAGACTCGTGGGGTTCCTGCCAACAGATAAAAAAAGGCAGTTCCATTTGGGACTGCCTTTTTTTGTACCGGTAAAAAGGGATGGTTAGGTTACTTGTTTTTATGACGCATCTTTTTGCGAAGTTTTCGGTATTTATGTTTTGTAATTTTTTTCCGCCGCTTCTTGACAACACTACCCATTCGATAAAACCTCCATGTGAAAATTAATCCTGAATATAGAAATTCTGATTGAAAACAAGGATATTAACCCTTGGATAGAATTACTTATCAAATATTAAGATAATATGTCAACGTATATTTTCAAAAAGGGCTGTAATTCTACAATTTTGCCGGTGAAGCAACTTCCTGACACTCAGAGGCCTAAGTTTACATAATATACCTTATCAGACTACCTTTATATTTCAAGCCAACACACTCAGGCCTTTAATGGCTCAAATTGCACCCACCTTCTGCGGCCCCTTCACGTTGTTTCTCTGGTCTTTCGACCCATATAGCCGTCGGTCCGCCTCTTCAACCAACATTTCTGCTGTCAGATTATCAGCAAAAATAACAGTGCCCGTGCTTGCCGTAATACCGCACTCTTCCTCAATCCCTTTTTCAATCCGGTTTGACATCATTTTGGCAACAAGCTCATTCGCATCTATTAACACAACAGCAAATTCATCCCCGCCGTAGCGAAAGCCTGAATCTACACCCTCTCGCACATTCCTGTTTATGACCTTTCCAACCTTTTGAAGGAGCTCGTCTCCTGCCAAGTGTCCATAGTTGTCATTATATCGCTTGAAATCATCCAGATCAAGAAGGATCAATGCCAGATTATGTTTCTGTCTCTTGGCCCTTGCAATCTCCTCGTTGAGACGCGCATAGAAATGCCTCTGATTATAAAGACCGGTCAACGAATC
>JACNJD010000091.1 GCA_014382715.1 Candidatus Desulfacyla euxinica | reverse complement strand
AGGTACAGGGGAAGGAAGTAAATGAGATAGTAAAAAAACTTCTAACTTCGTAGTCAAGTAATTAAACATGCCAAACCACCAGTCTGCCAAAGAAGAAATAAAACGGGCGGCCGACATCGTACAGGTCATCGGTCAGTTCGTTCAACTTAAAAAGGCCGGGAAGAACTTTATTGGTCTCTGCCCATTTCACGCTGAAAAGGATCCATCGTTCACGGTCAGTTCAGACAGACAGATGTTCCATTGCTTCGGATGCAAAAAGGGGGGGGACATCTTCGCCTTCTGGATGGATTACCACGGACTCACCTTTCCAGAGGCCCTGAAGGATTTAGCAGAAAGGTATAATGTACAAATTACTGACAAATTTTCCGCAACTGAAGAAAAAAGGAGAAGCAACCTAAGAGAGACCCTCCTCAAGATAAATGAGGCCGCCGCACTATATTTCCAACAGGCATTGAGTAAAACTGCAAGAGAAAACCCTGCTGCAGATTATCTAAAGAAAAGGGCCATTTCAAAGGAGATTATCTCGGAATTCCGCCTGGGTTATGCCCATGATAAATGGAGCGGGATTGTTGATTATCTAAAGAAGCATAATATAGACCCGGAAAAGGCTGTCCAGGCCGGACTGATCATTCCCAAAAAGGGCGGGGGATATTACGATCGTTTCAGGGGCCGGATTATGTTCCCCATTCTGAATCTGCGAGGGCAGGTGGTTGGATTTGGTGGAAGGGTCCTTGACGACTCCCTTCCCAAATACCTGAATACGCCCGAAACCCCGGTTTTTCATAAGGGAGAATTCCCCTATGGACTGCATGCCTCTTTTAAGGCAATCAGGCAGAAAGGGTTAGCTGTTATTGTTGAGGGATACATGGACCTTCTGGCCTTGAGGAGGCACGGGCTGGATGAGGTAGTGGCCACCCTCGGGACTGCCCTGACCGACCAGCATATCCGAAAGATAAAGGGCTATGCAAAGGAGGCTGTTGTAGTCTTCGACCCTGACGAAGCAGGAAGAAATGCGGCCTTAAGAAGTCTGCCCCTCTTTTTGAATGAAGGACTTCCCGCCAGGGCGGTTGTTTTACCGGATGGTCATGATCCAGACAGTTTTGTAAACACAAAGGGCCTGCCCGAGTTCTTAAAGCTTTTGGATAGCGCCTCTTCAATGTTTGACTTTTTTCTTGATCAGAAATTGACGCAAGATGATTCAGACATAGAGGGGAAGGTTCATGTATTGAAGGAAATCCTTCCAGTCCTGTCGCAACTCCGAAATACTGCACAACGTTCGTTGTATGCGGGACGTCTCTCGGAACGGATTGGGATCAAAGAAGAGGTGGTCCTGTCTGAACTAAAATCATTCAACCAAGACCGCTCAGGTGGCACCCTTGAAAGGGGGCTGAAAAGCCGACTGACAGACCCGAAGTTGGATAAAAAAATCGGAGATATCCAGTTACTCAACCTTCTTGTGCATCATCCCAAAACAGTAACCGGGCTGATGGACTCTGGTTGCAAGGCTCTGCTTTCAGACGACACTGCCTCAAAAATTGTTGAAGTCATTTTCGAGAAATATCGGAGGGAAGGCCGGTTTTCACCCGAAAATATTGAGGAATCCCTCGATAATGACGATGTTCGTATACGACTTAGAGAGGTGATGGTAGCCGGCTCCATTTATTCAGATCAGGAGGTAAAACAGGCGGTCGAAGAAATAAGGGAAAAAGCACGTCAAAAAAGGCTCTCAGACTCAGTTGCGGAAGTCAAGGGCGATCCTGAGGCCTTGAACGATCTGTTATTGCAATTAAGGGCGCAAATTAGTTGTTAGTTAGTGGTTAATATTTATTTAGCGAATAGCGAATAGAGGAAATATGATGGATAAGAACGCCGATATGATCAATTTGAAGCGGTTGATCCATAACGGGAAAAAAACGGGCTACATTACCTTTGAAGAGCTAAATGATGATCTGTCCGATGATTTTGTATCCTCAGAGGAGCACATCGATGAACTCATGATGATGTTCGAAGAGCTCGACATCATGGTTATCGATGATGCGGCTAAGAAGAAAATCGAAAAGGCCGAGGAAGCAAAGAAAAAGGCGGCAAAAGCAGAAGAGAAAGGGAATGCATCCATAGATCTTGCAGATGCAGCCTCCGGGGCCGCTGATCCCGTGAAAATGTATCTGAAAGAGATGGGCCGCATCTCTCTGCTCACGAGAGAGGGAGAGGTCGAAATTGCCAAACGAATTGAAGCAGGCGAAAATGAAACCTTGGACCGGCTTCTCCTTTGCGGTGTGGGAGTGGAGCGTATCATCGAATTAGGTGAGATGCTCAAGAATAGTGAAGTAAAACTAAAAGATGTAATCAATGATATGGAAGACGATGACAGCTACACGCTGATGAGTGAGAGAAAGGAATCCATGATAAACCTGATCGATCGAATCAGGGGATTGAATGAGGTTATGTGCCTGAAAAGGCGTGATAAAGCCAAGACCCGCTGCACTGAGCAGGCAAAAAAGAAGATTACGACACAGATAAAGCGGAATCAAAAGAAGGTCATGAACCTTGTGAGTTCATTCACCCTTGAAGATAGACAGGTTGAGTGTATGATTGACAAATTTAGGGAGTTGTCGACTGAGGTCGAAGCAGCGGAGAGAAAGATAGAAGAATGTATGCTGCGCGCAGGCGGTAAACCGATTTCTTATCTCAAAAAATGTGCTTCCAAGATTCCAAAATCGGCAAAAGACGACCAGATAATCCAACCCATCGGCCTGCCAAAGAACGAGATTATCCTCTTGAAGTCCGAGGCGGATAGGGCCCAAAAAATTATCAAGCAAGCCAGGGAACGGACTGATTTGACCCCCCGCCACATAAAGCTCAAGCTGAAACAAGTGGAAAGAAGCTTAGCTAACGCAAACATGGCAAAATCAGAGCTCATTCAAGCCAATTTGAGGCTGGTTGTCAGCATTGCCAAAAAATACACCAATAGAGGCCTCATGTTCCTTGATCTTATCCAGGAAGGAAATATTGGATTGATGAAGGCGGTGGATAAATTCGAATATCAACGCGGCTATAAATTCAGCACCTACGCTACCTGGTGGATAAGACAGGCAATTACCAGGGCCATAGCAGATCAGGCCAGGACTATCCGCATTCCCGTCCACATGATAGAGACCATTAATAAGCTAATGCGAACATCCCGCTATCTTGTACAGGAACATGGCCGCGAGCCGACTTCGGAGGAAATCGCCGAAAAAATGGAATTCCCGCTTGATAAGGTTAGGAAGGTGCTAAAAATAGCCAAAGAACCCATATCTCTCGAAACCCCTATCGGCGAAGAGGAAGACAGCCACCTCGGAGATTTTATTGAGGACAAGAATGTCCTCTCACCTGGGGATGCGGTTGTCGACTTCGGGTTAGCTGAACAAACAAGAAGAGTCCTTACAACCCTGACTCCAAGAGAGGAAAAGGTTCTTAGGATGAGATTCGGTATCGGTGAAAAATCAGACCACACCTTAGAAGAAGTTGGACGCGATTTCAGCGTTACCAGAGAGCGTATCAGGCAGATAGAGGCTAAAGCGCTTAGAAAATTGAGGCACCCCAGCAGAAGCAGAAAGCTAAAAAGCTTTATGGATAATTGAAACGAAAAGCACCTTTTCTCTTGACAAATTTCTGTTGGATGCGCATTGTATTTATCAATATTGAGAAATGATAAGAGGGCCCATAGCTCAGCTGGCAGAGCCACCGGCTCATAACCGGTAGGTCCCTGGTTCGAAACCAGGTGGGCCCACCAACATCCAGACTCTCATCATGTTTCCAAGGACCTTGTTAGAAATGTTTTCCCCGAATCGGGAATAATTGTTCCAGAAAGGGCGTATCCTTAAGGGGATGCGCCCTTTGAATTTTTCAACATGAAACCCACTCTAAAAGATTTTTTAGACTTCTTAGAAACCATCGCACCCGGACGATTGGCCGAATCTTGGGACAATCCCGGTCTCCAGGTGGGTTCTTTATCTCAAAAAATCAGCAAGATCTTCACATCCCTCGACCCTACACTTAATGCCCTTACATCTGCATCTGAAGCTAATGCTCAACTGCTGTTCACCCATCACCCCTTGATCTTCAAACCCCTCTCGCGGCTTGATATCAATTCGTTTCCCGGCGATGTGGTTGCAAAAACTGCAAAGAGTGGTATTTCCATTGTGGCTGCACATACCAATCTGGATGCGGCCAAGGGAGGTATAAACGATATCCTGGCAGATCTTATGCGTCTTAGAAATGTGGAGGTCTTGAAGAATGCTGATGAAATGGATGGAGTGGGTTTGGGGAGGATTGGCTATCTGCCAGAACCGGCTGGATTGTCTCTCGTCGCAAGGGATGTTAAGAAGGTCCTTGGCACTCAAAATATCAAGGTGGTCGGTAAAAAAGACACCTTGATCCATCGTCTTGCCGTGGTAGGAGGGTCGGGTGGAAGTCTCCTTTCCCTTGCCTATGAACAAGGAGCTGACCTCCTCCTGACCGGGGATGTCGGCCACCACGTTGCATTAGAGGCCAAATCTTTGGGAATGGCCCTTCTCGACGGGGGCCATTTCCATACGGAAAAGACCGCATTCAGGGTTTTTGTAAAGAATTTAAACAAGATATTAAAGGCAAAGGGTTGGGAGATTACGTTCGAGATAGATAAGGATGAAACTGATCCCATCTGGATTGATGCCCCAGTAAAATAGGAACGAAAAGCCCCGGTTGGAAGGGAAAAGCTGGAACGTTCAATGGGGTAAACACTGTTTTAGTCGAGGTAAAGACTTGGAAGAAAAAATGAAGATTCTTATCGCCCTCCAGGATT
>JACNJD010000169.1 GCA_014382715.1 Candidatus Desulfacyla euxinica | reverse complement strand
GCGGGATACCCGCAACCCAAAGATGAAGTTTTAGGGATGAGTTATCAGTTGTCAGCACTGGAGGTTATTTTGAAATTTGAGGATTTGGAAGTCAGGACTCAGCAAATCCCTAAAGAAGATAAATTGATATCAATATGCTGTTACTGATAACTGAAAACTGACAACTGTTTCAATATAACGATTTTCTTGTTTTGTGACAGTAAACCAGGTGATAAGCTACTAAGGCAGTTCCCTCCTTCTCGGACAGCTTCCGATCAGGATACTGCTACTGCAATTCGAGGACCGGAAACCTTTTCCAACGGGAGGGTCTGATGGAAAAACATTTGGAAGGTGTAAGGGTCATAGATTTGACGGCGTATCTGTCGGGGCCTTTTGTGAGTTTGAATCTGGCTGCTATGGGTGCAGAGGTAATTAAGATTGAACGGCCCAAAATTGGTGACCCATGCCGATGGAATCCACCATTCGCAGGCCCAGATGGTGTCGGTTACCGCAGTCAGAGTGATATCGATGTGTCTCTGCTCTACTTGAAGCGGAATCGAGGGAAAAAGAGCATTTTCCTGAACATGAGAAACGAGAAAGGGAAGAAGATTCTTGAACGTCTCGTTGAAAAGGGAGACGTGGTCGTGGAGAACTTCGCGCCCGGCAGTATGGAGAGATTAGGTTTCGATTATGAAAGATTGAAAGAGATCAACCCGGGGATTATCTACTGTTCTATTGCAGGCTATGGGCAGGATGGGCCGTATAAGGACCGCACGGCCTTTGACCTTACGATCCAGGGGACCAGCGGGATCATGGGCGTAACCGGTTTTCCCGACGGGTCTCCAACACGTTGTGGGGCATGGGTGGGAGACATGATACCTGCCATGTACGCCCTTTCCGCCATTTTGGCAGCACTTTATTCCCGTGAAAAAACAGGAACGGGAGAAAGAATAGATATATCAATGCAAGACTGCTGTTTTTCCATGATCATGGATGAAGCGCTTGACTTCCACCTTGAGCAGGGAATCCCCATGAGAACAGGAAACAGGAACCCCAGACTGGCGCCGTGGAACTCCTATCAGGCGAGGGATGGATATGTGCTTATATGCGTGGCCAATAATGTGCAATGGGAGGCCTTTGTGGATGCCATCGGGAGAGAAGATCTGAAGGAAGACCCTCGATTTCAAAATCAAGAGGGACGTTCCAAAAACTCTGATGTAATAGAAAGGATTGTGCTCGACTGGCTTAAGAGTTTAACCGTTGAAGAGGCTCTTGAACGCTTGCGAGAAAAAAGGGTGGCATGTGATTCTGTGGTTGAGATCGAGGATGTTCTCAATGACCCTCAGTTGAAATCCAGGGGGATGATACGGGAATTGGTTCATCCCAAGAGCGGTAAAACCGGTATAAAGACCGCGGGATTCCCCGTCCATTTTACCGAGTCAGATGCTGGACTCACGGAATCAGCCCCTTATCCCGGCCAACATAACGAAGAGATTTATAAAGGACTGTTGGGGATTTCGGAAGAGGAGATGTTAAATCTAAGAGACGAAGAAATAATTTGAAAGGGGGTGATAAACAAAGGGTGGACCCGATCGGGTAAAGGTCCAGGGTTAGAGTCGCCAATTTTCACTTAGCATTTTATAAGGAGGGAGTTCATCATGGTGAGAAAAAAAATGTGTTTGTTGTCCTTACTGGTTACTTTGATTTTTGTTGGCGCGTGGTGCACGCCGTCGGCGAGTGCCGCCCCCATCAAGATGCGGGTTCAAACAGCTGCACCAAATGTCAGTCTATCATATAAATCGGTGGTTTGGCTCGCCGATGCGGTTAGGGAGATGTCGAACGGACGACTTGAAATAGAGGTCTTACCGGCTGGCGCCATCGTCCCGACAGCTCGGATCCCAAGCGCGGTGGACAAGGGTTTGGTTGAAGCAGGCGCCACGTACGCCCAGTATTTAGCTGGAAAGCACATGGCCGGTGCCCTCTTTGGCGCGCCGTCCGCGGGTGGCGGGAGCGATGTCGGTATAGATCAGTTCGGCCATATGACGTGGCTGATATTTGGGCCTGGCCGTGAGCTCCAGGAAGAGTATTTTCGTGATATCGTCAAGCTGAACCTGGTGGCCTTTCCGGTGGGCTTCCATGGTCCGCTCAGCGTCGGGTGGTTCGCAAAACCTATCAACAGCCTGAAGGATCTTCAGGGCCGCCGCTATCGATCGGGCCCGGGTCTCATAGCCGAGACCTGGAAGAAGATCGGCGTTCCGGCAACATTTTTGCCTGGTGGTGAAATTCTTCCGGCGGGTCAGCGGGGCGTGATAGACGGCGCACAGTGGGGGAGCCCCTACGACGATATGCCCATGGGTTTCCATCAGATATGGAAACACTACTACCTCCAGGGCGCACATTTCCCGATCTCGTCATGGGAGTTGTTAATCAACAAGGATTTCTGGAATAAACTGCCACCGGACCTGCAAAAGATGGTCGAGGTTGCCTCCCGAGCTACGGTTTTGGAGACGTTTTATCGATTACTTGTAGATAACGGCAAACTGTTGAGGGAGGCCACGGAGAAGTACGGGGTCACCGTTCACGATGTGCCGCCGGACATCTTCGAAGCATACATGAAGGCCACTAACGAGGTGCTGGAAAAGTATAAGAAAGACCCCTTCTTCAAGAAGGTTTTGGATTCCCAACGCGAGTACGCTGACCTGATCCGCCCCTATTGGAAGGCGTCGCTCAATAGCTCCGTTTTTATAGTGGAGAGCAAAAAGTAGTAAATGTGCTGTAAGGATCGGGGGCAACTGTGCGGCACCCGGCGCGGCGGCGTATGCCATTCTGAAACTGAATGGGGAGTTTGTTGTGCCGGTGCCGCGAGCTTCGGCTCTCCAAAGGGGGGTGGAAACGAGGTGTAGATAGCGTGAAGTGGCCAATGATGGCGTCACAAGTGGGAACCGAACGTTCGGTGAGTACGTCTTGGATTGGACATAGGCTGAGGTTTTTAGGATGCACGTACTAAAGAGGATCGTACAAGTTCTGGACAATATCACGCTCTGGCTAGCACGGCTCACCTGGTGGCTGGTAATTCCTCTCATGGCAGTTCTCGCCTATGAGGTGATAGTCCGCAAGTTATTCGTCGCCCCGACGGTTTGGGCGATGGATATTAGTTATATGCTCACCGGCATCTTAGGAATGATAGGTGCGGTCTACGCGCTCTATCGAGGTGGGCATATCGCCATCGACTTCATCACGGATAGGTGGCCGCTCCGAACCCAGGCGGCTTTGAACACCGTTTTTTATATCACCTGTTTTTTCCCGGGGATCACCATCTTCCTGTGGTTCGCTTGGCAGTTCGCGTATGACTCCTGGCTTATAAAGGAGCGGGCACTCATGGGTGCGTGGATGGCCCCCATATATCCGCTGAAGATGGTGCTGGTCGTGGCAATGGCGTTCTTAATCCTTCAGGGAATCTCCGAGTTCCTGAAGAACCTGTACGTGTTGTTCCGGGGGCATCGGTTATGAGTCCAGAGGCGCTCGGCCTCGTTTTTATCTGCGTCCTTTCAGTGGCGCTGTTCATCGGTTTTCCCGTTGCATTCACTCTCATCATCCTGTCAATCGTCTTTGGATACATCGGTTTCGGTTGGGTCGTCTTCGACCTGATGGTGTATCAATACTTCTCGCTGATGGAGGATCCAATCTGGGCGGCCGTACCGCTCTTCCTTTTCATGGGGCTGATTTTGGAGGAGTCGGGGATGATGGAACGTATCTTCAGGGCATTCCAGCTGCTCCTAGCACCGGTCCGTGGGTCCCTCTACCTGGCAGTGGCAATAAGCGCCGCGATTTTTGCCGTCGCCACCGGGATCGTTGGCGCGTCGGTCGTGCTTCTCGGCGTCATGGCCGCGCCGACCATGAATAAGTGCGGGTACGACGTGCGCCTGTCGGCTGGAATCATCACTGCGGGTGGAACACTCGGCATCCTTATCCCGCCGAGCGTCATGCTGGTAGTCATGGGTCCCGTCGTGGGTGTATCAGTAGTGGATCTGTTCGCGGCGGCCATAATTCCCGGGATCCTGCTGGCCGGGCTCTTCGGCGGGTATGCCCTGCTGCGCAGCTTTATTCAGCCTCATATGGGTCCGGCTCTTCCCAAGGACCAACGGGCGAGTTCATTCACCCACATCCTGCGGGAGCTCGCCGTGGGTCTCGTACCTCCCGCAGGGCTGGTCATGTCGTGTCTGGGGAGTATCCTTTTTGGCTGGGCCACCACAACGGAAGGCGCGGCCATGGGAGCATGCGGGGCGTTGATCCTCCTCCTGGCGTACCGCCAATTCACGTGGGCCAGAATCTACAAGGCAGGGATGCAGACCCTCGAGGTGACCGGCATGGTCGTCTTTCTTGTTGGAGGTTCCAATTTCTTCGGGGCCGTCTTCTCGCGCCTTGGGACGCCGACCATGATTACCGAAGCCCTCATCGGACTTGGTCTGGGGCCATTTGGGACCATTTTGATCGTCCTGTTAATCATATTCATTCTGGGGTGGCCGCTTGAATGGATCCCGATCGTCCTCATCGTGGTCCCGATTGTGCTCCCTGTGATTCAGGCATTCGACATCAACCTCGTCTGGTTCAGCATTCTGGTGGCAGTATGCCTCCAGACGGCGTGGCTGTCCCCCCCGGTGGCCTTGGCCTCCTACTGGCTGAAAGGTGTCGTGCCTGAATGGGAACTTAAAGACATTTATATCGGCATGTTACAGTTCATGGGCCTTCAAGCGTTGGGGACGCTGCTCCTGCTTTTCTTTCCCCAGATCACCCTCTGGCTTCCTTCCGTGATGAATCGATAAGGCCTTGGCGTGCGGTTAATAACGTGGCAGGCTTTTCGGGTCTGCTTAG
>JACNJD010000234.1 GCA_014382715.1 Candidatus Desulfacyla euxinica | reverse complement strand
CGGACCCGGTACCGGTACATCAGCGAAAGAATCTGTGCAATTTCATCAAGCCGGTCATAGACCCGTAGACCCTCTTTATTGAGATCATAGATCACCTGGCTTTCCCATGGGGTGAAGATGCTCCCGATAAAGACGGGGAAGCCTAACTCCTTCTCCATACCTGCATAACCGCGTATGATTTCCTTGTTGATCTCCAGAAACAACCGAAGTCTGTCGGGCGGGTTTTCATCAAGCATACCCGGTCGGGCCATGCCGTGCAGAATTATCGCGTCCGCCTCCCCCGAGGTCAAGATATTACGGCCCAGGGCAAGAAGCAGTTTCTTGTCAAAAAATAATCCCGAAGCACCGATATCCACCGGATTCTTTACAGAGGCCCGGACAGGCATTCCCAGCTTCCTCAATTTGGATTGGAGCGTTTCACTCAGTTCGGGGACCTGCAGACCCGCCGCTTCCAGGGTATCGCTCAGGGCAACTCCCCAGGATCCTCCCATGGTCAGAATAGCAACCCGATTACCATCCATGGGAGGCCGTTCTATGAGGGCATGCCCCAATGGGAGCAGGAGTTCCATTGTAGGAGAAATAAGGATGTCGGCCTGAGCAAGGGCGCCTTGATAGATTTCATGAATACCGGACAGCGCACCGGTGTGGCTTTTTGCCGCCCGGGATGAGGCATTGAATTGACCGGCCTTATACATGATAACGGGCTTGGTACGTGAGATCTCTTGGGCCACCTCGAGAAACCGTTTTCCTTCCTTGATGGCCTCCACGTACATTAAAATAGCTTCTACTTCGGGGTCACCTCCGAGATGCTCCAGAAAATCGGTTGTTGTCAGATCGGATTCATTACCCGTATGGACGAATTTGCCAACCCCCATCCCCTTGAAAAAGGCGTGCGCCAGGAGGTCATAAATAGCATAACCTCCCTGGCAGACGGCCGCAAGCCTGCTTTTCACGAGATGCTTTTCAGGCGAGGCAGACCCGTTGAATTCAGCGTGCAGGTTAAATGAACCGCTCACGTTTGGGCCGAGAAGACGCATCCCGTAAGAACGGGCAAGACCGACCAGCTCCCGTTCCCTTTCCTTCCCGTCTTGAACGGCTTCTCCGTAACCCGCGGTGATAATACTTATCCCTTTCACCCCCTTGCGGCCACATTCTTCAACAGCCTGCTCCACGGCTTTCGCGGGTATGGTGAGGATGGCCAGGTCCGGGGATTCGGGAAGCGACCCGACATCTCTGTAGGCGCGGATACCGAAGACTTGTTCCGCCTGATAGTTGACCGGATAGATTTTCCCGGGATAGGACCTGGACAGGAGACCTTCCATGATAAAAGAACCCCACGACCCGGGGCGTTCCGTGGCACCGATAACCGTTACGGACTTCGGTTTTAAAAAGACATCCAGCTCCGATTTTGTGGGCACAGGTTTTTCCTCTCTTCAAACGTTGACAAGCTCGCAAAAAGTCTCCAAGGCCGTCACTCCCGCGAACGCGGGAGTCCAGTCCCGCCGCGGCGGGATGATTTCCCTGGATTCCCGCTTTCGCGGGAATGACAGAACAGGTAAGTGACTTTTTACGCCTTCATCAACGTTGCGGTTATATCAAAACGAGTCGATACTTGCCTGTACTTTAAGGAGTCTGATTGATACCAACGATCACTTCCAGGTGATCTTCGGTGCCTTTCGCTGGGGCAGCCGGTAATATTTGGGCTTGGGATAGCCAACCATCATGGGATAGTGATGCGGGTGACCTTCGGGGAGCCCCAATACCTCCCTCGTGGCTGAAGAGGATAGAAGGGCCCCTTCTAACAGACCTGCCCAGCAGGTGCCCAACCCAAATTTAGGGGCAGCCAGTTCAAAATAAGAAAGGGCCAGGGTTACATCCACCATACCGTTTGAGGCCTCCTTAGGAGCTGACGCAACAACCAGTACAGGGGCGTCCCGTAACACCGCATCAAATCCTATATCCCACGCTCCCACGACAATAGGCATATAAGGCGCTGCTGATTCTGGGGTCTTTTCCAATACGTCGCGCATCCAATCCACTGTCATCCCGGCCACCTCCTTGATCTTGGCCCGATCGGTCAGGACCAGCCATTCCACCAACTGACCGTTTCCGCCCGTGGGGGCATAGCGGGCAATCTCGATCAGCCGCTGGAGGCTCGCCTTATCGGGCGCTTCGTCTTTGAAAAAACGGATGGAGCGACGGGACCGGAGGAATTGTACCGCCTGATGTTCATCAATGACCAGGTCCTTGTCGATAACCTGGCATTCCTCGACCGGGACCCGGGTATGGCTCAATGCACCGTGTGGGCACACTGCCACACAATGTCCGCACATTAGACACATCTGGTCCCCTCCGGGAACCAGCTCCGGGAATCCTTCGCCATCTTTGAGTTTGATGAGCGCCATAGGGCACTCACCCGCACAGATACCATCCTTTTTGCACTTGTTTTCGTCAACAATTAACTGTCCCATATCATTTCATCTCCTTGAGGTTATTTCTGAGAGACCATTGCAAACATCAATCGACCTTTTCTCAGTGAAACGGAATTTAAGACAAAACAGGCGCCATGTCAAATGGGAGTTTTCCAGGCCCGGCCGTGCGGATTGGGTCCTCATTCTCTGTCCTGTAAAAAAACAATCCTTGAAATCGCCATTTTCTCCTGATATTTAGAACCTTGTCGACTAGCTAACTGCCTTGTTATACGCACAGTGATGCGCGCGGAGAACTTAGATGAAATCAGAACATGCTCGGAAGTTTGAGTCCATTGATGATATCCACAAGGGATTCCAGGATGCAGAATATGTCTGCAACCGGCAGATTGCGACCACCCTCTATCTTGCCCGGCACCTTGAAAAACCGATCCTTGTGGAAGGGCCTGCCGGGGTCGGGAAAACAGAACTTGCAAAGGCTGCTGCCGCCTACATGGATATACCGTTGATCCGGCTCCAGTGCTACGAGGGGCTCGACGAATCAAAGGCCCTATATGAATGGAAATATGGAAAGCAGTTGCTCTACACCCAGATCCTGAAGGATAAGTTAAATGACCTCCTCGAAGAGACAGACGGACTGGCAGCTTCTGTGGCTAAGGTCCATCAGTACGATGATATATTCTTTTCCCGTGATTTTCTTGCCCCCAGGCCTTTATTGGAAGCTCTTCAACAGGAAGAGGGCGCGGTGCTCCTGGTGGATGAAGTTGACAAATCAGACCAGGAGTTCGAGGCCTTTTTGTTGGAGGTCCTGTCGGATTTTCAGGTATCTGTTCCGGAGATAGGGACAATTCAGGCAGTGACAAAGCCATTGGTTTTTCTCACCAGTAACAATACCAGAGAGATGAGTGAGGCACTTAAACGGAGGTGTCTTCATCTTTTTATCCCCTTCCCTGATCCGAGGCTTGAGCGAGAAATCATCCGGGTCAGGGCGCCTGATGTTCCGGAAAAACTGAGGGAACAGCTGGTTTCTTTTATCCAGCAGGTCAGAAAACTTGATCTGAAAAAAGTCCCCTCTGTCAGTGAAACCATCGATTGGGCCAAGGTCCTGTTGATTCTCAATGCCACAGACCTGCGCCCAGACCTGATAAAAGACACCCTCAATATCTTTTTGAAATTCGAGGCCGATATTGAGATTGTCAAGGGGAGTCTCTACCAAATGGCTGAGAGGGCGACAAGATAAGCGTGAGGCAGCAGGGTACATGGAACAGGTATTGCTCGATCTGATAGTTGCGCTCAGGGGTTCTGGCGTTCGGATATCACCTTCCGAAACCATGGATGCCATGAAGGCCGCTGCACTTGTGGGCTATGAAGACAGGATGGTCCTCCAGGATTCTCTTTCTGCGGCCTTAGCCAAATCCAGGCATGAAAAAGAGCTCTTTGAGGCATGTTTTGACAGTTATTTTTCCTTTGACGGGTTTTCGAATCCGGAAGAAGAGCCTTCTTTTCCAGCTGCCACTGCTCCCGACGACCAGGACTCCCCTCTTACCCAGATGCTCCTCTCCGGAGACAACACGGGGCTCTCCATCTCCATGAGAGAGGCTGCTAAAAAGGAAAAGATCAGGGAAATCTATTTCTTCACTCAAAAAAGCCTATATGTTCAGCGGATTCTCAAGGGAATGGGTCTTGAGGGCATGAATCGGGATATGGAAAGCTTTTTCAGCAACGAAAGCGCACAGTCCCAACAAAAGGCCGGGGCATTAAGAGAGGGGAGAGATCTCCTTTTCGAAAAGGTGAGGGACTTTGTTGAGAGTCAATTTTCCCTTTTTGCGGCATCCGCAACAGAAGAAATCTTAGACAAATATCTGAAGGATATGAAGCTTTCCAACTTAGAGCAGCGGGATTTTCATCGGATGCATGCTATTATTAAGAGAATGGTAAAACCTATCAATGATTATCGTTCAAGGAGGAGGAAAAGGGCGAAGAGGGGCTCCCTTGACCTGAAAACAACCCTGAGAGAGAACATCGCATATCAGGGGCTGATTTTTAAACCTCAATGGAAGACAAGAAAAATCGACAGACCGGACATGGTTGTCCTCTGCGACGTGAGCCGTTCAGTGGAAACGGTTGCACGGTTTATGCTGCTTTTTCTATACAGCCTCAATGAGGAGGTAGCTAAAATCAGCTCCTTTATCTTCTGCTCTAACTTAGTTGAAGTCAGCCATCTGTTTGACAAATACGATGTTGATGAAGCCTTAGTCAGGTTACAGAAAGGGGTCGGACTCGGGATACATCTCGGGCGAACCGATTATGGTCAGGCATTCAAGGATTTCAAAGAGAGCTGGCTTGATAAAGTCACAAATAAGACAACGATACTCATCCTGGGCGATGCCAGGAATAATTACGGAAACCCTGAAACAGGTATCTTGAGCCTGCTCCATAAAAGGGGGAAGAGAGTGATCTGGCTTAACCCGGAATCTCCGCCCTTCTGGGGCACAGG
>JACNJD010000063.1 GCA_014382715.1 Candidatus Desulfacyla euxinica | reverse complement strand
ATGTGTTCCGGTAGAGTCGACCTGGAATTTATACTCAGAGCCTTCTCAAATGGGCAAGACGGCGTGTTTGTTGGTGGCTGCCGTTTAGGTGAATGTAATTATATTACTCATGGAAATTACGATGCATTAGCCACCGTTTACATATGTAGAAAAATAATGGAACGTATAGGCCTGAACCCCGAAAGGTTAAGACTCGAATTTATGTCCGGCGCTGATGGTAATATTCTGGCCGACGTTACTGATGATTTTGCCAAAAGGGTTACGGAGTTGGGACCACTTGGCAAGGGCGAAGGAATAGACGAAAGTAGATTGAAGCTCAAACTTGAAGCAGCTATAAAATTAACCCCCTACATTAAACTGGTGGAAAGGGAGCGGCTGAGAGTTCCTTCTAAATCCGAAGAAGCGTATAATCAATTTTTCAATAGTGACGAGGTCAACAGGTTATTTAATGAATTAATTGGTGATAAATTGGCAATAAGCCAAATTATCTCACTCCTGCAAGAGAGACCCTTTTCAACTGGAGAAATCTCTGAGAATTTAGACCTGAACCCGTCTGAAGTATCAAGACATATGAACAGTTCATCAAGGCATGGACTCGTCAGATACGATGAAAGCGAAAAATGCTTTGCTCTCGCCTAAGGGCTCGTTGTGGATCAGGTGAAATAAAAACATTAGGACAGAGGCCATGGATAACCATAAAATTGATAAGATTATCGATAAACATAATGGAGAAGCCAGTTCGTTAATCCAGGTATTATTAGGGATTCAGAGCGAAAATCATTGGCTTCCTAATGAAGCGTTGAAGAGGGTCAGCGAAAAATTACGGGTTCCTTTAACCCGGATACAGCATATCGTTACCTTTTATAAAGCCTTTAGTTTAGTCCCCAAAGGACGTCATGAAGTTCATATCTGTATGGGTACAGCCTGTCATGTTCGAGGTGCGACGCGTGTGCTCGATACGGTGCAAGACCTGACTGGAATTAAACCCGGCGAAACGGACCTGGATTTGAAGTTCAGTCTGGATACCGTTAACTGTCTTGGCTGCTGTGCTTTAGGACCTGTGATGGAAGTCGATGGGAAGACTCACGGTAAGATGTCTCCTGTTCAGACAGCAGACGTGTTAAAAAACTACAAGTAGGATAAAATTATGTCGCGGATAGATTCGCCTGAAACATTAGAAAAACTCAGAAAAGATATATTATCCAAAAGAGATCCAAATTCACCCTACATTTCAATATGCGCCGGCGCCGGTTGTGTTGCCTCTGGTGCTGATGAAGTTATTGCAGCGTTTAAGACTGAGATTGAAAAAGAAGGCTTAACAGCGAAAGTGGATACCAAAGGAACGGGGTGTCCGGGATTTTGTGAGCGGGGACCTGTGGTCGTGATTTATCCTGAGGAGATATGCTATCTTCAGGTAAAGGCAGAAGACGTACCCGAGATTATCCAACAGACCATAAAAGAAAATAAGGTTGTCGACCGTCTGCTCTTTGAAGACCCTGCCACAGGTGAAAAAGCAATCCGGGAATCTGATATCTCCTTCTATAAGAACCAGGTGAGAACTGTCCTCTGCAATAACATCAAGATTGATTCCAAGAGTATTGATGATTATCTGGCCATTGGCGGGTATTCAGCTCTGAGCAAAGCGCTTTCCGAAATGACCGATGTAGATGTCTTGGAGGAAGTTAAAAAATCCAATCTGAGAGGTAGAGGCGGTGCCGGATTTCCTGCAGGAAGAAAATGGGAAGGCTCCCGAAATGCCCCAGAGCCGGTTAAATATGTGATCGTTAATGCGGATGAAGGGGATCCCGGCGCATTTATGGACAGGGCCCTGCTTGAAGGAAATCCGCACTCCATCCTTGAGGGGTTGATCATCGGCGCTTATGCCATCGGCGCACAAGAGGGCTATATCTATGTTCGACAGGAATACCCCCTGGCAGTAGAAAATATCAACCTTGCCATTAAGCAGGCTGAAACATATGGTCTTCTTGGGGAAAATATCCTGGGGTCAGACCTTAATTTCAAAGTCATTGTCCACCAGGGGGCGGGTGCGTTTGTCTGCGGTGAATCAACTGCCTTGATGACGGCATTGGAAGGCAGGGTAGGCGAGCCCAGACCGAAGTATATCCGCTCCAACATCAAGGGCCTCTGGAATAAACCCACTGTATTGAATAATGTTGAAACCTGGGCAAACGTGCCGCTTATTATCAATAACGGTGCGGACTGGTTTACAAAAATTGGAACCGAAGGAAGCAAGGGTACGAAGATTTTCTCTCTGGTCGGTAAGATTACCAACACGGGTCTTGTTGAAGTCCCCATGGGCATCACCCTGAGAGAGATTATCTACAATATCGGGGGTGGCATCCCTGACGGCAAAAAATTCAAAGCCGTTCAGACCGGTGGACCGTCCGGTGGATGTATCCCTGAAGAACAATTAGACTTGGAAGTTGGATTTGATGAACTTACAAAGGCCGGCTCCATGATGGGATCCGGGGGGATGATCGTCCTGGATGAAGATACCTGTATGGTTGATGTGGCCAGGTACTTTATTGACTTCCTCACAGAAGAATCGTGCGGTAAATGTGTCCCATGCCGTGAGGGTTTGAGGCAGATGCACAGGATTCTAACGAATATCACCCGGGGAAAGGGAAAAGAGGGCGATATTGAGATTTTGGAAGAGCTTTCCGAAACAGCCGTTGAAGCCTCTCTATGTGCTTTAGGCAAGAGTGCCCCTAACCCTTTTTTAAGCACGTTACGCTACTTCAGAGATGAGTATGAGGCGCACATCAAAGAAAAACGGTGCCAGGCGCTATCCTGCAAAGAGCTGATCTCGTACTATATAAACCCGGAAAAATGCCAGGCATGTATGATTTGCGCAAAGAAGTGCCCGGCCGAGGCCATTGACGGCGGCAAGAAAAAGATACATATCATTGATCAGGAGAAATGCACAAATTGCGGAACCTGCTTTGAAGTTTGCCCTTCTCGCTTTGATGCGGTGAAGAAGATTTCCGGCGAACCTGTTCCGGCCCCTATCCCTGAAGACGCAAGAATTATAGCCAAAAAGAGCAAAAAAAATGAGTGAACTCCTTTTACAGATTGATGGAAAAGAAGTGAAAGCTACTGAAGGGATGACTGTCCTGGAGGCAGCTCAAAGTGCTGGAATATCCATACCGACACTCTGTCACCACGAAAAACTGGATCCTTTTGGGGGTTGCCGGATCTGCATCGTAGAAGTGGAAAGTGGCGGCTGGACAAAACTCGTCGTTTCCTGCGTTTACCCGGTAGAAAAAGATCTGGTAGTAACAACCAGATCTGAGAAGGTCGATAGAATTCGCAAAACCATTGTAGAGTTATTGATGGCGCATGCACTGGATTCCCCGGAGCTGCAGGATCTGGCTCAAGAGTATGGCGCAGAAAGGGATCGTTTTGAGAAAGATGCTTCATTCTGCATCCATTGCGGTCTATGTGTCAGATACTGTGCTGAGGTCAAAAAGAAGAACGCTGTTGGATTTGTTGACAGAGGAATAAATAAAGAGATCAGTTTTATTCCAGAGATTGCCTCTAAGGAATGCTGGAATTGTAAAGAATGTTTTCCGCTTTGCCCCACATCGGCATTACAGGCAGCTTTCGTTTTAACCAAAGCGCTTTGGAGCTAAATGACCGCTGCTCACCGCCTGCTGACTGCTGATTAACCCTTCCATACCACACTATAGGTCTTGATTGGATTGTGGACACCTTTTACCTTTACGGAGCCAATTTCTTCCACCTCAAACAGCCCCTTTATCAGGCTGTATGTCCTCTGGCTGATCAAAATCTGTCCGGCTTTAGCAGACGTTTCAAGACGCGCCGCCACATTGACTTGGTTTCCTATGATAGTATAGTCCCTGTACGCGTCTGAGCCAACATTGCCTACAGTCACGAATCCGCTGTTGATACCTATACCCACACCCAGTTCATAGCCATACTGGCCCCATTCACCTGATAGCTCCTTAATTCTTTTTTGCATATCTATAGACATTCGCAACGCCCGTTCTGCATGATCTTCCATGGGGATCGGATCGCCAAAGAAGATCAGGAGACCGTCACCAACAATCTTGTTCACAGTACCATCGTAGAGGTGTATAATCTTTATCATTTCAGAAAAATATATATTCAAGAGTTGGAACAACTCCTCTGGTTCCAAGTTTTCCGTAAGATTTGAAAACCCTCTGATATCCGTAAATACAACGGTCATCATTTTTCTCTGCGGCTCTGTTCCAAGTGCATGGTCATTGGCTAAGATCTGCTCCGCAAGTTTGGGAGAGAGATACCGGCGCAGCTCATTATACCGTTCCAACTGGGTCACCTGTTCTTTGACCGTTGCCTCGAGGTCGCGATTTAGCCTCAGGAGATCCTGCTGGGTCTTGCGCAGCTCAGAAGTTCGTTCGTCGACCCTGCTTTCCAGCTCTCTATTATGCTCATCTAAACGGGCCTTGGCCGCTACCAGCTCTTTGACAGTCTTTTCGAGCTCAACATAGGCCTCATTTTTAGCGCCCATACTCCTTCTAAGCTGATTGATCGTTTCGATTAATTCCTGTCCCGACCCGCCCCCGTCCCCTCTCTTCCATAACTGGGACATTCGGTGGAAAGTGGATACCCGGTCATATGAGATATCCAGGATGAAATAGGGCGCCATAAAAATTTCTCCAGCCGTTAGGAGCACCCGGTCATCGAACCTGATGGTCTCTGTGATAAGGATCGCTTCTCTTTGATCTCCATGGCCAGGTTGGTAATCAGGAGGCATTTCAGTGTATTTCCCGAGATAAATCTCTTGGCCATTGATCTGGTCAGACTTGAGAAGGATCTTTTTCCCCACCTGGAGACGCTGGCCCCTGTTCGGGTCTCTCAGGGTCATGACGTCTTCTTCCATTTTGACGTCCAGCCTGTATTGGGTGAATTCAGG
>JACNJD010000160.1 GCA_014382715.1 Candidatus Desulfacyla euxinica | reverse complement strand
AGGGATTCGGGACGCTGGTAAAATAGTAAGTTTCTTAGACGAAAAAGACTAAGGATACTGATGAAGGCAGCTGAGTTTGCCAGATGGTATCTGAAAACATCGCCCTCCTGACATATCTTGACAGTACCACAGCTCTTAGAAATGCTGATGTATCATAAGGGTCCCTGAAACAATCCTCGTCAACAAAAAGCTGAGATAAGCCTTACATAGTACGGCCGGACAATAGCCCCGACAGGTAATGCCTTAACCATACCCTAATAGGTCAAATTGAGGGCTTGATTTTCACAGAAGGGCGAAAAAATGACGTTGGGTAGCGCTACCCCTGAAGCGATACATTCTATGCGTCTGCTAATGCCTCGAACATGTCTTCCCGTTCGCTGTCAGTGGTTGGCGTCTCATCCATTGAGCCTGAAGAAACAGTCCGGACTATCATCTTTTCTCCTGCCGGGGCCTGGGTACCTTGGTCCCGAAACTGGACGGCAACCGCTTCATCGAGCTTGAGAGACTCAAATCGGCTATGGAGATAATCAATGTCAAAAAGATGAAACTCTCTGTCTAAGAGAAAATATCTGTTGCTGTCCGGCTTTTCGAAGTATTCATTGATGAGCTCTCTGAATATATTCCGGTCAAATTTAACATACGTTCTGGTTGGCCGGCTCGAGGCCTCAATGAGTTTGTCCCCTGTCAGGATGATACATATCTCATCTTTATCAAGATGAGGGGGATCTGTATCACCATAAATAAATTCCCTTACCAGCGGTTCTATTTTGGAGATGATGTTCCAGCTCTTTTTTGTGTGGCCGCTGATGTGACATCTTGACACCGATTTGGGTCCATAGATTTTGCGGAATTTGATACACGAGCAGTCGAGGATTTCCGAAAGGAGGGCTTCGGTATCTTTTGAATAATCCAGGACTTTGAGTACGATAGACTTTGCATCCCTTGTTGCCTCGGCGAGGATACGGTCCAGTCTGTTGATATGGTCCTTGGGTAGATCTTTTCTTTTCCGTACCAGGGTATTTCCTATCAGGAGCCCGTCAATCCCGCTGCAAAGAAATGTCAGGACGGCGTCGTAGACCGACCTTACGATCGGCTGTCCATTAATATTAAAGGATGTGTTGAGAACAATCGGTATCCCGGTTATCTGATGATACTCTTTTATGATTGAATAGAAAAACGGATTCTGGTCAGGGTTGACGGTCTGCAGCCTGGCAGTCCCATCCACATGTGTTATTCCCTCAACCCCCTTTGTCATACCCTCCAGCACACCGTAGATCACTGTCATAAAGGGCTCAGGCCTGTTTGTATCGAAATAGCTGCCCACCTCTTCTTCTAAAACGGTTGGCGCAAACGGTCTCCAGGGCTCCCTGTATTTTATCAGCTGGTTGGTCTGGTCACGTGCGTCAATGGTTGGTGCAGCGAGTATGGACCGATTTCCGAGCGCCCTCGGGCCTATTTCCTGTCTCCCCTGAAAAAGAGCAAAAATCTCATTATGGTTTAGGAACGACGCGATTTCCTCAGGTGAAATGTTTTCATTTTCTATATAGACAGGGAGGTCGTACTCGTTAATCAGACGGTCCAGTTCTCTACGGGAGGAGTCTTCTCCATATCCAAGGTAGATGTCTGGTGAAGACTTTTTCGAAGCGGACAACCGGCTGTCGGTAATCGCAGCCGCCGACGCAAGGGCGGCCCCTAAGGCGATTCCTCTGTCAGAGGCAAGGGGCTGGACAAAGAGATTTTCACAGACCCCGGATTTAAGGATACGATAATTGAGCTGGCTGTTCATGGCCACACCGCCCGAGAAACATAGATTTTCAAAGGGCCGGGTCTCTTTGACCATGTGGAGTTTTTCAATAATGATTTCCTCAAGGAGGGCCTGAATGCTGGCAGCCACATCAGCCTGAAGTTTGTTGAATACTCTTGTAGGTTTTGACTGAGGCAGACCCAGGGCCTTTGCCATTTCCCCCCTCATCCCCAGGAGGGAGCCGCCGGGCCATCTATAGTCTTCACCATCCCTCTCTAAGAGATTACGAATCTGCTCCTTGTAAATAGGGGCGCCGTAGCTCGCTAATCCCATTATTTTTCCGCAATGCTGGGAGGTGTTGTCGCTTCGATACCCAAGCCACTCTGTGAAATACTGGTAAAGGATGCCCAAGGAGAAATCGTTTGTCAGTTCACTGGAAATTTGTGAGATAGAATTGCCTTCGCCCACATAAAAGGATGTTGATTCTGACTCACCAGTGCCATCTGCAACGAGTATGGCCGAACTATCAAATTCTGAAGGGAAAAAAGCCCCTGCCGCATGGCAATCGTGATGACCCACGAAACGAACTTCATCCCAAATGACCTTGCCCTTCAGATAATTCAGGGTCTCGGCACAGCGTATCTTCTGGAACCTGACGAATTTCTTTAGAAAATCTACCTGCGCCTCATCAGGATTGAAGCCAAATGTTATTGTTCTAAAACGATTGAAGTCGAGCTTGATCATCTCTTTGAGGGAGAAATACGGGTTGAAGTATGTCATCTTCTCCCCGTTAAAGCGTTCCTCCTCAAAGACCCATAATATGTTTAATTTATCATCCACAATGGCCACCCCTGTGTCGTGACCCATGTAAATTCCAAGATGGTATTCTGGCATTAAAAGCAACCCCCTGGGTTGTTGCTGGTTATTCGTTATTTGTTAAAAGTGATTTGCGCTATGTGCTCTGCTCATGCGTTCTGCCGCTAATGAGAAAGGAGGTAGTCCGCGTACACATACAGTGCTGGGGAGCCCCCGGTATGTACAAAAAGGATGGTGCTCTCCTTTTTGAAATAGCCCTGTCTCACCAGATCGATTAAACCGGCCATGGCCTTGCCCGTATACACCGGGTCGAGTAGAATCCCCTCTGTCCTGGCAACAAGTTTGACTGCTTCGGCCATTTCAGGGGTGGGGAGTGAATAGCCCGGCCCTACATAATCTCCAAAACAGGTCACCGTGTCACGGGGGATCTCAAAATTGATTCCAACGTGGTTCGCGGTTTCCCTGACAAGTCCGTAAACAATATCCTCCTGTTCTTCTTTTGCTTGGCTGACATTGATTCCAACGACGGGGATATTCATATTACAGCCGTAAAACCCTGTTACAAGACCCGCCTGTGTGCCCGCACTTCCGCTGGCACAGACCAGGGCGTCAATATTCAGGCCGAGCTCAAAGGTCTGGTCAAGGATCTCCTGGGCACAGGCCACATACCCTGTGGCGCCGATGGCATTGGAACCCCCTACAGGGATGATATAACCCTTACGACCCTCTGCCGCCAGCTCTTCCGCTACCTGCTCCATTTCTGCCATCAAATCAGATCCGGCCTGAACGACCTTGATTTCTTCTATTCCCAGGAGGTTGTAGAGGAAAATATTCCCGCTTGCCTTGGGATCAAAGCTGCCTGGAACGCGTTCCTCTAAAACAAACCTGCATTTCAGTCCTTCCTTTACTGCGGCGGAAAGCGTCAGCCGGCAGTGGTTGGACTGCACGGCCCCGCAGGTTATCAGGGTGTCTGCGCCCTGGGCCAGGGCATCGGCCACGAGAAATTCCAGTTTCCGTGTCTTGTTTCCACCTGCAGACAGACCGAGGAGGTCGTCTCTCTTTATGTAGATATCAGGTCCGTCCAAGGCTTCTGAAAATCGGTGAGCCTTTTCAATGGGCGTTTGTCCGGCCGTATAACGCCTTCTGGGAAATTTCGCTAAGTTCACGCCTTCTGCCTCCCTAACGGTTCTGCGTTAAATTTTGTCAAGAAAAGTCTGTAATTCCCTGATTGCAGAGACCTTTGTATCCAGGGGTACGTCATCTTCAAACAGAAATTCGAGCAGGAAAATCATCTTGTAATCCACTGCTGAAGTCTCATATCTCTCGAAAGCAGTTACCTTGATATCTTTCAGGTCTCTGTAGGCATCATCGTCAAACAGGCCGGTTTTTCTCAAAATGAGATCGATGCCCTCCTTGGCCTCACCCGGATTCTCTAATACAATCTCGATTCCATCCACCTTTTTCACACCCTTGATAATTTTGTCGCCTTCCACTTTAATCTTCATCTTGAATCCCCTTCAGCCCGATCTCATCCGCCACCTCTCTCATTCCCATGATGGTATCCGTCATAAGATCTGCCAACTCCATTCCTAACATTTGAGCGCCCTTTTCAATAATAGACCTGTCAACCCCGGCTGCGAACCGTTTGTCCTTCCATTTTTTCTTGACCGATTTTGGTTTTAAATCCAGAACGCTTTTGGATGGTCGCACCAATGCAGTCGTGACTACAAGTCCGGTTAGTTCATCTATGGCATAAAGCACCTTTTCCAGCTCGGTTTGCGGTTCTATATCTGAACAGATCCCCCAGCCGTGGCTCACAACAGCTCGAATATAATCATCCGGCCAGCCGTTTTCCTTCAGGATCTCTTCGCTCTTGCGGCAGTGTTCTTCCGGAAACTGCTCGTAATCAAGGTCATGAATCAGACCGATAATGCCCCATTTTTCCTCATCTTCACCCCGTTTTTGAGCAGAATAGCGCATGACTCCCTCAACTGCGAGGGCGTGTTTTAAGAGGCTTTCAGTCTTGTTATACTTAGTAAGGAGAGCGTAGGCCTCTTCTCTCGTGGGGACCTTTGTGCTCATTTTATTACCTCCTGAATAAGGATTAACGTGTTCACGATCTTAAATCCCTGCGCTGTTCATGATAACTTCTTGTGTCGGTTCTTGTCAAATGTTGAAATTTATGGCAGGTCAGAGTATTCTGATCCCATAGAGCCGTAAGTATTAATGAAACTTAAAGCAAAATGCGGTCATCACTCAATGCCTTTAATCACACCTAACATTCCGGAATTTGTCGTATTTATACTCAACAGGTTGAAAGCCGCCGGTCATCAGGCTTATATCGTTGGCGGTGCAGTTCGAGACGCCTTTCTTAAAAGGACCATAACCGACTGGGATGTGGCCACTTCAGCGCCAAGAGATGAAATCAGGACCATTTTTTGGGATAGGAATCAGTTTGCCCTGAAACATGATACTGTAACACTCGTGCATACAGGTCATCATTTTGAAGTTACCACCTTCAGGGGAGACGAAAAGGGGCTGCTCAGCGATCTTTCCCACCGTGATTTTACCATAAATGCCATGGCCTTTGATCCGGACAACGATAAGGTTATCGACCCTCACGGCGGAGAGTCAGACATCGGCAAAAAGCTGATCAAGGCGGTAGGAGATCCAGAGGCCCGCTTCCGGGAAGACCCGTTGCGTCTCCTGCGTGGAGTAAGGCTTGCTGCAGAGCTGCGGTTCCGGATAGATGAGAAAACGATCAATAACCTTAGCAGTGTGGCCCTCCTGTTACTCCATGTGGTACCGGAGCGCATCCGGGATGAATTGATGAAGATCCTGGCTGCCCCAAGACCTTCCAGGGCCTTCAACATAATGGTCAGGACGGGTCTTTTAGAGATGTTTCTCCCTGAGCTCCTTGAAGGATACCTTAAAAGGCAAAACCAGTATCACCGCTATACCATCTTTAAACATATCCTTGAAACCGTTGACCATGTTAAACCGGAGCCCATTTTGAGGCTGACGGCCCTCCTTCATGACATCGCCAAGCCCCGCACCAGGATTAAGATAGAGGGGAAATGGAGCTTTTACGGCCATGAAAAAGAAAGCGCCCTGTTAGCTGAAGAAATCCTGAACAGGCTCAGGTTCAGCAATGAGATGATAAGGAAGGTAACGAATCTTATACAACACCACATGATCGGTTACGATGCCGGATGGAGCGATGCGGCTGTCAGACGTTTGATCCGGCGGGTGGGTGCCGGACAAATCAACAATCTTTTGACCTTCCGCCGTGCTGATCTCCTGGCGCATGGTCTAACGGACCAGAATTTCGAGCTTTCCATGGAGCTTGAAATGAGGGTGAATGAACAAATCAGGCATAAAGTCCCAACCGGGCTACAAGACCTTGCCGTAGACGGCCACGGTGTAATGGAAGTCACAGGCCTCTCACCCGGGCCGGAGGTAGGAAGGATTCTGAGGGTGCTGAATGAAAAGGTTCTGGATCAGCCGGAGTTGAACACGAGGGAGGATCTTATGGGACTCCTGCGGTGTACAAAGATCCAAACTTCCCCTTGACCATTTATTCCTCATTCTCTATACTCCGTCGACCAAATATACGAATTCATCAAATGGAGGAATATGGGTACCCATTTTAAGTTGAGCAGTATCAAGATTGAGCTGGCCTTTATCATATCCGTTTTGCTGGCTTTCACCGGCTGTGTCACCGACTCATATCAGGTTAAATCTGAAGAGCAGTCGGCCGTGGAGCAAACTCCGGCAGAAAGCCCCTCCCCTGATCCGCAATCCACAGAGGTTTCAAAAGAAGCATATGAGTCTTCACCGATTAAGGAGGAAAAAGGATCTATCGCCCATGTGACGCCGGAAAAACAGATTTCCCGGTCCACAACACCAGTGATAAAAGAACCCGCTTCCCGACCTCTAAAAAAGAAAGCATCCTCTTCGATCCCTAATTACAAAAAAACAGATAAATCCGCTCAGGATCTGCTTGATTCGGCCCTGGCATTTTGTAATGCCTCTAACGACTTCTGGGAACGCGGAGACTTAGATAACGCTGTTGATGCCCTTGACGAGGCCTATTCCCTTATATTGCAGATAAATCCTGATGAACCCCCTGAGATCTTGCAGCAAAGGGACGATTTACGCATTACCATATCCAAGAGGATTATGCAGGTCTATTCCTCCCGGTATACGGTTGTAAACGGATATCACAAGGCCATTCCCCTGGATATGAACAGGCATGTCAAAAAGGCGCTCAATCTGTTGAAAGGGAAGCATAGGAAATTCTTTTTGAGCGCCTATCGTCGCTCAGGCAAATATCGCCCTGCCATTGTCAAAGCCCTCAAGGAGGCCGGTCTTCCAGAGGAACTTTCCTGGCTACCGCTGATTGAAAGCGGATTCAAAGTAAAGGCACTTTCGAGGGCAAGGGCGCTCGGTATGTGGCAATTCATCGCATCCACCGGCTACAAGTACGGGTTAAAGAGAGATCGTTGGGTAGATGAAAGAATGGATCCTGCCAAATCAACCGCGGCAGCAATCGCCTACCTGAAAGACCTGCATCAGATCTTTGGGGACTGGGATACGGTCCTTGCCGCCTATAACTGCGGCGAAGGCAGGGTTCTCAGGGTCATAAAGACCCAGAGGGTTAACTACTTAGACCATTTCTGGGATCTCTATGGGAAACTCCCGGCCGAGACCGCTTTTTATGTGCCCAAATTCTTGGCCGTGTTGCACATTATAAATGATCCAAAGGCCTATGGCTTCACCCTCCCCCCTGTGGACAAAGAGATCGGAACAGAGACGGTTACCATGCACAAGCAGGTTTCCCTCAAGACCATGGCGAAGCACATCGGTGTGTCATATGAGGTTTTGAGGGAGCTGAACCCGGCGCTCAGACGTAACTCGACCCCCCCAAGACCCTACGCCTTCCGGGTACCCATGGGGAAAGGTCCCACACTATTGGCAGAATTAGACAAGATCCCCCAATGGCGTCCTCCGATACCGACCTATGTTACCCACAGGGTAAGAAGAGGCGAAACCCTGTCTACCATAGCGCGTAAATACAGGACCAGCGTCAAGGCAATCATGGCCCGAAATCATCTTAGAAGCAGGAGTTATATCAAGACAGGCTGGAAACTCAAGATCCCCACGAGGGTAAGATACGCCTCTGCCGGGCAGAGCGCTGCCTCGCACCCATCTTCAAAGAGAGTAAATAAGCCACCAAAAAAACCTGCCCTGAGCAAGTATAGGGTCCGGAAAGGGGACTCACTCTGGAAAATTGCCAACAGATTTAACACCACGACAAAAGCGATACAATCTTTGAACGGATTACACAACAGCCGTTTGAGTATCGGGCAGGTGCTTGTTATCTCAAAACCTTCCGCAGCATACAGTGTAACAGGGACCGAGATGTATAGGGTCCGGAAGGGGGACTCGCCCTATATTATCGCACAAAAACACCAGATGGACCTTGCAGAATTTCTGCGTATGAACAGGTTGACCCCTCGAAGCACTATCTTCCCTGGCCAGACATTATCCGTTAAGCCCAGATAATCCTATTTCCTCCAGTACGCCGGTGCCAGGAGCGCAATCACCGTATAGATTTCCAGGCGGCCGAGCAGCATACATGAGATCAGCACCCATTTGCCTAATAGGGGGATGCAGAGGTAATTCCTTTCCGGACCCACCACACCGAGTCCCGGTCCTATATTTCCGATGGAGGCCGCTACTGATCCAATGGAGGAGATAAAATCAAGCCCCAAGGAGGCCATTATCAGGGAAGCTACCACAAAAATGCCGAGATAAAGGATGAAGAAACCCCAGATGCTGCTTAGAATTTCTTCAGGGACCGGACGTCCACCGAGTTTTATGGTTGTTACCGCATGGGGATGTATGACCCGAAAGATCTGCTGATAACCATGCCGTGCCAGCAGCATGATACGCATGATCTTCATGCCTCCCCCGGTGGAGCCTGCCATAGCCCCCAGAAACATACAGATCAGAAGTATAAGTTGTGAAAGGGCCGGCCATGTCTCATAATCCGCAGAGACAAAACCGGTGGTGGTTATGATTGAACTCACCTGAAAGGCGGCGTAACGGAAGGCCTGTGCAATGGAATTATAAACAGAGCCATAGATGTTGACCGTGATCAGGACGACAAAAACCGCCACCAGTATGAGGAAAACCCTACACTCCACATCCTTGCCAAATATCCTGAGGTCCCCTTTTATCAGCTTGTAATGAAGTGAAAAATTGATCCCGGCCAGGAGCATGAAGACCATAAGAACGAAATCAAAATATATGCTATTATAGTGGGCGATACTCATGTTCTTTGTTGAAAACCCGCCAGTTGGCATAGTGCAGAATGCATTACAGACCGCATCGAAAACAGACATTCCCCCTGCAAGAAGGAGTATGACTTCAATGAGGGTAAAAGAGAGATACACCTTCCACAGGGTCTTGGCTGTCTCAGATATCCTCGGTTTGAGTTTGTCCACAACGGGACTGGGTATTTCTGCCTTGTAGAGCTGCATACCGCCAATTCCTAAGTAGGGGAGGATGGCAATGGAAAGCACGATGATCCCCATTCCACCTAACCACTGGGTCAGGCTTCTCCAGAAAAGGATGCCTTGCGGCAAGGCCTCTATATCGCTCAATATACTGGCCCCGGTCGTTGTGAAACCGGATATGGATTCAAAATAGGCGTTGGTGAAGTCGGGAATGGCGCCCGACAGGATATAAGGGAGTGTCCCGAACAGACTGGCCATGATCCAACCCAAGGTCACGACGGCAACCCCATCGCGATGATTGAGTTGGCTGCTTTCCGAGTTCCTTGTGCAAACGAGTAGAATGAGGCCTGTCACCGATGTGATTATCAGGGAGAACAGGAGAGCATTGATACTTCTGTCTTTGAAGAGGAAAGCTACCAGCAGGGGCCCGGCCATGGAAAGCCCCAGGAAAAGAATCAGAATTGCGATAAACCGCGTTATGATCCGAACATGCATTAGAAATATTCCAGCTTAACAGTGAGAAGTTTTTCTAATTTTGAGGCGACTTCCTGAAGGGCAAATATGATGAGATGGTCTTTCGGTCTGATGACACTGTCGCCACGCGGGATAATGATTTCATCATCGCGAATAATAGCGCCGATGATGGCCCCTTTAGGGATTCTTACTTTAGATAAGGGCACGTTGACGATATCTGAGGTTTCCAGGGCTTCGGCTTCAATGGCCTCGGCAAGTTCCCCTTTCAGAGGCGCTACCGAAATAATTTTTCCGGGCCTGATATGCTGTAGAATAGCCCTTACAGCCGATAACCTCGGACTTACCACTGTGTCGATACCGATCGTTGACATTAGGGGGATATAGCTAAGCTTGCTTACGCGTGTAACTGTTTTTTTGGCCCCAAGTCCTTTTGCAAGCAGCGACATCAGGATATTGTTTGCCTCATCACCGGTGACGGCCACCAAGAAATCGACGTCCCCGATATTCTCTTCTTCGAGCAGCCTCTTGTCTGTCCCGTCCCCATTAATAACGATTACATGCTCAAGTATTTCAGACAATTCAGCACATTTAGCGCTCTCTTTTTCAATTATTTTTACGCTGATTTTTGCTCTGTCCATCTTTTTTGCTAAGGCAGCACCGGTTTGCCCGCCCCCCACGATAATAACCCTTCTTGAAGCCTTCTGTTTGATATCAAGGAATTCCAGGGTTTCGCTCAGTTCAGTATTCCGGGTCACCACATAAACGAGGTCACCTGCCAAGATGACATCTTCCCCATGAGGGATCAACACCTGATCCCCACGGACAATCGCCCCCACCAGGACTCTCCCTTTCAGTTCATTGAAAGAAAGCAACTTACGGCCCACAAACGGAGAATCTTCGGTCACGAAAAACCCGATGAGTTTGACCCTCCCTTCCACGAAGTCAATGACCTCAGATGCGCCTGGGATCTCCATAATGCTTTGTATCGTATTGACCATTTCAGATTGGGGATTAATAACATGGTCAATACCCAACAGATCTTTGCTGAATAGTTCTCCTTCCTGGAAATATTCCTCATTTCTTACACGGGCAACCTTAAGCAGATACTGGTTAAGTGTCTTGATCATCAGGCATACCATCAGGTTTGTCTCATCGCTGTCCGTGGCCGCTACCATCATATCCGCATCATTGATCCCTGCGTCATTTAGTGCCCGGGGGCTTGTGCCGGAACCCAATAAGGCGTGGACGTCCAGATTTTCAGCTACCCGTTTTATCTGTTTGGGATCTTTATCAATCAGGGAAACGTCATGGCCTTCTTCAGAGAGCCTCCGGGCGATATGAAATCCTACTTCGCCTGCACCTACAATGATAATTTTCACAGTTGAATTCCCCCTTTGCAGTCGCGGTCAGGAGCCCTTCAAGAGCCCTGTTGCAATGGTTTCTATTTAAACGAGTCAATTGAAAAAGTCAACCTGGCAAGGCTTTCGCCCTGATTTAAACTATCTGTTTACAACGTGAATCCAAGATGTTATAAAATCCCTTCGTAATTAATCTGTCAGGGAGGAATACAGATTCAATAGATCTGGAAAATGGGAGATGGCTGAGATAAACGGAAACTATTATAATGCGGAAACCTTAAAAAAATATGTTGACAGGTTTGCGGAGGCAAGGATTTTTGTGCTTGGCGATATCATCATGGACGAGTATATCTGGGGCAATGTCACCCGGATTTCGCCTGAAGCCCCGGTTCCTGTTGTAGATGTAGAACAGGAAACAAAAATGTTAGGCGGCGCTGCCAATGTGGTCCGGAACATTGCAGCTCTCGGAGCAAGACCCGTCCTTTGCGGCGTGGTGGGAGATGATAGCACAGGGGAGGAAATCATTTCGGCACTGTCCCATATGGGTTTGAAGACGGATGGCGTTGTCAGTGAACCTGGAAGGCCTACAAGCGTAAAAACCAGAATTGTTGCACATAATCAGCAGGTTGTCAGGTTTGATCGGGAAAGCCGCGCAAATGTCAGGCCTGAAAGCATTCAAAAGCTACTCGATTATATTGGTGAAAACCTTGACACCATCGATGCCATCGTTGTTTCGGATTACGGGAAAGGGCTTATATCGGGCCCGCTTATGATGGGGATGAAAGATTTAAGCCGGTCCAAATCGGCTGGAAAGATCAACGTTGCTGTGGACCCCAAAACAGGCAACTTCGAATATTATAAAGAGGTAGATGTGATAACGCCTAACCACCATGAGGCCGGGGTTTTTTGCGGTTTCGAGATCTTGGATAAAGATGCCTTGAAGCGGGCCGGAAAACAGATGTTGAATGTCCTGGACTGTCGTTCTGTACTTATCACACAGGGGAAAGACGGGATGACCCTTTTTGAGAAACACGGGTCAATAACCCATATCCCGACTGTGGCAAAGGAGGTCTTTGACGTTACCGGGGCTGGAGATACCGTGATCGGGACCATCTCTTTAGGCCTGGCCGCTGGTCTTGATTTAAAATCGGCGGCTATCCTGTCGAATTTCGCTGCCGGTATTGTGGTTGGCGAGATGGGGACTTCAGCGGTTCGAGCAGAGGAGTTGAAAAAAGCGATTGGTGATTGATGAGTCATCCGCAACGATCAGGCCGGGTCAAATTAATCTCAAGCCTCTTTTCGCCTGAGAAGAGTGTTGTTGACAGGGTTATCGTGCAAATGTCGGAGATATACGGTCCAGTAGACTGGTCTGGCCCTGAGATGTTCTTTGATCGCACCAAATATTACGCCAAAGAGATGGGATGGCCCCTACACCGTCGTTTTGTTTCTTTTGAAGAGTTGATACACCCTGAAGCCCTTGTTGAAGTGAAGCTGCAAACAAATGAGATCGAAAATGCCTACCTGACCCGTGGGAACCGGAGGATCAATATAGACCCCGGCTATATATCACCGGAGAGGCTTATCTTAGCAACCGGGAAAAATTATATCCACCGTGTCTATTTAACCAAAGGGATTTATGCCGATCTTACGCTTATTTTCAAGAAGGGAAGCTTCAGGCCTCTTGAATGGACATACAGGGACTATGCTGATCCGGAGATGATTGGGTATCTTAACGAGTTGAGGGAAGCCTATATGGAGAAATTAAGGGAGATAAAACGCATTGATTAAAAGCATGACCGCCTTTGGAAGGGGAGAGTACCAGCAGGGAGATACGCGCTACTTCGCTGAAATCAGAGCACTCAACAATCGTCATCGGGACATTATTCTGCGAATCCCCAAGAACCATCAACCTCTCGAAGAAGGGCTCAGGGCTATCATCTCAGCAAGGATCAGACGGGGGCGGATAGAGGTATCATTTCAGATAGAAAGGGGTCGTGAAGAAGTCCCTTATGACGTGGAGCTCAATATACCGCTTCTGGAATCCTATTTAAAAATCTTCAAGCAATTGGCTTCCCTTTCCGGTCTTGACCAGGAGATCAGGCTTGAGTCTCTTCTCCAGTTGAAAGACGTGATCCTTATCAAACCTGAAACTGGTGATATGGAAGAAATACAGGAAGGTCTCCATAGAGTCTTATTTATGAGTCTTGATTCCCTGGATGAGATGAGAATCAAGGAGGGTGATGCCATAGAAAAAGACTTTATCAAAAGACTTAACCGGTTGGACAGCCATGTGGATAATGTGCAGGTACGTGCCCCCGAGCTGAATGAAACATACCGGAAAAGGTTGACCGAGAAGGTCGATAATATGATCAACGGAGTGGAAATTGATCAAACCAGACTTGCCCAGGAGATCGCCTTTCTTGCAGAGCGATCCGACATCACCGAAGAGATAGTCCGGATCAAGAGCCATCTTAAGCAGTTTCGCGAATACCTCTCACTTGGCGATGCGGTAGGACGGAGACTCGATTTCCTGATCCAGGAAATCAACAGAGAGGTTAATACTCTGGGAGTAAAGGGCTCTGACACCATTATCTCAATGACCGTAGTGGAAATGAAGGCCGAACTGGAAAAATTGCGAGAACAGGTTCAGAATGTTGAATAAAAGGAGATTTGTTTATGAGCCCCCAGTTTGTTAATATTGGTTTTGGAAACACTGTTGTGTCCAGGCGCGTAATAGCTATTATTTCTCCAAGTGCTGCACCCATAAAGCGACTCCGTGACGAGGCTCGAGATGAGAGAAGGCTGATTGATGCTACCCAGGGAAGACGAACCAGGTCCGTGCTTATCACAGACACCAATCATGTAATCTTATCATCCATTCAGCCCGAAACTCTTTTGCAGAGATTCAGTCCGGAAGGCAAACTCAATATGCGAGAACTTGAAGAGTAGATATGTCTGGTCAACTATTTATTATCTCTGCACCTTCCGGGGCCGGCAAATCAACCATTTTGACGGCTGTGGGAAAGAGAGTCTCCGGTCTGGGGTACTCTATCTCTCACACCACCCGCAAACCGAGGGGTGATGAAAGAAACGGGGTGGATTATCATTTTGTGGACGACAGGACGTTCACCAAGATGATAAATGAAGGCGCTTTCGTGGAATGGGCCAAGGTCTATGATAATTTCTATGGAACATCTTCTTCAAACCTCCAGGACCAGACCTCTTCGGGGCTTGACGTCCTCATGGATGTGGACATCCAGGGCGGGCAAAATATCAAGGACCGGTTTCCGGACAGTGTCCTCATCTTTCTGTTGCCCCCGTCATTAGAGGAGCTTGAACGGAGACTGAGGGAGCGGGGTACCGATAATGAACCAGTGATAAGGGCCAGAATGGAAAGTGCTGCGGACGACATCAAAAATTGTGTGTGGTATGATTATATAATCGTCAATGATAAATTAGAGAAGGCCATAGACGAAGCGCAATCCATCATCGTATCAAAACGATGTGCAACAGCGCGGCAGTTACCGGAAAGCAAGAAACTTTTTGATATTTGATTTTACTCACGCAAAGCCGCAAAGAAAAGCAAGTAGATGAATTTGCTCAAAGACCTTTGCTTGAGACCTTTTCTGCTCTGATTTATCCGGGTCAGGTTGAAGGGATGGCAAGCATCCGGTCCACCGCCCCTTTGGCCTTTTCCCTGATCTCTCTCGGGACTTTCACCTCGGGCTGCATGGTTTGAAGCGCCGTCAAGATCTCTCCCAAACCGATTTTTTTCATATCGTTACATATCATCCCGGGATCGGCCGGGAAAAAGAGTTTGTCAGGGTTTGCCTTTGAAAGCGGGTGCAGCATCCCTATCTCAGTCCCTATTATAAACTCCCTGCTCTCGGAACTGCCGGCATAAGCAATCATGCCGGATGTGCTCTTAACCTCATCCGCCAGCTCAAGGATTTCCGGGGGACATTCGGGATGGGCCAGAAAGGGGGCTTCAGGATGGATGGATTTGGCCTTCCTGACCTGCTCAACTGTCAGGTTATTGTGTACGGGACAAAATCCCTCCCAGTAAATGATATTCCTGCCGGTGTGTTTTATGGCGTACTGCGCCAGGTTTTTGTCAGGGGTCATGAAGATCTGGTGAGATGGATCTACGGACTTAGCAACCTGAATTACATTTGCCGAGGTGCAGCATATATCCGTTTCAGCCTTGACATCGGCCGTGGTATTGACATAGCTGATAACGACCACGTTTTGGCCTGTGGATAACGCTGCTTTCTTTTTCCTGAGTTCTTCTGCAGTGATCATGTCTGCCATGGGGCACCCGGCGTCGAAAACCGGGAGAAGGACCTTTTTGTCAGGGCACAGGATAGATGCTGTTTCAGCCATAAAATGGACACCACAAAAAACAATCACCTCTGCATCTGTCTGAGAGGTCTTGATGGAGAGCTCTAAGGAGTCGCCGCAGAGATCAGCAATATCCTGCACCTCGGGCCGCTGGTAGTTGTGGGCCAACAAGATGGCCTTCCTATCATGGAGCATGGTCTTGATTTTGTCTCTGAGATCTTTCGATTCATCTATAATGCCTGTTGCCGGTTTCATATACGCGCTCTCCCTTTACTGGATTTTACTGCGGTTTTGGTATTATAAATATTAACACGATAAGTCAAGCTGTTTACTGCCTGAGGAGGTTTACTACGTATGTCTCGATCGCTTATGGAAAAAGAGATTTCAAAAAGATTAAAAAGATTTCAGGAAAAGCTTATAGCCCATGGAGTAGATGGCGCGATCATTGTTCAAAAAACGGACCTGTATTATTTTTCAGGGACCGATCAGGATGCGCATCTCTGGGTTCCTGCGTCCGGTCAACCCTTTCTAATGGTTCGTAAAAGCATGGATCGCGCAATGAAGGACGCTGTCATAGAAACCATAGTACCGCTCAACAGCTTCTCTCAAATCCCTGAGTATATTAAAGGTCAGGGCGGAAAAGACACAGGAACCATCGGCCTTGAGATGGATGTGCTGCCGGTTAACCGCTATCTGGCTTACCAGCGCCTCTTTCCGGAAAAAGAGATGATTGATGTCTCATTACTCATTCGAGAAACCCGCATGATCAAGTCGGCCTATGAGATCTCCTGCATTACAAGGGCCGCTTTAATGGCGGATAACACATATGAAAAGGTCCCTGAATTTCTGAAAGAAGCTGAAACGGAAATCGATCTGACCTATAGGGTTGAAGCCTTTTACAGGAGTCAGGGCCACCCCGGTATCATCCCCACCCGTGGCTTTAATAATGAGGCCTTATATGGGCAAATCGCCTCAGGTAAAGGGGCTGCAACACCGAGCAATTCCGGCGGTCCCACAGGAGGAAAAGGGCTTGGCCCCTTTTTTTCCCAGGGAGCATCATTAGAGCGGATCGGACGAAATGAACCCATATTGGTGGACTACGCGGCCAGTTCGGATGGATATATTGCTGATCTGACCCGCATCTTTTCCCTTGGAAAGCTCAAAGAAACCTTCATCCACGCTCATGAAGTGGCCCTCACGATCCAGGATGTTCTGTCCCGGGAAGCTGTCCCGGGTGTAAAGGCGGAACGTCTGTATGATCTGGCTCTGGAAATTGTCAAGGAGGCTGGTCTAACAGCCGGATTTATGGGCTATCCCGATCCCGTCCCTTTTGTGGGACATGGCGTAGGTCTTGAGCTGGACGAGTTGCCGGTCATCGGTCGCGGAAGTGATACCATCCTGTCCGAGGGGATGGTGATCGCACTGGAGCCCAAATTCGTCTTTCCGGATGAAGGGGTCGTGGGGATTGAAAACATGTTTGTCATCATAAAAAACGGGACGAAGAGGCTGACCCGTTTTCCGGATGCCATCATGATCTGTTAGAATAGTGTCCATCCATAAATGGCTATTTTCCGTCCCGCCGGCGGCGGGACGTCAGACTCAAATTATAATCCTCGAAATACTCTAATGTATTCCTGTGGTTAATCCCGCTATCGGCGGGATCGTCTTCCTTGATCTTGCAAAAACTATCTCATTTCTGGATAGACACTATCTATTACACGTTCATGGTAAGGGCTCACATGTCTTTGATTAAACATTAAAAGGGGAGCCCGAAATCATCTCTAGAAAGGCCTCCACCCGTGTCCTCATCTGTCCTTCGGGGAGTGAACCCGAGACCTCAAGACAGAGTGCGGGAAGGCCATGCTCTTTCAATATTTGGGTGAGGGTCGGAATGTTGAAGAGGATCGGGTCGCAATATTTCGGGATCAGGAAGATAACGCCCTCCCCTCCGTAATCGCGGGCCGCCTGCAGCAACTGCCCGGCCTTACCTTCAGCCGGAGACCTGAGCGGTGCGGGCTGGGGCCCCATGAGACTCTCCACCAGCCGATCCAGGGGATCGCCCCCCTCTAAATCCTCAATCCGTTCAAACCTGTATCTCATCCCGGTAGCCAGATCGTCCCAGACCACCAGTGCATTACTCTCTCTAAATATGGAGAACAGATTGCCCCTCCCGGCGACCTCGTTTTCAAAAAGAAGTCCCGAGAGGATAATCCGGGTACCGGTCTTTTCAGGGCCTTGGTGGATGGTTTTCAAAAACCCGCGCAACATCTGGTTATGCTGAGGCCTTGGCATGATACCAGCCGACAAAACGGCCGACAGCACCTCCTCAGGTTCCACTGACCCGGGATTCCCACCCCGTACGCGGTACAGTTCGCTAATGAGTGCGCGGTTCTCGTTATAGACGGAAATAGCCTCTTCGAGCCGCTCTTCACTCATAGGGACTGCGCCCAGACTTTGGAGTTTATCCCCAAGTCCTATCAGTTCGGACTTGAGATATCTTCTTGCCCCGGCATCGTTTCCGGCGGGCGCTGTAAATACGTGGACAAACCTGTCGGGCCGGCGGACACTTAGGATTCCGGCTAGACTTCTGATGGTTTCACAAACATGAGAGACCATGAGGCCGTCCAGATATGAGTAGGTCCCGTTAACATATTCCTCAAAGATACTTTTTGAACAGTCACAGACATAGGGCGGGAGGTACGCCTGAGATTCTCCATAGTCACCGGAGGACATAAGAAACTGTACCGGGAGAACGCCGCAGGACCACATCAACTCCTCGGGGACCATTGCGGAATAGCATCCCATCATCAGGCCCCCTTTTTCTTTATGCTCAAGCGCCCATCGGTGCCTTTCCCTCAGTACATCGCCAAAATCAATCTGCATTGTTTACCCCTTTATAGGAAATCGAGGAACATGCACATATGCTCTTTCCAGCGATCCATGGAAAAAGAGCGGGGGTCAGCCATTTCAGCTTCAAAGGTGAAACTCCTGACCCCCAGTTCCTGTTCCAGAGCACTTATCTGTTCCGGTTGTCCAATGGAATAGACCTTGCAGCTGCGGTTGGAAAAGAAAATAGCCCCCTGGCACCCCCATTCACGGGCCGAGATGAGGCTTCTGGAAAGCTTTACAGGGAGGCCCACATGGTTGTCAAAAAAGAGCCATTTCCGGGCCAGGTCCCTGAACGGGTCTTCTGAGTCAAAACGGCCCCCGTCAAAGAAAAATCCGTGCCACACATGGTTGGTGTAAAAATCCATGGCCACAACCGCGCCCTGGGCCGCTAACCAGTCAAAGATCTGGAGATTGAACCAGAGCGGGATGTTATGGAAATATAATCTTGTTTTTTCTTCGTCCAATACCCCCTCTCCCCTGCGGACTCTCTCCCGGGTCTCCTTTAGGACCATCCGGTAGTACTCAACGCTCTCCCTGCGACCGGCCTGGGTGATAAGATAGAAAAGGTCCCCGACCATCTCACGTATTCCGCGTGGCGCCGGAATATGTTTCCTCAGTTCCTGGATCTCCGCAAAGGTTGAGTGGGCCTCACCCGAAAGACGAACGCACTCTCTGAAATCGTCTTCTACAAAAGGGTTACCCGTCTGTTCCTCCACAAAATCCGCGAGGCGTTTGAGTTCGGAGATCATCCACGCCTCTTGATGGGGTTTGATCTGTCCTTTGAAATTATAGGAGGAATCCATCAGGAAAAGGGGGACGTTATAATGACGGGCCTTTAATTCCCACCACTTGGCGTGTGGGTCACAGGCCGAAACCGCTCCCACAATAAAATCAGGCTCGGGGAGCGCGCCCATGGGCCCGTCCATGCTGTACATCATTCCAAGCCCGCAACGGGCGTATGAACAGAGATCAGGGCTTATGGAATGCGTTTCGGCCTCCTCGCAGAAACCTTTGGCCATCTGTTTTGCGCAGCAGATGGTCACGTAGTTTTCCGGCATACAGACCTCTACGCCCATGGCATAGAGAAGCTCGGTGGGTCCTAAAGCGGTTGTGTAGGTTACCGGACGACCCTCTTTCTTGGCCTGTCTGATGCGGGCATAGAAACTCTTTGTATAATCCTTTCTGACCTGTGATATCTGCTCGTTACTCAATCTTTCATCTTTCATTATTTACCGTAAAAATTAGGGGCTTTCCCGCTGGCGGGATGAGACCTGTCTTCCTTGCGCCTTGCGCCTTAAGCCTTATGCCTTATTCATCCAGATTGTTCCAATTCATCCCATGTGGACAGGGCCTGCTTGTTCGGGATACCGGGGATCCCGGCTGCTGCATCGGGTGACACGGCGTCACGGGTAACGGTGACATCCAGAACCGCTGGGGCCTGATCAAATGCCCGACGTATGACGTCCGGCAGATCTTCTGGCCGCTCGACCCTTTCTCCGTGCACCCCGAGAGATCGTGCTAATCCGGCATAATCGCATTCCTCTAATTCGGTGCCCACGATCCGGCCGCCATAGGCCTCTTTTTGATCGTTTCTCTCGATGTTCCAACCGCCGTTGTTGGCAACGATAAAGACCACCCGGGCCTCATGACGCCGGCAGGTATCCAGTTCAATGGCATTGAATCCGAACGATCCGTCCCCCGAAAGGACTACCACCTGCCGTTTGGGAAACGCCAGGGCCGAGGCGATGCCAAAGGGCACACCCACGCCTAAGCATCCAAAGGCCCCGCAATCGAGATATGCGCTACCCGTAAGAGCAATACGGGAGAAGGAGAGAAAATCCCCTCCGTCGGCAACAACAATGGCATCCTCTTTGAGGGCTTCCTGCACATAACCCAACAGCTGATATGGATGCATGGCGCCATCCTTTCCGGGAGGGGTCTCCAGGAGTTTCTGCCTGAGCCCTTGACGACGCTTAATATCGATGGCCCGCATCTCTTCAACCCAGGCCCGATCCGTAGCAGGAGACTCTCCTTTTGAAGTCTTTACAAGTGACTCCAAAACCTCTTGAGATGACCCGAAAAGTTCCACATCTGCCCGTCGGTTCCCCCGAAGCTCGCTTGCACTCCTGCCGATACGCACAAACCCGGCATTGGGGAAGACGGCCCTGGAGCCGTAGCCTAACTGGAAATCCAGGGTGCGGCCTATGGTGAGCACCACATCCGCCTCCCGCATGGCACGCCCCCGCATGGCGGGCATATACGCTGGATGATCTTCAGGGACGAGCCCCCTGCCTTCAGCCGTGTCCAAATATACACATCCAAGCGCGTCCAGGATCTGCAACAGCCCTTTCTCAGCCCCTCGTGTCCCCCGTCCCGAGATGACAAGGGGTCGGGTTGCCTTCCAAAGCATATCAACTGTCGCCTGAATATTTTCCTGCGATGGGATGACAGCAGCAAATTCCCGGACCCGGAATCTGGATGTATCCACCAGGGTCTCCGGGATCTCCTCCCTGAGAAGATCGGTGGGGAAATCAATAAAGGCAGGCCCAGGTTCTCCGCAATGTCCCTCGGCACAGGAAACGGCCTCGTCCAGTTCTCTCAATACATGCTCAGCCCTCAAAATGGTACGCGCATAACGGGTGATGGGACGGACTATTTCTGCTTGAGGTACCGATTGAAGTGCCCCCATATTTTCCTGGGGTCGTGGAGGAACGCCGGATATCACAAGGATTGGTATCCGCGATACATGGGCGTTGGCAATCCCTGTCACCGCGTTGGTCATACCGGGGCCTGCGGTAACAAGTGCCACACCGAGACGGCCTGTGAGTTCGCGATGGGCATGGGCCATATGAACCGCGGCCCGCTCGTCACGAACATCGATGATACGAATCCCTAAACGGTGAATGTGGTCCCATATGGGGAGGATGTGACCCCCGCAAAGGCTAAAGACGCGGTCCACCATACGTTCTTTTAGAAACCGTGCAATCAAATGCGAAACATCTTCCATATGGTCCTCCTGTTACGCTTTTGCGTGAAATTAGAAATTAGAAATTGGAAACTTGAAACTGGATGCTGGATGTTGGATGCAGCGCCTTTTACATCCATTAGCCGACTTTAGGCATCTTAGGCACTTTAACTCATTTTAAAAGCAGCCGCAGGTTTCGGGTTTCAGGGGTAAGCAGCACCAGAACCGAGAACCCAGGACTATTGAACCTTTAGATTCTGTGCGAGACCTCTAATTTTCAAGTTTGATTTTCAAGTTTGATACGTTCGTAAAAAGTCTCCAAGGCTGTCACTCCCGCGAACGCGGGAGTCCAGTCCCGCCGCCGCGGGATGATTTTCCTGGATTCCCGCGTTCGCGGGAATGACGAAAAGGGATCAGTGACTTTTTATGAAGTTGTCAAGTTTTCAGCATCCAGTATCCAATGTAGGTTACGGATTTTTCTAATTTCCAATTTCTAATTTCCAATTTCCCCGCTTAAAAACGGGATTTCCGCTTCGCTACAACAAGTTTCTTACGAGGCCTTCCGGATGGTGACTTTGGTTTCATTAACAGCAGCGGTTGGCCCCAGATCACTGATTACGGCGCGGTGCAGCCGGTTGACCCCCCCCTGATCATCTTTCCATACAGAGGGCCCGAGTTCTGCAACGTCCGGACGGGTGAATTCCGATGCCCTTAAAATGGCCTCCAGACGGTCCAGGGGACTAGAGACCCAGACGCGCTCGCCCTCTTTCAGATCCATCTCTGCCATGGTTTTCGGGTTTAAGGAGACAGTCGGAATCGTTTCCGCATCCTGGTCTAAGAGTTGGGTGTTCAGCAGAGATCGTCTCTTGACCATCAGAAGAAAAAGGCCGTCTTCCTCGTCCTTTCTCCCCGCATAGTCTGTAATAAACTGGAACTTGCCGTCCTTTGTGCGAAAAACCCCGTTCTCATAGGGGATAAGGGGCTGTACTCTCTTGACCGGCCCCCTTTTCACAGCCTCCATGGAAATATCCATGTCATCCAATAGCGCCCATGTGCGGCTGATCCATTTCCACGGTTTACCCTGTAACGCTTCTCCAAACCCGAGTTTCTCGGCCAGACCCTGGAAGATCTGCATGTTGCTGCGCGTTTCGCCTTTTGGTTTCACAGCTGCGGTCACAGGACCCATATAGGAACTCCCGTGGCTGTACATGACATCGTCCTCTTCCAGGTAAGTGGTGGCCGGAAAAATCAGGTCGGCGCACCGGGCCGTGGCAGTCATGAACTGTTCGGTGACGATAACGAAATCAAGGTTCTGTAAAGCCTTTTTCATATGATTCGAATCCGGTGCCGAGGCTACAGGATTGAACATGGAGATCCACGCAAGCCGAATGGGTGGATCCTGAGCTTCCTCGATCTCCCGGGCCAGGAGGGGAAGGAGGAGCCTACGCGGCTTTAAAGGAGTCAACCCCCTTGCCGCTGCTTTGGCCATCTCCTCCTTGAAGACTGCTGTGTCGAAAGGAAATTCCATATTGAAAAAATTGGCGCCACCCCCCGGGATACCGATATTTCCGCTCATAAAGACCAGCGCATGAATAAGACGGCTGTTGGCGCCACCCTCCTTCCACCAGTTCACCCCCAGCCCCAAAAACGTGGCACATGGCTTATGGCCCCAGTAACAGGAGGCCAAATGCTTTACCTGTTCCCGGCTCACATCGGCCCTTTGAAGGAGCTCCGCTTCCTCGTATTGCTCCAGCATGGCCAGGTAAGCTTCCCATCCCTCGGAACGACCCTTGACAAAATCAGGGACCTCGTCCCAGCGATGTTGAATTTCTTTTGCCACCGCCATGGCGAGATACCCGTCCCCACCCGGTCTGGGCGCGATGTGATGGTCTGCTAATCTTGCTGTTTCACTGTATCGGGAATCGACCACGGTGAGCTCTGCACCGTTTTTCCGGGCTTCCCTGATAAAGGGGAGCAGATGGACATGGGTCACTGCAGGATTTCTGCCCCATACCACGATACTGCCGGAGTTCTTGAGATCCTGGGGTTCGTGTAAAAGACAGGCCCCGAAGTCATGTTCCTGGGCCGCCTGCAGGGCATCGATGGAAATGCCCCCCCTGGTCATGGTGCTGCCCCCGAAGTGGATCCAGAACATGCGCGGCATAATGAGGTTCAAAAGAGAAAGAGACCCGGAGTATTGTGCCCATAGGGTTGACAAGGGTCCGCTCTCCGCGCGTATTTTCGTAAGCCTCTCGGCAGCCGTGTCCAAGGCCTCATCCCAGGAGATGGGGAGAAACCCATTACCGTTGCGAAGCAGGGGGGTCAGGATACGTTCGGGGCTGTTGTACCGTTTGAGATAGTTGGTCCCCTTGACGCACAGGAAATTCCGCGTGATGGGATTTCGAGGGTCGGCCCTGTGAGAGATGATCCGGCCGTCTTTCACGGTGAGCATGATGCTGCAGCATGAGGGACAGTCACGAGTACATGTTGTGGGGATCTTCTTTTCCATACGATGGGCTATTTTTCCGTGATGATGTGGTCATAAAGATCACGCTTGTCAATGATCCGTTTTGCCTTGAACTGGGTCCTCTCGATACTGTTCGGCTCCTTCATCTGCACAACGGTCCTGAGACCCCTTGCCTTTAATACCTTTTCCAGTTGGGCCTTTAATCCGGGAGCATCGCCAGGTTTCACATCAGGGGCATATTCCGCCTGGACGATGAGCTCATCCATGGTCTTTTCCCGGGTGATGATAATGCGAAATTCGTCACCAAACCCCTTTATGGCCCTGATAGAATCCTCTATGGCGCTGGGGTAAACATTTTCCCCACGTACCACGAACATATCATCTGCACGGCCGTAGACACCTTTGGGAAACCTTGGATATGTTCGGCCGCAGGGGCAGGGATCATCGACCCACATGGAGATATCTCCCGCCCAGAACCGGATCATGGGTTGTGACGTACGCTCCAGATGGGTATATACCGTTGCCCCCTCTTCTCCATATGGGAGCCTTTTCTTTGTGTCCAGATCCACCAGCTCTGAATAGACAATATCCTGGTAGAGGTGCATGCCCTGACGGTGGTTGCATTCGCAGCTGGCCATCCACGGGGTCATCTCGGCCGTTGAACCGGCATCAATACAGATCCCTCCGTAGATCTCCTCGATTCTCTTTTTGGTTGAAGGAACCCCGGCACCCGGCTCGCCCGAGAAAAAAAGGATCTTGAAATTGAAATCCTTCAAGGGGTCAAATCCTCTTGCCAGGGCTTTTTCGGCCAGATACAGGCTGTACGAGGGTGTACCGTAAAAGGCGGTGGGTTTTACCTCCTTCATCCATTCCAAGGCCCTGTCGGACTGGCCGGGAACACCGGCGCCAAAGGGAAAAACTGTTGCACCGAGACGTTCGGTCCCTAAAAGCGCCCCCCAGCTCCCTAAATAGAGGCTGAAAAAAGAGCCAATGAAAACCGTATCTTTCGGACGAAGCCCGAAATTCCACATGATCCTTGCATGGGCCTCAGCTATCCGTTCCACATCCCCTTTACTGATGGAAAAGGCTGTGGGTTTTCCGGTTGTACCGGAGGTTCCGTGCACCCTTGCAACCTCTTCTTGCGACACACAGCAATTGCTGCCAAAAGGAGGGTGTTCGATCTGATCCTGCCGGATCTCTTCCTTTGTCACAAAGGGAATCTTTTCAAAATCGTCGAGAGAACGGATGTCTTCGGGTCTGACACCCGCCTTGCCCCACTTTTTTTTGTAAAAGGATGAGTTTTCATAGGCATATTTGATTTGTGCCTGCAGCTTCGGAAGGATGACCTCCTCCTCCCTCTGCGCCGGATCCATGGTTTCCAATTCCCTGTTCCAGTACGGCGAGTCATCCGGAGGGATAAAAGAGCGATCGTATTCAGGGGGCCATTCCATTAACTTGTCCTTTGTCATCATAACACCTCCTTGTTAGTACCCATCCATAAATGGCTATTTTTCTCAATTTCTGCGTCATATTCGGATTTTAATCCTCGAAATACTTCAACGTATTCCTGTGGTTAAAATCCTCATCTTCCTTGACCTTGCAAAAACTATCTCATTTCTGGATGGATACTAGATATCTTATAAAAAAAGCAGGGCAAACTGCCCCGCGTAAACTGCACTGTTATCATGAAAACAGGTTTCAGGCGTAACCGCCATCCAGTATCGAGTATCCAGTGTGGGTTTCAGGTTTTTGCAATCAACAATCATCAATCGACAATCATCAATCCAAAGAGTCTCTCAATACCTGATACAATCTGGTCTCTTGTAGATCCCGGCAAAAACACCCCGTCAAATCCAATCTCCCTGAGCCTTTCTCCATCTGATGGCGGGAATACGCCACCCATCAGAAAGACGACTTTATCCTTCAGCCCTTTTTCCTCTGCCTCCTTTAAAAGGGGCATCCCGAGGGTGATATGTGCTCCCCCAAGGGAACTTACTCCCACCACATCCACATCCTCCTGGATGGCAACGTTGATGATCTCCTCGGGGAGCGCGTTACCGAGATAGACCACCTCCATCCC
>JACNJD010000100.1 GCA_014382715.1 Candidatus Desulfacyla euxinica | reverse complement strand
CTTTGATTTCGGCCACAACCCGTCCGATATCAGCCCCGTATTTAATGACCGAAGCGTCCACAGCAATATCTGTGAGAGCGATTTTATGCCCCAGCGGGATATCGTGCAGCGTTTTTATCTCAAAACTTTCCTGGCTGTCCATATATAACCCCTGTGCAGCTTCACCAGTTTTTATATCGACGGTGGCAACACCAACGTTATCGGCCTTTTCGTGAACTAAAAGTTGAATCATGTCCGACCTCCTAAAATTGGGTAAAATGGCTCCATGCTAAGCATCAAAACCATCATGGGGGCTAAAAATAAACCCTCTTCTGTGTAGAAGACGTCAAGTGCCTTCTTAAATTTTCTTAAAAGTAAGTGCAAAAAAGGTGCCAATAAGAAGAATTTTCAATATAGCGTGTAATTATAATATGTTATGGGATTCATCAATCCGAATCTCACTATTGACCGCTGCCCATTATTGAGCTTTACGCACAATAATGGGCAATCATCCTCGGTACATCCACGCCGGCCGGACATGCCTCTGTGCAGCGTGGAACAATAAAATCTTTTCTTTCAATACACTTTAGGCCCATAATACAATTTTCCTCCTCAAAAGCACGAAACAGATTTGTTTACAAACTGGCTTTGTGCCGGTTTACTGAAAGAAGGCACGCAAAAACAATGCCAGCGATAAGAAAAAGCTTTCAAGAAAAGGGGTAAAACAGACCTCCCTTCCTATCTGTCTGAAATAGCATTAAAAAAATCTTAAGGTATGTAGAAAACAATATTAGGCTCTTACATTAAAAGAGAAAATTGTCCAGGATAAGTGTCTGGAAAACCGGACATGTCCCGGTTTCAATACACACATGATCCTGCGGTCTCCTCTATAAGGGAATATCACGGGTAAAACATCTGGTTTTGCAATGGTAAAGGGGAAATCGAGAGATGTTTTCCCTTACATGAGAGATCAGCCAGGGAAATATATTAAAATTGGTTTAAAAGAGAGAATGGGATGATATATTCATCATGCCAGGTTGTCCGGAATTCCGTACACATTGATATTGCGCTATTAGTTGTTGCTACTCCAGTTACATGACAGCAGATTATGCTTTTTGCATTTTTCATAAAAGGCGGATCTGGACACTCCCAAGAATCTGGAAGTTTTGGACATATTCCCTAGAGTTTGTTTATTAGTATACATTTCAGTCAGTTGTACAGAAATACTAAAAATATTTTACTTCAATTCCAGGCGATTGATAGAAAGAATCCATCCAAACCACCTGTATTGTACATGCTTCCTCGCACTGTGCACAATATTGGGCTTGACAAAACAATATCGCTCACATAGTTACTATAATATCCTGTACAGAGTGGAAATCTTTGTTGATCATCTGGGAACAAAGAAAATTAATCGGAAATGTAATATGAGGAAGTTGGCATGCAATGGGACACAGCAACCAGATATAAATTACTCCTCCGGATCAACAATGACATCGTCTCTGCATCTTCAAGGCATGATGTGTTTTCTGTCATAGCTCAATCGTTGGAAGACATTTTTCGCTTCGATCGATTAAGCATAAACCTTTTTGATGAAAAGACCAATTCGCTCAGTTATTTTGCCGCAGCGGAGGGTATTTCTCCTACAGAGATCAGCGAAGATGCCAGGCCGTTAGCTAAAGGTGCCATCGCCAGTGCGGTAATCCGTTCTCGCGAACCTTTTATTCTTTCAGATCTTTCAACCCATACTTATTGGCAATCGGTAAATGCGATGAAAGAGGCAGGCTTGAATGCCACAATGGCCTTTCCGCTTATCGTTCGAGATAAGGTTAAGGGAACCCTCCATTTAAGTTATGCCAAAGCACCCGAGCATTTAGAAGAGATGATTGAGTTTTTGTCGGAGGTCTCTTCACGCATAGCCATCGCAGTAGACCACATGATGACCCACACCAGGCTAAAACATATCAATGCACAGTTACGGAGGCAAAAAGAGTTTTTAACTTCTCAGACTATAATTAGCGAAGATTTTGGCGAATTTATATATGAAAGCCAGGTTATGGCCCGTGTGGTCCGGGAAGCCAAGATGGTGGCCAACGAAGACGTATCCGTCTCTATCACCGGCGAAACCGGAACCGGCAAAGATCTGATTGCCCAGTTTATTCACCAGATGTCAAACCGCAAAGACGCACTTTTCGTCAAAGTAAACTGCCCATCCTTGAACAGCTCTCTTTTTGAAAGCGAACTCTTCGGACATGCCAAAGGCTCTTTTACAGGAGCACACACGAACCGGGTGGGCCGATTCGAGATGGCTGACAAAGGCACTATTTTTCTGGACGAAATCGGTGAATTGGATATTAATCTCCAGTCAAAGCTGCTTCAAGTCCTTCAGGACAGGACCATCGAAAGGGTGGGTGAGAGTCGTCCGAAAACTATAGATTTTCGCCTGCTATCGGCTACTAATAAAGACCTTGAACAAGCTATGCAAAACACTTCCTTTCGTTCAGATCTTTATTATCGCCTCAACACTGTGACAATCAAGGTGCCCCCACTACGGGAGCGCCTGGAGGATATACCGGTCTTGATGGAAAAATTGGCGGCCAGACATTCGGCAGAGAGGAACCTGCCGCCACCGGTATTTTCAGAATCCTGTCGGAAGGTCATGTTACAATACCCATGGCCAGGCAATGTAAGGGAACTTAAAAATGTTATAAAACGGCTAATAATTCTGCGGCCGGGAGAAACAATAACGGGTAATGAAATGGATACTCAGCTCACTGGAATACGCACTTCCACTCGCCGGAAGCATATGACATTGAAAGAACTGGAACGTCAGCACATCGTCAGTATCCTCAAAGATAAAGGGGGTGTCGTGGGCGGAGCTAACGGAGCCGCCGCTCTTTTGGGCGTTCCTCGGCAAACCCTGCAATATCGAATGAGGAAGTATGGAATTTCGGTCAACAAATTAGAAACACTGTCAGTTTGATTGCGAACAAAATGTCCGCCGGCAATGACAGCTATTTTCCTGGTCTGGAAATGCGATTCCTTTTTTTCAAGGGCTGTCAACTCTGTTCTAAGCCCTTCACAAGATCAGGGAGCTTCAGCCGTTGAATTTTCCCAGATGGCCCTTTTGGAAGTTCATCCATGATCTTGATCACCTTGGGGGTCTTAAATTTCCCCAGATGCTCGAGACAGTGGTCCAGTAACTCTTCTTCGGTTACGCTGACACCTTGTTTCACCGTAACACAGGCCATGATTTCCTCACCGTAGGTGTCATCAGGAATCCCCACAGCCGCTGCATCGAGGATCGCCGGGTGTTTATAAAGGACATCATCAATCTCTCTTGGAGCAATATTCTCCCCACCCTTTATAATGAGTTCCTTGATTCGCCCTGTGACAAAAACGAACCCATCCTGGTCCATGTGACCCAGGTCACCGGTGTGAAGCCACCCGTCCGGCTCTAAGGCCTCTGCGGTTTTATCAGGGGCTTTGTAGTACCCTTTCATGACATTATCGCCGCGGATCATGATTTCGCCCTGTGTGCCCCGAGATACTTCCTTGCCTGTCGTATCGATGATTTTGGCGCTATTGCCCACTGCAAGACCGGGCGAACCATACTTTCTTTTTGACGGGTCCATGGGATTTGAAAAAACCGGTGCCGCCGTCTCCGTGAGCCCCATTGTTTCCACAATAGAAACATTGAACTTTTCCTCAAACTCCTTGTGGAGTGATGGCGGCAGGGCGGAAGAGGCAGAACGGCCAAAACGGAGTTGATCCAGTTTTAGATTTTTTCCCTCAATGTCCGTCGCGCTTGTCAGGTACGAGATTATGGTTGGCACAACGCTGAACCATGTGCAACCATATTCTGAAATGAGTTCCCAGAAGTCGCTGGTTCTGAACTTGTGGGGCATTACCACGCTCCCTCCACTTACCAGGGGTGTCACGGCTGTTACCACCTCTCCATTGATGTGGTAAAGGGGCAGGGAACAGAGAGCCCGATCCTCAGGAGTGAGGTCATGGGCCATGGCAGTGTACTGGGCGCCTGCAACTACATTTTTATGTGAGAGTATGACACCCTTGGGCAGGCCGGTGGTGCCGGAGGTATACAGCAGTAATGCGTCATCCTCTTCCGTAACATCAGGAAGAGGAATGTCTGAAAGATCATGATCTTCAGGAAATATGGTCTTTGAGTCAATGTCGATTTCAATCAGCTTTATGTCTCGATCTACTTTATTGACTGCCGCGGTAAGCCTCTCCTTATGCTCTTGAGAGAAAAAGACCAACTTGGTATCAGAATGATTCAAAACGTATTCAAGTTGGGGGGGCTGAGACATCAGGTTAAGAGGCGCAATAACTATGCCGGAATACATTGTACCTAAGAATATCTTAGCTGTCTGGTATCCATTGTCTAACATGAATGAGATCTTATTCCCCCTTTTTAGTCCCAGCTTCAACAGATACTTTCCAAAGCGAATCGAGTCTTCCTTCAACTGCAGGTAGGAAAGACTAAATCCAGGTTCAGGGGCTATTGTATAGATCTTTTCCGGGTGTTCCCCGGCTCTCTTATCAACGAAATACCTGATAGTCCGCATCCAAATCGCTCGCTTTCTTCATCAGTTAATTTGCATAATCATGTTTAGAAGAAATCATTTCTTTGAAACACAAGTGGCGATTTACTGCTATCAAGGATACCACCACCGATTACCATTCCGATGAAAAGTGTATGATCTCCTGCTACAAGGGTGTCAGAGAGTCTACATTCGAGATAACTCGCTGCCTCTTTTAGAATTGGGGCACCGCTTTTTCCTTCAATGTATTCAATATCTTTAAATTTATCTGTATCTCTTCCACTTGTAAAGCCAAAGTGCTTGCCCATTTCCTGCTGCCCTTTAGCTAAAGAATTAACAACAAAGTATCCTGCTTTTTTAATCAATTCATTGGTATAGCTCTTATGCCCTATGGAAACCATTACCATAGGCGGATTACGAGAAACTCTTGAA
>JACNJD010000138.1 GCA_014382715.1 Candidatus Desulfacyla euxinica | reverse complement strand
ACACCGAGGGTTTCAGCGGCAGTGATACTCACATGGTCAATGTATCTTCTGTTCCAGATAGGTTCAAATATGGCGTTGGCAAAACGGAACATGAGGATATTTTGAACGGTTTCCTTGGCCAGGTAATGATCAATCCGGAAGATTTGATGCTCGCTAAAATGCTCATGCAGGGACCGGTCCAGGTCGATGGCAGTGTCCAGGTCACGACCGAATGGTTTTTCCACAACGATTCTTACCCAGCCGTTTTTATTTTCATCTTCTGTTGATAAACCGGCGTTACCAAGCATCTGGGCGGTTGTTTTATAAAGAGACGGTGGGATGGCGAGATAAAAGACCCTGTTCCCTTTCATGCCATGTTCTATATCCAGTTTCCTGAGGGAGCCGGCCAGGGCCTTGAAAGAAGAGAGCTCTTCATAGTCAATAGCCTGATAGTAAAGCGATTGGGAAAAACCCTGCCACTTTGAATTGTCATGTATGTTTACGGACAGCAGAGCATTTTTCATCTTATCTCTGAATTCCTGATTACTCAGCCTTGTGCGTGCGCACCCAACAACAAGAAATGGATCGGACAAACCATTATTGAGATATAGATTAAAGAGGGCCGGGATGATCTTTCTTGCAGTCAGATCGCCCGAGGCGCCAACAATAACAATCATACAGGGATCCGGGTTTCCATCGATGAGGCAGGACCCAAAAGGAATCTCCAGATCAGGCGCTGTAGTCCCGGCTATGGTGGTGTTGTCTATGTTCCGCATTTCATCCTTGTTGTTCATGCTGACATTTTCCCCTCATCCATTAAACTAACTCACTTCTTATCTGCAGCCACTGTCGCATGCCCGCCAAATTCACGACGAAGGGATGCCACAACCTTATCGGAGAATGAATCCTGTTTCTGAGAGCGAAATCTGCGCATGAGAGATAACGCAATCACCGGCGCTGAAACACCGGTGTCTATGGCCTGCTGGACCGTCCACCGGCCTTCTCCCGAATCTTCCACATAGCCTCTGATCTCAGAAAGATCTGCATCCCTGGCAAAGGCGGACTCCATTAGCTCTAAGAGCCATGAACGCACCACGCTTCCCTGGTTCCAAAGATGTGAGATTGCGGAATAGTCCAGTGATTCAGAGTAAGGAGATGACTCCAGAATATCAAACCCTTCACCGTAGGCCTGCATCATACCGTACTCGATGCCGTTGTGGACCATCTTAACAAAATGACCGGCACCAACCTCTCCGCAGTGAAGATGTCCCTCTTCGGGAGCCAGGGTCTTAAATATGGGCTCAAGGTATTGACATGTCTCTTTTTCCCCTCCAATCATTAGACAATAGCCTATCTTCAGACCCCATATACCACCGCTGACGCCTGCATCCACAAACCTGATTTCCTTTTCTGCCAACAGATCAGCACGCCGGATATCATCTTTATAATAGGTATTGCCCCCGTCCACAATAATATCATCCGGAGAGAGTAGGGCTTTGAGCTGTGCAATATGATCATCCACAGCAGATCCAGCAGGGAGCATGATCCAGATGATGCGTGGGAGGGAAAGTTTTTCAACCACCTCTGCCAGTGAATAAGCTCCAATGGCGCCTTCCTTTACCATTTGATCCGTTTTGTTGGGTGTTCGATTGTAGACCACCACCTGGTGCCCTCCCCCCAAGAGGCGCTTCGCCATATTCATGCCCATCCGTCCCAACCCGATTATGGCCATTTGCATTTTTTGTTCTCCTCGTCGGTGTAGTTTTTTGGTGGTGGCTTTTTAATGGGTCAGATTCCAATCATAAGGCAGACATTCCAATTTTGGAGCCCGGCAAGAAAACCTTATGCTGCCTTCTAATGTCCTTACGCGCCCTTAATCTTTTTGATGATCTTTGGGATAAAGAATGAAAAGATGAAAAGTCCAATGGAAAAAAAGACCTTGAAAGATATCAACTCTCCCCAATTGCCGGATGCCCAGACTTCTTTCAGGGTCCCTATAAAAAATGTAAAGATAAAGGTCCCTACAATAATACCGAGCCCGGTACCAAAAAAATAATCCTTGAAACGGACCTTTGTCAGACCCATTCCAAAATTCATGGGTGTAAAAGGGAAATAGACGAGTCTGAGATAAAGAACAGTGGCAAATCCATTTCTCTCGATGGCATCGTCATATTTCTTGAGCCTGTCGCCGATAAGCGAGGCAGCGAATTCCCTTCCTAATGTTCGTCCTATAAAAAACGCAGAGCTCGCGCCAAGCATGGCCCCGATCCAGACATATAGGAAACCCCAGTATGCCCCAAAGATGGCGGCTCCTAACCCAGTGAGTAATGTTCCGGGCAAGAACAGGCATACCCCAATGGCGTAAATCAACATATAGAGGACCGGGGCCCAGTGCCCTGCCATTTCCAGGAAATTACCCAAGGCTTCCGCTGTCAGATAATTCTTAATTGGTGTGAAACGGATTAGAGTAATAGCCAGGACAACAAAGCCAACCAGTATGGCGGCCTTTACCAGGGCTTTCCCGCGTGTTTTTGCAGATTGTTTCGTTTCAGTCTCCATTCCATTCATCTATCGTCCATCCTGTATCCTGCATCGTCCATCCTCCATCCTACATCCTACATCGTTCATCCAATCATCCATCCATCCCAGTACCCAATACCGAATACCCGATGCCCAGTACCCAATACCCAATCAACAGGCCCTTCCTTTTAGATTAAAAAAGAATTTCAGACCTTTTTTGACCCTGTCCGAAAAGATCTTGGGCGAGAAATAGGTCCCCGCCACCCTTTTATTAATTTCACCTAAGGTCGGGTAGGGATGCACTGCTGAAGCCAGCGAAGAGAGTTTCACCCTGCCGTTGAGCACAGCCACCCATTCATTGAGAAGCTCTCCTGCTCGGGGCCCTAAGATCTGGACACCGAGAGGTTTTTCATCTTTGTCCAAGATCATCTTGATCTTCCCGATCTTTTCCCCTTCCACGAGACTTCTGTCATTGTCTTTAAACGCCTCTGTCCAGACCGAATATTTGATGCCGGCAGCTGTTGCCGCTTTCTCATTCATGCCGATACTGGCGAGTTCCGGGTCTGTATAGGTACACCAGGGGAGGAAGGTGTAATCAACCTTTCTCGGAAGGTGAAAAATCGCATTGCTGATAACGATTCCACCCTCATATCCTGCAGCATGAGTAAACTGGTAGGCGCCAGTCACATCACCTGCCGCATAAATATGTTTTATGTTCGTCCTTAACCTGTTGTCCACCTTCACACCCCTCTTGTCTACCTCAACACCGATATGCTCTAATCCCAAGCCCTCTATATTTGGCTTTCTGCCCAGGGCCACTAAAATCTTTTCAGCCTTCAGACTGATCTCTTTTCCGTTTCCATCTTTAATCAATACCTCTCGTTTTCCGCCGCGCTCCAATGCACGGATTATGGTCGCGTTTAGATAAAACTCCACACCCTCTGAGCTGAGGACTCCCATCACCTCATCAGCCAGGTCCTTATCCTCTTTGCTCAGGATCTGACCACTCCGCTGGATCACAGATACCTTTGAACCCAACCGGGAAAAGGCCTGTGCCATCTCCGTGGCGATGGGACCTGCACCTAAAATAATCATGGATGAAGGTAGATGGTCTAAAGAAAAAATCTCTTTATTGGTTATAAAGGGGGTTTTATCAAGACCTTCCACAGGGGGGATACCAGGGGAGGAACCTGTGGCAATAACCCAGTTTTTGGCAGAATAGGTGTTTCCGTTCAGTCGAATAGTATGATCATCGATGAAAGTGGGATCTCCAAATTCCACCCTTGCTCCTAAAGAGCAGAACCTCTCTTCGGAATCGTGCTCTTGAATCGTGCTGATTACCGATCTAATTCTGGCTGTCACCTCTTTGAAATCCACCGGAGGCACCGTCATTTCAGGAAGCCCGAAAACTTTTGCTGTTTTCATCAAATGATACACATGGGCCGTCCGGATAAGGGTTTTACTGGGAACGCACCCAAAGTGCAGGCAATCACCACCCAACTCTTTTTCTTTTTCAACTAAGAGCGATTTGGCCCCTAACTGGGCCGCTCCCGATGCAACAGTCAAACCCGCTGCTCCACCTCCCAGAATCCCTATATCAAAATCATAGACCGGCATGATATCCTCCAAATGGTGACAATGCCTCTTCTATGAATGCATGCGACCCGAACATTAAATTTCTTCCTCATCAATCGCCAATAGAGGCAGATGTTTCAAATCGATAGTTTTTGCTGCTTCGATCCCGGCATGTAGAGCCTTGCGATTGATTTCTTCTGTGCCCTTTGGCACTCTGGCCAGCAGGGCTTTTTCAAGGTTTTCTAACGATATGATCTGGGAAAGAACCCCGACCGCACCAAGAGCAACCATATTGGCGACCATCTCCTTCCCGATTTCCTTTCGCGCAATTCGTGTAAACGGAATGGCAGCTACACGATTTGTCGGTACTTGATGGACCAATGTAGAGTCTACTACCAGTAAACCATCAGTTTTGAGGTCAGAGAAGTAGGTATCGCATGCCTCTTGATTCATTGATAGAAGGAGGTCCGGTTTTATTGCCTTGGGATAATCAATGGTCTGGTTGCTGATAATGACTTCCGCTTTGCTGGTTCCCCCTCTTGCCTCAGGTCCATAGCTCTGGCTTTGGCAAACAAACTTTTTATCATAGACCCCTGCTGCCTCTGCCAATACAATGGCCGCAATAATGATACCCTGTCCCCCGGAGCCGCTTAAACGAACTTCATAACGTTCTTCTGCCATTTCACCAATCCTAATCGAAAGATCTCAGTCTCCCGCCCTCTCTCGAATTTTGTCATACTCTTCCGTATATATGGGTTTTTCCTCATCAGCCAGAATCCCTATGGTAAACTTGTCCTCAAGATCTTCAGATGTCATTTTCTCTGCCTTTTCCACGGTCACGGCATGGTCTCTCATCCATTCCATCATTGTTACAGGATTCCCCATCTCATTTCGCCTTCCAAACTGAATATGACAGTTGGAGATTATCTCTACTACACTGAAGCCACGTTTCAAGACAGCAGCTTTAATTAACTTATCCAGAGTCTGCACATGGTATACTGTCCCCCGTCCCACAAAGGCCGCCCCAGCCGTTACTGCCAGTTCTGCTATGGAGAAGGCATGTTCTATATGACCGTATGGCGCTGTTGCGGCGTGTGAGCCATAGGGTGTTGTTGGTGAAAATTGTCCCCCTGTCATCCCGTAAATCTGATTGTTTATTATAATAGCCGTCAAGTTAACATTTCTTCTGGCAGCATGTATAAAATGATTTCCGCCGATAGCGGTAGCATCTCCATCTCCCATGACAGTGATCACCGTCAGAGAGGGTTTCGCTAATTTAATGCCGGTAGCAAATGTCAAGGCGCGTCCATGGGTTGTATGAAGGGTGTTGAAGTCCACATACACGGGCATACGGCCGGAACATCCAATACCGGAAGCTAATACAATCTCGTCTTTTGTTAACCCCAGCCTGTCTATGGCGCGGATAAGGGACCCTAATATAACACCGTTGCCACATCCCGGGCACCATACATGGGGGAATTTCTTGTCATGACGGAGGTATTTGTGGATTAATTTTGTTATTTCCTTTGGCATGTTTTACTCCTCGAGCAATAGTTCACCAAGGATTTCATCGGGGGTGATGAACTGGCCGTCAATGCGGTTGTATTTCTTCACGTCTGTCTTCCCCTGATTAACACGTTGTACCTCCCTGTAGATCTGTCCCATATTCATCTCAGGTACTAATACCCTGATGCACTGCTTTAATACTTTATCTACCAGGCGTTCCGGAAAGGGGAAGAGGGTAATCAACTGTAATAACCCCGCTTTCGTGCCCTTACTCCTGGCATCAACTACAGCACGCTGGGCAGAGCGGGCCACTGACCCATAGGCTATCACTGCTACATCCGCATCGTTCATCATAAATGTTTTGATAATCTGAATCTCATGGAGACCCTGGGTGAGTTTTCGAAACAGGCGGTTCGTAAAGGTCTTGACCTCTTCGGGATGCTGGGTAGGAAAACCTCGTTCATCATGGACAAGACCGGTTACGTGATACCTGTATCCCTCCCCGAATGCGGCCATATCAGGGATGCCTGTGCTGTTATTCTCATAGGGGACATACCATTCCGGTGGGACACTGGGAGTTACCCTGTCGACAATCTCGATATCCTGGGGAGAAGGGAAAATCACTGTCTCCCTGGTATGGGAGACCACTTCATCGGAAAGGAGAACCACTGGAATTCGGTACTTCTCGGAAAGGTTAAAAGCTCGAACCGTAATATCAAAACAATCGGTAACAGTTGATACAGCGAGAACGATAATCGGATTATCCCCGTGGGTTCCCCATCTGGCCTGCATTACATCCCCCTGACCGGGGCAAGTGGGCAGTCCCGTACTGCCGCCTCCGCGCATCACATTAACGACAACGCAGGGTGTTTCCGTGATGCATGCATAGCCTATATTTTCCTGCATCAGGGAGAAGCCCGGTCCGCTTGTGGCGGTCATGCTCTTTATCCCTGCAATTGAGGCGCCTATTATGGCGCCCATACTGGCGATCTCATCCTCCATCTGGATGAACGTGCCCCCTACCCGGGGCATTCGAGCCGACAGGACTTCACTGATCTCTGAAGCAGGGGTTATCGGGTAACCGGCAAAAAAACGGCATCCGGCAGCCAAAGCTCCCAAAGCAATGGCTTCATTTCCCTGTAAAAGTGATCTCTTTTTTTTTGGCATAACGGTGGCCATCATACATCTCCCACAGTATCAGAATCGAGCTCCTGTACAGTAATGGCAAAGTCGGGGCAGTGCAATTCGCAGAATCTGCAGCCAATGCAGTCTTCAGGACGTTCGAATACCGGCCCTCCATGTTCATCCTGTCCGATCACATTCTTGGGGCAAAAGGAACTGCAGATGCCGCATTTTTTACACCAGTCTTCAAAAACGGTATGGCTGTACCGCTTTTTCGCTCTCCCGGATTGCTTCTCCAAGGATTTGCTTGGTTTACTCCTTTGTGTGCCCTTTTCAGGTCTTACAGCAGGCCTTTTCTTTTTGCCGGTCACCGTCCTACCTCTTTTTTTCCGATACAACAATGGCTCCGAGACCTTTGAAAAAGTCCGGGGTTGATTGAACTTTAAAATGCGCCTTTTCACGGTGAAACGTGATGCGTGATTCACGTTTCATTCTTCACGTTTCAGGATATCTTAAACGGCCGAATTTTGGAAGAAATCGGGTTTATTTGTATTTCAGGTTAATTAGTCACCGCCAACAATACTCTGTACAGTGGACACGATTTCTCCAACATCATCAGGGAAAACCCCTGAAAACCATATCTTTTGAGGGTAAATCATGACATTAGAGCCTTTGGCACAGAGCCCCATACATCCAGATTTGGAGATCCTGACTTTTCCTTTCCAGTCCTTCTCGTTAACAGCTTCTTTTAATTTAGATCTTACCAACTGACTGTTATTATCAGCACACGATTTTCTTTTCCCGCCCCTGTCATTGGTACAAACGAAGATATGACTTATGAATGGGGATTCCTTTTTCTCGGCCATGGGAGTAGTCCTCCTGCTTAAAAGATTCAACCAAGATCTGATATTGTATTCAATGCGGACCCTGCCCGAAACCACCCTATCTGCTCCTCAGTCAGGGTATGATTCAGTAATATTTCATGGGTCATTCCATCTTTTTTCCTTATTACGGCCTTCACTGATTTTCCAGGCCTAAGCCGTGACAGTTCAACAATGCTTATCCTGTCATATCCTTCAATCTGGTCGTAATCAGCAATATCAGAAAAGGTCAGCGGCAAAATCCCCTGTTTCTTAAGATTTGCCTCGTGTATCCTGGCGAATGACCTTGTAATAACGGCTTTGGCCCCCAATAATCTTGGACTCATGGCGGCATGTTCCCGACTCGAACCCTCGCCATAATTTTCATCACCAATAATCACAAAACCGCCGCTGTTTTCCCTATAAAAGATCGCGAGTTCTGAAAGCCTTATCCCTTTTTCCCCTGTGGCAACATTTGTACCGGTCCCTGTTTCTCCGGTGAAAGCATTAACAGCCCCCTCTAACATATTTCTTGATATGTTTGTCAAATGCCCTCTGAACCTGAGCCACTTCCCACCGGGTGAGATATGATCGGTAGTTGTTTTCCCCTTTGTTTTGATTAAAACCGGCAAATTGACAAAATCATTTCCGTCCCATTTCTCAAAGGGCTTGAGCAGTTCAAGCCGTTCAGACCGTGAGTCAATTTCAACTTCAACCCTGTCTCCATTTGCACCTGGCGGGACGAAAGTGCCTTTTACGTTAGCTAATCCTGCCTGGGGAAGTGCGGGAGGGTTTGGTGGTTCAAGTCTAAATTCATCACCATCAACACCGGCGAGTAAATCTGTTTCCGGATCAAAACCTGGATCTCCTGAAATAGCAAGGGCCACGGCCATGGAGGGAGAAGTCAGGAAAGCCTTTGTCTCCGGATTTGCGTCATTTCTCCCCTTGAAGTTCCTATTAAATGTTGTAAACAGGCAGTTGGGGACACCGTCTTCAACATCTTTTCTGTCCCATTGGCCTATACAGGGGCCGCAGGAAGCTGAAAGTATAGTCGCGCCGGCATTTATAATCTTATCGAGAATTCCTTCTCGCTTTATCGTCTCATATATCTGTGTCGAACCGGGAGACAGCATGAGCGGGACTTTTGGTTTAATACCATGTTCCGCGGCCTGCTCCAACACCTGTGCCGCCGCGTTGAGATCTGAATAGGATGAGTTGGTGCATGACCCTAAAAGGACAGCCGATACTTCTTCAGGCCATTTTTCAGACTTGATAAGAGCCCTGAAATCCTCAACTCTTGTTACCCTGTCCGGGCTATAGGGGCCGGCATGTGCCGGTTTTATATCCCCCAGATCGATTTCAATTAACTCATCAAATACTTTTTCAGGCTCATTAGTGCAGACTTCATCCTGTCTGAATATTTCAGCCATGGATGCGGCCTGTTCAGCATCCTCTATCCGACCGACATTTCTGAGGTATGCATTCATTGAATCGTCATAAACAAACACGGAAGTCGTCGCTCCCAGTTCAGCCCCCATGTTTGTAATGGTTGCTTTCTGGGTTGCCGAGAGTGTTTCACCTCCGGGACCGAAATATTCCACAATCTTCCCTGTCCCGCCCTTGACAGTGAATCTCCTGAGCATTTCAAGAATCACATCCTTTGCCGAAGCCCATCCGGTAAGTTCCCCTGTTAACCTTACTCCAAGCAGATATGGATTAGTGGTTTCCCAGGGGAACCCGGCCATGACCTCGGCTGCGTCAGCCCCCCCAACCCCTATTGCGATGGTGCCAAGCCCGCCGGCGTTGGGAGTATGTGAGTCAGTGCCAATCATCAGACAGCCTGGCATGGCATAGTTTTCGAAAATCACCTGGTGCATTATGCCGGTCCCCGGTCCCCAGAAACCAAGGTCAAATTTCAAAGCGGCAGAAGAGAGGAAATCATACACCTCTCGATTCGTGGTAAGGGCCTTCCTGAGATCTGCTTCAGCGCCTTTATTGGCCCTCAAAAGATGGTCACAATGGATTGTGGCCGGAACACCTGTTTTTTCCCGTCCTGACTGTATAAACTGGAGCATGGCCATCTGGGCAGTTGCATCCTGCATGAGTACCCGGTCCGGTAAAAGCTTTATCTGGTCTTTCCCCCGGATTAATCGCTTTCCTCTGGATCTTTCAGGTTCATGTAAAAACAGAATTTTTTCCACATAAGAAAGGCCTCTTCCAAGCAATTCTCTTTTTCTTGACAAAACATCCAGGGCTTCGCCCGTATTAAAAGAATGTCCCATCAAGGCTGTCTCCCAAATCCGCTCTGGACTCCAAAGGTTCGTATGTACAGCCCGATAAACCGCAATATTGCCCCACGTACTCGGCCTTTGGTCTATACAGAGCGGGTTTGTCCTGAGCTTCAGCGAATTTTTCCTCAATAATGTGTGCACACCATCCTGTTACCCTTGATATGGCAAAGATAGGCGTCATTAAATCCAGAGGTATCCCCATTATGTGATAAACAGGAGCGCTATAGAAATCCACATTGGGCAGGATATCTGTTTTGCCTTTTTTCCTGAATGCTTCAATGCCCAACCTTTCTATCTCCGTGGAAAGAATGTGCCATCTCTCCTGACCTGTTTTTCTCCCAAGTCTTGCAGCCATATCCTTGAGAAATCTTGCCCGAGGATCCATGGTTTTATAAACTGCATGGCCCATACCCATAATTTTACCACCACCATCCAGTTGACTTTTTATCCATCCGGCGATGTCATTTTCAGACTCCAGCTCCATGAGCATTTTCATGACCTTGGCATTCGCCCCGCCATGCAGACTCCCTGAAAGCGCCCCAATGCCGGCGCTGACGCCTGCATACATATGCGCTTTCGTGGAAACTACCTCTCGACAGGCAAAGGTGGAGGCATTAAAAGTGTGATCAGCATGCAAGACAAGGCATGTGTCAAGATCACGAGCCATCTCCTCATCAGGCTTTGCTCCATGGAGCTGCCATAGAAAATTAGCCGCATGAGACAGCCCTTCATCCGAAGGCAATGGCTCCAGGCCCTTTCTTATCCTGTGCCATGCTGCAGCCAGTACCGGGATTCGCGCAATGAGACGGATAGCCATTCTGATGTGCGCATCTCTCGTTTCTTCAAATAGATCCGGGTCCGACATGGCGAGAGAGGTTACAGCCGATTGAAGCACATCCATTGGCGCGGCATTTTTAGGATACGCATTTAATATTTCATAGACATAGTCAGGGAGAAGCCTTTCATTTTTCACTAATGCATCGAACTCCATAAGTTCGCTCTTGTTAGGCAAACGCCCATTCAAAATGAGATACGCGACCTCCATGAAAGAAGAATCTTGGGCTAATTGTTCTATCCTGTATCCCCGGTAAAGGAGAACCCCTTTCTCACCATCAATAAAACTTATTTTCGTGTCGGCAACCGTCACTCCACGGAGACCAACGTTCTTCACATTAACTGATTGTTCCATTTCATACCCCATTCATAAATGATTGATTAATCACCTTCAATGCTGATAGCCCCGCCAGGGCACTCTTCAGCTGACTGAGTTACAAGATCCTTGTATTTATCAGGAATTTCCTCAACAAGAACTATGGACATGAGTTCGTCTTCATCATATTTAAAAATTTCAGGGCATAACATGTTGCAGTTTCTATCTCCCATACATAATTCCTTGTCCACTGATGCCTTCATTTTTTCCTCCATAATTGATGCGCCCGCAAAAAGTCTCCAAGGCCGTCACTCCCGCGAACGCGGGAGTCCAGTCCCGATGGCGAAATGATTTCCCTGGATTCCCGCGTTCGCGGGAATGACGAAAATGGATCAGTGACTTTTTACGAGTTTGTCATAATTAAGTTCAATGTGTTTAATCCTTCTTCGGCCATTCAACGCCGCTTCTCTCTTCGGTAAAATAGCAGAATCTGCTCCACTCGAATTCACGCAAAGAAACAGGACAACGCAGCTTTATTTTCTTATCGCTGATACCGATTACTTCCCAGTCGCCCTTACGCGGGCCACCTTTTATATTCAATCTTTGTCCTACACTGAATGGATATGGCTCAAAATAGACTACTCTATTCGTTTCCATGGGATTGATGTCTCCGGAATATTATCCCTTTATCAACATTGGGGCCTAATCTATTTTATTGAATGCCTTTGCCAGAGCGCCGCATACAGGGCATCTTTCCGGGGGCTCATTTTCACAGGTGTAGCCGCAAACCGGACAGACGTAATAATCGACTTCTTCAGCAGAGTCCATGTTGTCAAGGGCCTTTTGGTAAAGGCCTGCATGGACCTCTTCTACCTTATTGGCATAAGTGAATGATCTCTCCGCATTTTTTTCTCCCTCCTCTTTAGCAGTTTCGATCATACCCGGGTACATCTCTTTAAACTCAAACGTCTCACCGGAGATTGCCCCTTTGAGGTTGTCAGCGGTCTTGCCGATACCGTTCATGGCGCGCAGATGTGCGTGGGCATGGACTGTTTCTGCCTCGGCAGCAGCCCTGAAGAGTTTGGCTATCTGTGGATAGCCTTCCCTGTCGGCCTGTTTGGCAAAGGCCAGATACTTTCTGTTTGCCTGTGATTCCCCCGCAAAAGCTTCCTGAAGATTCTCTTGTGTCTTACTCATGATTACCCTCCTTTTTGTTTTATAAAGTTGTAAATCAATTGCCTCAAAGTGATTATTACGCTGTTCTCTTCAATTATTAGACCTCCTAATCAGTTATGTTGTTAGTTAATGGGCCTAAAGCACTATCTCAGGTAGTGGTACCATAATAGAGTTCTACCGGTTGAGTAATTACTTGGCCCATAAGTGATCTAAAGTGCCTAAAGTGAGCTAAAATGCCTAAAGTTTAAGGTAATATTTAACATTTTCAAATTGTCTAAAGCTCTCAATCATGGCTTTAGCTGTGTGAAAACAATCCTTATATAGAATGTCACGAAGTTCCTTAACTTTAGGCACTTCAAACTTTAGGCACTTTAGGCACTCACATTAGCGTACCTTTCAGGACCAACAAAAACGAGCTACCTCCTCCTTCCAGGCGAGAGGATGAATTCTAATGCAATATCGTGGTCTATTTTGCATTAAGAGACCAGTCATAATCAAGATATTTAATCACAACATCTCCTTTGTTGATCTCCAGCCCTTTCTTCAAACCTCCTTTGGCATATTTTAGAATAAATCCTACGACATCTCCATCAAAATCCTCTTCAAACCAGTCGAATATCTTGCTCACATAGAGCGTATTTCTTTCCAGCCGATTTCTCGATGGATCATTAATAAAGGCCGACGCCATTTCATTCAATTGTTGATCCAGAATAGCCCCCTCATACGGATCTGATCGGAGGGGCGGGCAGCTCCTCGCAGCACAGTTTATTGCGAAATGTACCCGTGGATCTTTAAATCTGGGTCTGAGGATTCCATGTTCGATCTGGTCTAATGAAATCACTTCCCCATCAATGCGGCATATCTTCTTTTTCCACGGGCTACTGAAAAAGCTCCCCAAATCCTTGATGGATTTCACCCCGGGATAACCAGTCAGGATCAGTTTAATGGTCCAGGCGTTGTAGGCATTGATGTAGAAGGCGAACTGCTCGTCTCGTGACAGCTCCTTGGTATCAATCTCTTCCAGGGCCTTGAGATACTGATCCTCTTCCAGGGCCTTGAGATACTGATCCAGTTTAGCCTCTTCGTTTTTGAATCCCTGATAATCCACCAGGCCATTTCTTACATATTTTCCAAGCAATCCTGCATAAATACGGTTATCCATTTCCTGAGCGGCCTTGCTTCCGGTCACGAGACCCGTGATGAAGAAACACGAGAGAACAGTGACAAAGAGTAGATACCTGCGATACCTCATAACGGCCTTCCTCCTCTCTCAAGTTATGATGCCTCAGATGTCCATTTCTTAAGAATATCTCTGTCTTTCTGATTGATAGAGGTGATCCTGAATCGAGTGAGTGTTTTATTGTTCTGCTCTTCAACGGATAGAACCTTCGCATAAATATCGTCAAAACAGTGGGCCTCCATACAGAAATCAAATATTAACTTGATATCAGTAAGGGGTTCAAGATGTGGTTCAACTGACGCCGTAATCAAGTTTTCGTTTAGAATTACGGTCTCCCCTGAAATGGCTTTGCTGGCCATCTTTTTATCTTCCACTTTCCAGCAGTGAAAGGGGAGGTTTAATTCAATACTATCCTGGTTAGCCGTCTGGGGATCCAGATTAACATTATAAGGCGCCCCGATTGCGGTTACCGGATAAATTACAAGGGGCCTTTTTAATCCTTTCATCATAACGGTATGAGGAGGGGCGGCGGTTACTGACTTTTTAACCAGGCGGTGGGTAGATTCACCCATAAGAACCTCCCCTCCCACTGTATTGGATTCTATCCGGGAGGCCATGTTCACGGTGGCGCCGACAATACCGTATTTGGCTCGTATTTCAGATCCGATGTTCCCCACAATAACCGATCCGGTGTTGATCCCTATTCCCATCTCAAGTTCAGGATATCCTTCGTGTGTCAGCTCATTATTCAGTTCCACAAGTGCATTTTGCATGGTAAGGGCGCAGGCAACCGCGCGCAGAGGATCATCATCACGCTCTTCGGGCACGCCGAAAACTGTCAGGATAGCATCTCCAATGAACTCATCTATCATTCCGTCATATTCCATGATGACCTTTGACATGCGCTCGAGATAGCGATTCAAAAGACGAACCATATCCTCAGGATCCCTGGTTTCAGCGAGGCTTGTGAAACCGCGAAGATCTGACATCACAACAGTTACGGTTTTCCTTCGTCCACCGATTTCCTGCCCATTGGGTGATTCGAGGATTTCATCTACCACCCTTTTAGAAAGATAACGACCGAAGGTGTTCCGGATAAATTTGACAAGATGCAGGCGTTCCTCTGATATCTTTAGTATTGTGTCTAACATCTGCCTGCGGGATAAAACGATCCCGTTGATCTCTTTGGGGGCGCCTTCCGGCAAGTTTACGTCATTTGGAGATGAGTCATCGTTCTGGAAACGCTTATTAGCCTCGGCTATGCTTTCAAGGGGTGAGATGATTCGTTTCTCAAGGAAGCTCTTGAGCGTAACCATCATGAATAAAACGATGATTGCCACGAGGGATATAATTCTTAAGGCATACCAGAAAAGTTCTACAGATCCCTTATCTTCGGTCAAAGCTGCATATATGAGTGTCCCAACCAGCAATATCCCTTCAATGATGAGTATGCGCCAGAATACCCCCATCAGGACCACTGCCCTGACACTGTTTTTCTCATTTTTGTTGGGGTCAGGCGGGAGTTTCCTGTTTTTCGACCTTAGGAAGGACATTTTCTAACCTTTGAATCATGAACACTCAGGATACTCTTAGTGACTTCATTATGTTTCGGGCCTTAACGGTAACCGAACAGTAAAGGTTACGCCTTTTTCCTGGTTAATACGAAAAGAGACATCGCCTCCGTGTGTCTCTACGATCTTTTTCACTATGCCCAGACCCAGACCGGTCCCCTCTCTTCTTGTAGAAAAGAAAGGATGAAAGATACTCTCACGATGTTCCTTTGCTATACCCTCACCATGGTCAGCAACTTCCAGCACTATCCCAAGGCTATTCAGGCGAGTGTACACCCACACACGATCTCCGGCGTGGGATGCCTGTATTGCATTGGTTATTAGATTCAAAAGGATCTGTTTTACTCTCGGAGCGTCCAGAACGACAGATGGGAGGGAAGGCGCCAGGCCAGTTTCAAGAGCTATCCCATTCTCCTTCGCCATTGGTTGAGCCACTCTTACGGAGTCCGAGACTAATTCATTGAAATCTATTTCAGTAAACTGTAGCTCTACGGGTTTCCCAAAATCCAACATCTCCCTGACCATCGATTCCAGATGTGCTGTCTCTTTAATCACAAGATCCAGTTTTTTACGATCAGGGTTGTCCGGCCCAAGTTTTTTAGAGACCTGTTTGGCAAAACCGCCAATTGCCATAAGAGGTGATTTCATATCATGGGCAATTTCCGAGACAGCTTTACCAACAGCAGCCAGGCTCTTGATCCGAACAAGGGCCCTCTGCTTCTTCCTTTCTCTTTCAACCAGCAATCCAAGAATCAGTGCAATACCAATATAGAGCACCCCTTCTGAAAGCCTATGAAAGTCATCAAGAGAAAAACCCTGCCACTGTCTGAAAGCTTGTGGAAAAAATAGGACGGAAACACTTACGCAGATATATATGGCCCCCTTCATCCCAAACCACAAGCTCCCTAAAACCAGCGGCAGGTAGAAGAGCATCCGGTAAACAGCATGGTAGAATCTCAGTTCAGGGAAGGTCAAATAATGGAGGCAAAGAATGCCGCCGATCATGACAGAGATTATCACCACCTTTATTTGTGCGTTATGGTTGGACATAATTAAGCTTGTAATGTGAGGAAACTAAGGGCTCGCGCATAAATATCTTATTTTTGAGCGAGCCCTAAAAGACCTCTTTTTGTTTGGCGCTTTTGAGATACTTAAGACGTAATGGTTCAGCTCTTCTTCTTGCTCTTATAGAATTTGACAAGACCCAGAAGATCCTGTGCCACAAAACGCCCTATTGGTCCTGAACTGTAACAAACGACCTCAAGTGTATTGTCCGGGCGCACAAGAAAGCCTGTTGCATGAATATATTTTCTGTCATTATCGTAATAAGCCCCGGTTATCCTCGATGTTTCCTCTGCGTTCATGCCATAAGCAACGGGGAAGGTAATTCCGTTTTTTTGAGCTGTTTCACTTGCCTTTTCTTTTGCATCGACAGAGCCTGCAATGATCGAGACCTGCTCAGCTTCGAACTCCTTTATCAGAGATTGGAAGTCAGCCAACTGCTGGGAACAAAAAGGTCACCAATATCCACGATAAAACAGAACTACCCCGTAACCTGCTCCGGTTCCCTCAGGAAGCTTGACCGTTTCTCCAGATACCAGTTTCAATTCCAAGTCGGGAAAAACATCGTTTGCATCCAAAAATCCTGCACCTATTTTAGCCATTTTTTCCTCCTTTTCTGTTTTTAGATTAGCTATTTGTCACGATCCATGGACCCGATTCTCTCGAAAAAATTGGGCAGAAGGCAGATAGATAGAGAGCGTAGTTTGTAATTATACGTTGCTTGTTAGACTTGTCCTTGACTTAAGTCAATCCTAATTCAAGAAAACCGACGCCCTGTTTTTTGCGAAGCTCCGTTATGGCGCCAAATCCAACATGCGATCAAGGGCCATCCGGGCATCGGCTTTTATCTCCTCTTGCACCTCAACCCTGTTGATCTGACCGATATATTCGAGGGTCCTCAAAAGGTTATCCGGGCTGATCTTGAACATATTGGGGCATAAGGAGTAGTGGAGATCCAAGACTTTCTTGTCAGGGAATTCAAGTGCGAGCCGGTTAATCAGATTGATTTCAGTTCCCACGATAATAGTTGTACCAGGCGGTGCGTTTTCAACGTATTTGACAATAAAACTGGTCGAGCCCACCGCATCGGCCAGGGCTACCACCTCCTGGGTACACTCCGGGTGGACCACAACCTTTGCCTCGGGAAACCGCTCCCTCATTTTCATGATGTGGTCCTCGCGAAATCGTGTATGTACCAGGCAGTACCCCTCCCACAAAATCACCTTTGCCTTTTTGATGATCTCAGCAGTGTTGCCCCCGAGTGGTTCTTCCGGATTCCATACAATCATCTCATCGGGGTGAATTCCCATCTGGTTCCCCGTGTTACGGCCCAGGTGTTCATCCGGAAAAAAGAATATCTTCTCTCGTTGACCAAATGCCCATCGAAACGCTGCAGGGGCGTTGGATGACGTACAAACAACGCCTCCATGTCTGCCGCAAAACGCCTTTAACCCGGCATCCGAATTCATATATACAATGGGCGTCATCGATCCTTCATCAACGATGGTTGCAACTTCTTCCCACGCTTTTTTTACGGCTTGGTTATCTGCCATGTCAGCCATCCAGCATCCCGCTTCCAAGGCAGGTATCTGAACGCTTTGGCGGGGTTGACAAAGAATCGCTGCACTTTCGGCCATAAAATGGACACCGCAGAAAACAATGAATTCCGCGGTTTTGTCAGCCGCAGCTTTTTGGGAAAGCCCAAAAGAGTCCCCCCTGAAATCGCCCATATCCACGATCTCGCTACGCTGATAATGGTGTGTGAGGATAAGGAGCCTGTTTTTCAATCTCTCCTTAATGGCCCGGATTTCGCGCAGGATTTTTCTATTATCAAGATGGTCTGTCATATCTGTCTCCTTTTGAGGTCTTCAAGCATATCGCATCCTGGGCACAAGCCGTTCTCCAAAAAAAATGGAAATATTCCGTTGACGGCTATGCCACACTGTGATATACAATATACCACATAGTGAGGTGTGGTCAAGCATTTTCCCAACAAATTTTTTATTGACAGCAGTACCACTATGTGTTATGTTTTATGCCACACCGCGGTACTCAGGTCAAGCTTCTTTGAATATGTTTTTGGAGGAGATAGTGGATAGCAAGGAATTCGTGGCCATTCGAAAGAAGCTGAACAAGACGCAGAAGCAGATGGCGCAACTGCTTGGAACCTCGGTTAAGGCGATTCATAGTTACGAGCAGGGATGGCGAGCCATCCCGGTTCATGCGGAACGGCAGATCTATTTCATACTCTCCAGGATCAATGGAAGCCCTGAAGATCAAGAGCCCTGCTGGGTCAAGAAAAAGTGCCCCTTTGAACTGAGGGCCCAGTGCCCTGCATGGGAGTTCCAGGTGGGTGACCTCTGCTGGTTTATTAACGGAACAATCTGTGAGGGCGTTGCTCACAAAGACTGGAGGGAGAAGATCAAGATCTGCAAATCGTGCGATTGCTTTTCCGCAATATTTTGAACTCGTTACGGAAGGGGGCCCACTGGAGTGGCAAATGAGTCAAAAGGTAAAACAATTTTAAATAGGAGAATAACTCATGTCAAACAAGTACGGATTCAACACGTTAGCCTTACATGCAGGTGCAGAGATCGATGAAACAAATTCAAGGGGCCTTCCCCTTCACAGGACAAGTTCATATGTTTTCAACAGTACCACCCATGCTGCAGATCTGTTTGCGCTTAAAGAACTTGGCAATATATACACACGCCTAATGAACCCCACTCACGGGGTGCTCGAGGAGAGAATGGCCGCCCTTGATGGTGGTGCCGCAGCGCTTGCCGTTGCATCGGGGACAGCGGCCACTTTTTATGCTGTGATCAATATATGCGGCCACGGCGACGAAGTGGTTTCAGCTAATAATTTATATGGCGGCACCTATACCATGTTTGATTCTATCCTGCCTGAACTTGGCATCAAGACGAAATTCGAAAACCCGCTGGATCCGGATAACTTCGAGAAAGTGATCAATGAGCATACCAAAATGCTGTTTACCGAGGTCATTGGCAACCCCGTGCTCGATGTGGCAAACATAGGGGCCATTTCAGAAGTAGCGCATAGGCATCATATCCCCTTAGTGGTTGATTCTACATTTAACACGCCATATCTCTTCAGACCCCTGGAACACGGCGCGGACGTCGTAATACACTCCCTGACAAAATGGTTGGGGGGGCATGGCACCGGAATTGGCGGCATTGTGGTGGATAGTGGCAAGTTTGATTGGACAGACCGAAAATTCCGTCTTTATAATGAACCCGATGCATCCTATCACGGGCTGCGATTTGCACATGATCTTGGAGACCTGAATCCTTTGGCATTTATTATGCGGATGAGACTTGTGCCCCTGAGAAACCTTGGTGCCTGCATAAGCCCTGATAACGCCTGGATGTTCTTGCAGGGGATTGAAACACTCCCCCTCAGGATGCAGCGTCACTGCGACAATGCCATGGAGATAGCACTGTATCTGACGGATCATCCCGCTGTAAAATGGGTAAGGTATCCGGGTCTTGAACAAGATCCAGCCTATGAAATGGCATCGCGGCAATTTGAAAACGGCTTTGGGGGCATGGTGGTTTTCGGAATTAAAGGGGGTAGAGAAGCTGGTGAAACATTCATAAACAACTTAGCGCTCATATCGCATCTGGCAAATGTGGGCGATGCAAAAACTCTGGCCATTCACCCTGCAAGCACCACCCATTCTCAACTTTCCGAGGATCAGCAGCTAGAAGGCGGAATCACACCCGATCTCATCCGGCTGTCCGTGGGCATAGAGTCGGTTGAGGATATTCATGGGGATATAGGTCAAGCTTTAGACAAAACGAAGTAATGTCTGTGCCAATTTTCTATTCAGGCGCAGTTTCGCTCTAAAATCATCAATCATCAATTGTCAATCCAAAGATGAGTGAATATATAGAACATGACAAGACCGGCCTATCGGTGGGGGTTGTGGATAAAAAGTTATTCACCTTTGCCCAGCCGCCCGGGGAACTGACCCTTGAAAACGGTTCCACATTGGGTCCGGTGACACTCGCCTATGAAACTTATGGGGAACTGAATCCTGACAGGAGCAATGCTGTCCTGATTATGCACGCCCTGTCTGGTGATTCCCATGTGGCCGGTTATTACAGTAATGATGAGGCCAAACCTGGCTGGTGGGAGATTATGGTGGGCCCGGGCAAGGGGATTGACACCAATAAATATTTTGTTGTCTGTTCAAATATATTGGGCAGTTGTATGGGTTCAACCGGTCCAGGTTCAATCAACCCGAAGACCGGCAAAGCTTTTGGCCTTGATTTCCCGGTAGTCACCATCGGGGACATGGTTACAGCACAAAAGGCGTTAATTAACCACCTTGGCATAAAGAGGATTCTCTCGTTGGTGGGCGGTTCCATTGGGGGTCTCCAGGTCCTGGAGTGGTGCCTGAGATACCCTGATATGATCGTCTCTGCCATTCCGCTGGCAACCACACCAAAACATTCCGCCCTTACTATAGCTTTTAATGAAGTTGCAAGACAGGCCATCATGGCGGATCCCAATTGGCACAAGGGCGACTATTATAATGGCGCAAAACCTGACCTTGGGCTGGCCGTGGCCCGAATGATCGGCCACATAACCTATTTGTCAGATGAATCCATGCGGCATAAATTCGGTCGTCGTCTCCAGGACAGGAGTGATTTTTCATTCAACTTCGATGCGGACTTCCAGGTGGAAAGCTATCTCAGATACCAGGGCTCGAAATTTGTGGAACGTTTTGATGCCAATTCTTTCCTCTATATTACAAAGGCCGCAGACTACTTCGATTTGACGCGGCAATATGACTCCGGCTCTCTTGTCAAGGCCTTTTCCAGGGCCATGGCAAAATTCCTCGTGGTCTCCTTTACCTCGGATTGGCTATATCCCACGTATCAGTCCAAGGCCATGGTGAAGGCCATGAAGAAAAATGGTCTTGATGTAAGCTTCTGCGAAATCGAGGCTGACTGGGGACATGATGCCTTTCTGTTGCCTAATAAACGATTAACCGACCTTGTGAAAGGCTTTTTAGAACGTGTCTACGATGAAACAAAAAGATAACGAAATACGATTTGACCTTCAGATAATTGCATCCTGGATCGAGCCCGGGTCTAAAGTCCTGGGCTTAGGCTGCGGAGAGGGAGAGCTGCTGCATTTCCTCAAGAAAAACAAGGGTGTGGTATGCACGGGGATAGAACTCAACGAGGACAAGGTAGCCAAATGTATTGCAAAAGGCCTGAGCGTGCTTCAAGGGGATATCAATGAAGAGGTGCTTGACTACCCGGATGACGCATTTGACTACGTAATCCTGAGTCAGACCCTTCAGCAGATATATGAGCCGGGGGAACTTATCCGTTCGATGCTCCGCATCGGCAAAAAGGGCGTTGTCAGTTTCCCCAATTTCAGCCACTGGAGCATCCGCCTGCAACTACTGGCAACCGGCCGTGCCCCCATTACCAAACAGCTCCCCTATGATTGGCACGACACCCCGAATATTCGCGTCATTGCCCTGAAAGACTTCAGGAGGTTCTCAAAGGAAACAGGATTCTCTATCCTTAGAGAAGTAGCGATTAACACAGATTATCATGAAAAAAGCGGAAATATCATTAAGTTTTTTGCCAACCTAAGAGCAACTTATGGCATTTTTCTTATAGGAAAGAGGAAACAATAATGCATGCCGAACTTGAAAAACCAGAACAGTGCCTTCTTGCAGATGAAACCAGATTGACTAATAATAAAATACCTCTGGCCGTAAAAAAACTACTGGCCACCTGCGAAAGGGATGATTGTTTTGACCATGTGAATGCCACCCCTATTCCTTCACTGGAATCAGTGATCGAAATAATCCGCCAGGCGAGACGAATTCTCTTTCCAGGATATTTTTCGCCCACAAGGCTTGACTCAGTTAACATGGAGTATCGTCTGGGCCAGGAAACCACGGAGCTTTTTGAGAAACTTTCACGGCAGGTTATACTATCCATTCAACATGACTGTATTCGATATAATCAACCCTGTTCCCGGTGTATGGAACTGAGCCAAGAAACAGGACTCCGGTTCATAGAGGCACTGGCCGGATTAAGAGAGATCCTGGGCACGGATACCCGTGCGGCTATGGATGGAGATCCTGCAGCGAAGAGCCATGACGAAGCCATCTTCTGCTATCCGGGCCTTTTTGCCATCACGGTCTATCGCATGGCCCACGTGCTTCATGGACTGGAGGTACCCCTACTGCCGCGAATCATGACTGAGTACGCTCACAGTCTGACAGGTATCGACATCCACCCCGGCGCCAAAATCGGAGAGAGTTTCTTTATCGATCACGGGACCGGCGTTGTGATAGGAGAGACCACGGAGATAGGAAATCGGGTCCGGATCTATCAAGGTGTAACCCTGGGAGCGCTTTCCCTGCCCAGGGATGAGATCCATCGGTTTAGAAACCTAAAGCGGCACCCGACCATTGAAGACGATGTAATTATCTATTCAAATGCGAGCATATTGGGAAATCCCGTTATTGGAGCAAGATCCATCATCGGAGGGAATGTCTGGATCACGGAAGATGTGCCCCCGGACACCAAGGTGTTATTGAAGGTGCCCGAGCTGGTTTATATAGGAAATAATAAGGGATAAGGATAAAAACCGAAGAATCAGGAGGTCATGATGACAAAAGTCTTTGCTAACGCGTCTGAAGTCGTTGGGTCAACTCCCCTCGTTAGATTGAATCAGATCACTGGGGAACTGGATGCCGATATATTTGCAAAACTGGAATCTCAAAACCCACTGGGAAGCGTAAAGGACCGGATCGGCGTAGCCATGATCGAAACGGCCGAGGCCCGGGGCGAGATAACTGCCGATACCACCGTAGTGGAGGGCACCAGCGGCAACACCGGGCTTGCCCTGGCCTTTGTTTGCGCGGAGAAAAGCCTTCGTCTTGTTCTGACCATGCCTGAAAGCATGAGCCTGGAGAGGAGAAAACTGCTAAAGCATCTCGGTGCGGAACTGGTCCTGACGCCCGCTTCTGAAGGGATGAAAGGCGCTATCGCTAAGGCAAAGGAGATTGTAAGCCAAACAACCAATGTCTATATGCCCGATCAATTTGCAAATCCTTCGAATCCAGAAATACATCGGAAAACCACGGCAGAAGAGATCTGGAAAGATACGGGAGGGGCAGTCGATATCTTTGTTGCAGGTGTTGGAACCGGGGGGACCATTACCGGGGTATCAGAAATAATCAAAGCCCGGAAACCGTCTTTCAGGGCAGTGGCGGTGGAACCAGCTGATTCACCGGTTTTATCGGGAGGCAAGAGCGGCCCCCACAAGATACAGGGTATCGGGGCGGGTTTTATCCCCGATGTCCTCAACACCGCTATCATTGACGAGATTGTCACTGTTAGCAATGAAGAGGCCTTGGAGACGGCGCGAAGGCTGGCGCGGAAGGAAGGAATCCTGTGTGGCATTTCATCAGGAGCTGCTGCCTGGGCAGCGCTTGATGTGGCTCGGAGGCCGGAGAATGAAGGGAAACAGATCGTCGTCGTCCTGCCCGACACCGGGGAGCGTTACCTGAGCACGGATCTGATTGTTGCGTGAAATTGAGGCTTCAAATCAACTTTCTGTCAGATCTCTTCCCCAAAGTGCAAATACGATTGTACCTATTACTCCGCATGAAAATGCAACCAGAAAATTTGTTTTGGGCCCGATCTCCCACAGAAAAGCACCGCCAAAAGCTGCCAGGGATACGACGGCATCACGTAATAGATAATAGAGACCGAACATGCCTGCTTTACAGTCTTCGGGTGCAAGATCCATGATAAGTGCTTTTCGGGTGGGTTCACCGAACTCTTTGAAACCCCGCAGGATAAATGCAGGCACCAGCCATATAAAAGATTGACAGAACAGAAGCATCAATGGGAAAAACGTAAAAAAGACGAATGTTGTGACTACAAACGGTTTCTTGGTACTGCGATCAGCAAGATAGGCTACCGGAATATATATGAGCAGGGCTGTTATCATTTCAATAGCCGTTAAGATACCGAATTGGAAAGCGGTAACAGGTGCAGCAATCGTTTTCATACACCATACGACAACAAAAGCGTAGGGAATCTGCTCGCAAAACCGCACGAGAATATCCGAAACAAGCAGTCGCTTAAGCGATGAGCTCATGAAACGAAAGAGCTTCAACGGGTTTTTTTCAGGCTCAACAGCGTATTTATCACCTGCTTTTTTAGGCGGATCGTCTTCAATGAGGATCTGCTGTAATACGGCCGCCACAATGCAAAACAAAAAGGCCGTAACAAAGGCCAGCCGGATACCGTCCCGTTCGCCCCAGAATCCGATGCACAGACCTCCCAGGACCGGCCCAAGCGCCATGGGAATTCTTCGCACAAGTGAATGCATGGAAACCCCCATGGTTCGCTTATTCATGGGCAGCACTTTGGCCACAAGACTCATGGTTGCCGGCAGAGATATGGCCGTCCAGGAAAGGAAAAGTACCGCTCCCACCAAAACAGCCTGCCATGAGGGGATTAGAATGACTGTCAGGAATCCGCACATGGCAACGACGTTAAAAACAAGTAAAGCGCGCTTGGTGCCAAGCCGGTCAGAAAGGTAGCCTCCGAGAAAAGAATAGAGTGCCGACAGCAGATTATCGAGGCCGTTTAGCAACCCGATGGACAAAGCGCCGCCTCCAAGCGCCATCAAGTATATGGGTAAGAATCGCTCGGCCATCCTCTCACCCATACCCACAAGAATGACCATGCCCAGCATACCGACCGTACTTCTTCTCAGACCGAGAAAGTCCGAAATATGCGTCAGCCTTCCCTTTCTATTCACATCTGACCTCGAGTCTGCACCAGGCATAGAGGGCATCATAGACTTCAAACTGATATTCTAAGTTCTCTTTGTCGTTCGGGAAACGAAGACTGTAGCCTACGGCAATAGCCTCCAGACCCGCAGCTATGGGATCATTATCCAGCTTATCCGTATCCGCGGCATTCACGATTTTAGCCATTCTCAACAAGGCCTTGTCCGTAAGATCGTACTTTTTGATAATGACATCAAAAGTACATAAACCGTCCTGATGACCCAGTTCAACACCGGGTGCGTCAAAGGGAATAGCTCCTTCCCGTTCTGCCGTAGCATTAATCTGGCTTTTGGGAACGAATATAATTTCAGCTTCAGAGTCCACAAAGCGTTTGATAAGCCATGGACAGGCCACGCGGTCTACGTGAACGTGGGATCGTGTTATCCATTTCATTGTTTTTCCTCCTTTTCCAGAACACAGGTAAACGGAGATTATCAGGGTTATTAATATGTGCACTCATCTGAGAAAATATACGACCTAAAACTATTTGGCGCCGAAATAGTTTAACGTATCAGCAATAATTTTTTCAATGTCTTCCTTTGAGAACCAGGATTTCAATTTTGGATCAAAAAGTTAGGTCCTTCCAATCGGCAAAAATGACATATTCTCTCGGAAACAGAGCCAGCCGATCACCCGGATGGATGATTGATTTTTTGGGAACGGCGCTGTGGTTGACCATGGCCAGTTGTACCATGGTTACAGGAATTTTATGTATCTGCAAAACCTCGATTAGCGGAGTCGGATCTTCGAGCTCAAATCGGATTGAATCATCATCAACATCCGCCATTTCTCTCTTCAATGACCCAAATAAGACCAGTTCAGTATAGGTCCTCATACGCATCTCCTATAAATTCATGTTTTCATTTTTCAATACACAAGAGACTATCATCTAAAACATAAACAGAAAACAAAGGAATTGACTTAAGTCAATTACAAAAGATTTGTAATACATCCCATTGAACACGGCATGGAACCGACGATTTTCTGGGG
>JACNJD010000065.1 GCA_014382715.1 Candidatus Desulfacyla euxinica | reverse complement strand
GGCAGCATGAATAAATTTGCGTCAATCAGCCTGAAGTTTTATGCAACGTTAGGGGTAATCTACTTAACCAGATTATCCACCCTGTCCCTTATACAGGCAATCAGAGTTTCAACCTCCTTTTTCTTCAATTGCAGTAAGAAACTCAAATCAAAATCCGTCTTCAGAAGTTCTCTGATTTTCTCGACTAATTCGTTCTTGGTCACATAATACCCCTGGTAGGTTTCATTTCTATTTTTCAATATTTCCCAATTTTTTTAAGAGCCCCTTGATGTTTTTTTGCTTCCCTTTTCCTCTCAATTTTTTTTGAGATTCAATATAATACTGATGTCTTTTTATAAATTCGAGGGTACTTCTATACCATTTCGCGTCATCACTGACATCTATTCCTCTTGCGCGACGTCCTTCCCTTAATTTTCCCTCCAATTTAAAGAAATCTTCTCTGCCCAAGTTGTCGAGATCTGCATCACAAAGGATCTTTTCAACATGTGTTTTCGGTTCAACCTCAAGATCAGTTGCCAGTATTATCTTTTGGACTTTTTTAACTTCCTCTGGCTTATATCCGATCAAATTAAGGATTCTGCCTGCCATTCGTGCAGCAATCGGCTCATTTTTTTCATATTCTCGAATGTAACCGGTGTCATGAAAATAGGCCGCGGCAATTAATAATTCTCTATCGTGTTCAGAGATATTCTCTAATACCGCAAGATTGTTGGCAACAGCAACGACTCCTTTGGTAGGATGAAGTGTATGGTCGGCATTATGATATTTGATGCCGTCTGGTAACTCATCTCTAAACAACTCCCTTATATATTGGTCCACAATCTTTAAGCGAGGTGTATGAGGCTTGTATCTTAATTTCATGTTTGGAGCTATTTTAAGCCGATGCCCCATGTGAAGCCCTCCTTGACAAGGCTTAGAAGGTTTAGGAGAAATTGCTTACCTTAAAAAAGTTATACTAAAAAAAATGAAGGGAGTCAATCAGGATAGGAAATTAGGAATTCAATGAAAGACAGGAGGAATCTGCTGTCAATTTTCAAGGATTGTTTAATTTAAACGGAACTATGATGATCGCTTTCCCAAAAAGTATGGATTTTTAAGGTCCTACGTAAAGCAGGTCATCTATCGATACCTGGACTGCGGCATCCTGCAGAACGGCTTTGCCCGTGTTAAATGCGAAGATTGTAACTATGAGTATTTATTAGCATTTTATTGTAAACGAAGGCATTTTTGTCCATCATGTCATCAAAAGCGTGTAGTGGAATTCGGCGAGTGGCTTTGCGAAGAAGTCCTCAAGGCCGTTCCGCACCGACATTTCGTCTTCAGCATACCCAAAATTCTGCGGCGCTATTTCCTCTATGACCGAAAGCTCCTTTCCGATCTAAGTCGTTGTGGATGGGAATCGTTGAAAGAGTTTTTTAAGGAAACCGTTCCCGAAAAAGGCGCTGTACCGGGGGCGGTTGTCGCAATATCCACATTCGGTGTTTTTCTTTGATGGGAAAGATGAGAAGGTTATTAATGCCCCTGAACGGCTCGTGACCATATATTGCCAACCACAGCGTATAGAGGTTAGACACACATTATTTTATCCGGGCGTGGGAGAGGATTTCGTGCATAAGCCCAGCATGGCACATCCGCCAAAAATATTTAACATTGCCAGACGTAAGTTAGCCTTTTTGCATGGAAAATCCAACGCGCACCTAATATACCATATCAGCCAGACCCTTTCTTATGACCAATTCCTCCTCTCCGGGAACTATGATTCCCACTACAGCGCCGGGAATATTGTATGCATTCATGGTTTTATCCAGCGTCAACGCTATCTGTTGTTTGATTATTAGAGAGGCTGAGGTTTTGCCACACGGTGAAAAGACTAAGACCGGGAGGGAAAGAAATGCCGAAACCATAACAGGCATATAGCGCCTGAGTAAATTATATCTCCGAACATACTGTCCACACATGGTAGTTGGTTTTCCAGCAAAAGGGTATTGGGGTGAGCTCAAGGTCTCCATACAAGCAGGGAAATAAAGATTCCGGCAACGGCCCTGCAATGAAACTTTGTGTCGGATCAGCTCGATTTCCACTCAAGATATGGAGCCTGCACGAAGGCAGCATCGCACATTCGCCAATATTATTCAAGGCTGCCAGCTCAACCCCTCAGTTTCGTCCGGGAAATCAAACAGGCGGTTCATATGGTGTCTGAAAGAAAAGAGCGTTTTTTAGCCGTGTCTGCGTCAGGTTCAAATTCTGACCCTCGAAGGACTCAATTTATTCCCGGGGGTTAATCCCGCCTATCATCGGCGGGATCGTCTTCATTGATCAGAACGAAAAATCCTGGTTTTGTTCGGACATTAACTACTGAAAATTCTTTACAAAACGTCAAGGTTACAATAGCGTTATAAGTCAAGATTCTTAAAAAAAGTACGGTCTGTTGCTGAATCTTATGGGGTTAATTGGAGGTTGGCAGAATGAATTGCATGATTCAAAGGAATGCTTTAGGTGTCATTTCCTTGGTAATCATTTTTTCAGCGTTCTTATTAAATGTTTCGTTGACCGGATGCAGCAGCAGCAGCGGGACGTCGAGCACCGGTACAATTAAGGGATTTGTCACCGATACCAAAACAGGTGCTGACTTGAAGGGGGTCCTTGTCTCAATTCTCAATTCATCAACTGAGACAGACAGCGATGGCCATTATATTCTGACAGGGATATCTGAAGGGAATTGGAATGTAACGGCTTCCAAGACGGGGTATATAACTTACACCGGTGTCGTTGATGTTGCCGGCGGCCAGACCACATTTCTCGACATACAAATCACCCCGGGGCCGGTGTTGGACGGGGAAATCAGGGGAAGCGTTATTGATAATGATACGCTTTCTTCAATAGAAAATGCGGTTATCAGTATCGGTTCTGCTACTACCACCAGTAATTCGGATGGATCCTATCATCTCAGCGGGATCCCTTCCGGGGTTCAGATTATAAAGGCCTCTAAATCCGGCTACCAGAACTATAGCGGTAGTGTTGAGGTCAAGGCCGGTAAGACTGTATTTCACGACATCTCTATGATCCCGGAGCCCACCACCGGAACTGTGAGAGGGTCTGTTAGCAATAAGGATACGGGTGTCGCGGTTGAAAACGCCCTTGTCTCCATCGGTTCGACAGAGACCTATACTGATACCGAGGGCATTTACCAGCTCACCGGAATCCGATCAGGAACCCAAACGGTCATTGCTTCCAAGTCAGGGTACGAGAATTACAGCGGTACGGTAGAGGCTGTTGCCGGAGTGACTGTATTCCACGATTTTTCAATGACTCCGAACCCCACCACCGGAACGGTAAGGGGCAGGGTGACCAATAAGGATACAGGATACGGCCTTGGAGACGCTATTGTTTCCGTTAGCTCGGAAAAGACAGGGACCGATTCCAGGGGAGATTATAAGATTACGGGTGCCAAGGCAGGGACCCGTCTGGTGATCTCCCAGAAGACCGGGTTTGAAAACTACTTTTCTTCAACCGAGGTCAAGGCCGGGGAAACCGTATTTGACGATATTGCCATGACCCCCATACCCACCACGGGAACGGTAAAAGGGATCGTGACCGACAAGGATACCGGCAGTCCTGTCGGGGATGCCCGTGTTTCCATCGGTTCCACAGAGGTCAGGACCGATTCAAACGGACATTTTGATCTGAATGGTATTTCTGCGGGAACCCAGCAGATCCACGCCCAGAAAACAGGATATGAGAGTTACTCGGCTTCTCTCGAGGTCAAGGCCGGTGAAACCGTGTTTCACGACATCACTATGACCCCGAAACCCACCACCGGAACAGTGAGAGGGTCCGTTACCAATAAAGATACGGGCGACCCGATTGAAAACGCCCTTGTCTCCATCGGTTCGACACAGACCTATACTGACTCCGATGGCGCCTACCAGCTAACCGGAATCGCATCAGGGACCCAAACGGTCACTGCCTCTCACTCAGGGTACGAGAATTACAGCGGTTCGGTAGAGGCTGTTGCCGGGGAGACTGTATTTAACGATTTTTCAATGACCCTGAAACCCACCACCGGAACGGTAATGGGAAGAGTTACAGACAAGGACACAGGATCTGGCCTGGAAGATGCTGTCGTTTACATAAGTTCAAAAAAGACGCAGACTGATTCCAGGGGAGATTATGAGATTACGGGTGCGAAGGCAGGGACCCGTCTGGAGATATCCCTGAAGACAGGCTTTGAAAACTACTTTGCTTCAACCGAGGTCAAGGCAGGGGAAATCGTAATTGACGATATTGCCATGACCCCGAAACCCGCCACAGGGTCGGTGAAAGGGATTGTGACCGACAAAGATACCGGCGGTCCTGCTGGGAATGCGTTTGTTTCAATAGGTTCAGTAGAAACCAGGACCGATGCGAATGGCCAGTATGAGTTGGTAGGTATTGGAGAGGGGACTCATGAGATCGATGCTCAAAAGGCCGGATACCAAAACTATAATTCTACAGTAAACGTCACCGCAGGGCTGACGACCTTTCATGATATCCAAATGGTGCCTGAACCCACAACGGGAACAGTTGAAGGCATTGTCACTGATCAAACTACCGGGTCGGCCCTGGAAGGTGTCCGGATGCTGATCGGTTCGACAGAGATCATTACCAAATCCGACGGACATTATCGGCTTACCGGGCTCGATGAAGGGGCGCACAATATCCTCGCCGAGAAATCAGGGTATAATAATTATTCAGAAACGGTTACCGTGGATGCTGGCAATGTAACCATTCATGACATCCATATGGTTCCCGAACCCAAACATGGGGCGGTTCAGGGGCATGTTACCAACGCAAGTACCGGCGATCCAGTCAGAGGCGTAACAATAAGGATCACGGGCACGTCCACCGAAACAGAAACCGATGAGAATGGCTTTTATCTTATCACCGGGGTCCTGGCCGGAACCAGTCAGATTGTGGGCAGAGAAGCAGGGTTTGAAACTTATGAAGGCTCTGTTACTATTACCGCTGGCCAGACCAT
>JACNJD010000226.1 GCA_014382715.1 Candidatus Desulfacyla euxinica | reverse complement strand
TAAAAATCGGCTTGAGCCGCAATGGAGGAGTTTTGCCTAAAAAAGTCAATTTTTTATGTTGATTTTTTCCTGGTGCTCTTTGAACCCCTGAACGGTTATAATATTCATTACGGCTGAATTCCAGCCTTTTGGACCAGTGTCATCAGTGATTATAAGCCTCGGTATTCTTTTTATCAGATCCGGAAAACTGCGTCCTGAACGGATCAACACGGGAAAATCAGCCCGCTCAAGCATGCCGAAATCGTTTGGGCTGTCTCCAAGCGCTATTGTTAATACCTTCTCGTGATACTTCTTATACCACCCGGTAATCAGCTCAACCCCTTTTGCCTTGTCATTTTTTCCCTGGAGATGGTAAAACCGCCCTCCTGATGTTATCAAGAAGCCCCGCTTTTCTGCGGCACGGATAAGAGGGGTAAGGTCCGTGGGTTCTTCGCCTTCTATAATGAATGGTTCGTCATATTCCCGTCTTGCGGCCAACCGGGCGCCCTCTTTATCGAGCCCCGTCAGACGCGAAATTTCTTCAACCCGCATATCTGAAAAGCCTTTCATATTCCACCCTAATTCATTGCGGATTTCCTGAAACGCTTTTATCAAACGAGGATAAGAAACTCCAAGAGATAATTTCCATAGGCCTTTTTCTCTACAGATCGAAAACCCTGTGGCATCCCCCGGAGAAAAGCCAGGGGATTCAGCACCGGAGGATCCATAGGATGGGTCTTTGGAGATCTCTTCGGGGAAAAATATTCCTCCTCCGTTTTCAGAAATAAAGGGTGCAGAAAGCGACAACCTGCGGCGGAGAACGTCCATTTCGGCCCTGGTCTTGCTGGAGACAAGGATTACAGGCACACCTCTTGTTCTGCATAGTTCAAGCGCTGGAATAGCATCTTCCCATCCATAAGTATCATGATCCAGCAGGGTGCCGTCTAAATCGGTAAAAACAAGAAAAAATGGGGGGCTCATCATCAGATTGCGCTGTTCCAGGGTCAGGAAAAACGTCTTTTTTCCATTTCAACTACTTCAATCAAATCATAGAAAATCCGGGGCAACTTGTTGGATACCCTCTCCCATGAGACGGTCTGGGGTGTTTCGAATAGCTTCTTCTCTACGTTCCGTTCAACCTCAAGGATAGTTTCAGCAAGCCCGTTCTCCATGAAGGGTTTAAACTCAGGATGGGAGTTGACAAACCGCAAGAACTTTTCTGTCATCCTGTATGGAGAAGTAAGTATTTCACCGGCCGCGAGGATGGAATTTCTGAAGACTTCTTTGACTAAGTATTCCTCCCCGTCCCTATCGTAGTCGAGATTGCTGAAACCTGACTCATCCGAGTATTTCTTTACCTGTTCCTCAGCTACGGCCTGGTAGATAACAGTCAGGTCTCTAAAAAACGTGTCAGAGATCTCAAGGCCCTCTTCGATGATAAGGGCATTCATCAGCGTTGTAACAATATCGATAGCCATCCGGTTGAGGCCTTTAGTACGATCTTCCGGTGAGGCATCCTGATGCTTGTGGTCAAAGGGCTCTTTAGAAAACATGACCTGTGCAGAAGACGAGGCCTTGCGGTAGACTTCAATCAGGGTAAATATCTCCACACCCCAGTTGGTCGCAAAACGCATCTTTTTCAAAAGGTCCACATGAAACACCACTTCTCCAGAGAGCTGATAGTTGAAGCCTAAAAGAAACTGTATCAGGTTCAACATCTTTTGGTCCTTGCTTTCGGTAAATTTTCTTTTGAGCGCAAGGAGAAGTGGATCAAGGAGGAGTCGTTTTACCCGTCCATATAGTCTATTATCCTTGATACGGGAGTAGTACGCCTTTGAGAAATCGTAGTTCAGGACGACAACAGGATAAAAGAGCCGGTCCAACTGAATTCGTTTAAAAGTCCGGATATCTGCATCGATCAAACCTATGGAGCCCGCGCCCAGTGCAATGGAGATCCCGAAACTCAGGAACATATTCCTCCCCTTGCCAGGCTCGCTCATATTGAACCCTGCCTCATTGAGTGTATTATATATACCACTGAAACCCGGGCCGTCGTTCCATTGAATAAGGTGGTTTTTTATATTCGATGCCCTTATCAGATCCCTCAACACGATGGCTTCCTGTTCACTGGCTTTATCCAGGCCAAAGATAATCGTTGAAACATAGGTCACATCCCTTAACTGCTTGAGCATGTTCATGAATACCGGAAGATTTAGAGGGTCTGTATACTCACTGGCCAGCAGCGGGATAACCAAAACCGTCTTTCTCCACTTGGAATGGAGCCTGAGCTGGGACTTAAGGTGCTTCCGGTCTTTCCGGAGGATATGAAACGAGGTTATCTGACTGCTATTTTGTGAAAAATCAGAAATGGTCTTACTCCTTTCGTCAGGATATGGACTTGAATATATCCAAGAAGTTACCTTTATGTTTTGGGCTGCGCAGTTACAAAATATGAGAAACAGCTCTGTTTGTCAACATTACTTAAGAACTTCCTTCCTCCACCCATATTTAACCTGTGCTTTTCAGTTGAACGGCGACTACATTGCTGGTATAGGTTTGGGACTTTGGGCAGAGGAGGTAGAAATGATTCCATCAATCCGGGAATGTTTTCATCTTATGGATAAATACCATATGCTTGAAAATATTAAGGCCCATTCAATGGTGGTAGCGAAGGTGACCTGCCTGATAGCTCAAGCCCTCCGGGAAGCGGGAGTTGACATCTCGGTTGAAGTGGCCATTGCTGGGGCTCTCATGCACGATATCGGCAAAACACCTTCTCTGAAATCGGGCCAGGACCATTCTGAAATAGGGTGGCAGATCTGTCTAAAAAACCATCTCGACGAAATTGTCCCCATTGTTGCGGAGCATGTCAGGTTAAAAACCTACACCCTGAACGGTGACTTCTCAGAGAAAGAGATCGTCTATTACGCCGACAAGCGGGTAAAGCATGATAAAATTGTGAATTTAGATGAACGTCTTGCCTATATCATCGGGCGATATGGCAGAAACCGGAAGGACCTATCCAAGGCAATTGAAAGGAATTTCTTGCTTTGTGAGCAGGTCGAGGAAAAGCTGTTCGAAAAATTGAAATTCAGCCCCGAATCGTTGTCATATATGGTGGAGAACCAAAACAAAATGTGTGACAGGAGGCTGAATTCCAACGAGTTATTCCTTTCCAGACCCTAAACGATCTCAGTCTTTATCCGGATTTTCCTTTTTCTCTTTTTTCTTCTTTTTCTTCTGTTGTCGCTTGCTATCGGCAGGCTGGTCTTTCGATGTTTTCCCTTTTTTACCTTTCTCCTTTTTAGGGACTGCCAACTTCTCAGCCTTGACCTTAGCCATTTCCTGTAATTTCTTTTCTTTTTCTTCGATCACCCTCAGCCGCTTGTCTGTTTCTCTCATCTTGGCGCGCAACTGCTTCACAGTGGTATCTTTGGAAATCTTCTCAGACCCGGCTCCCCTGTCAGCCAACAGGGACAGCCGCTGGTTCAGCTTCTCCTCCCAATAGACCTTCTGCTCTAATCTTGCCGCTTTTTCTTTTGATCCCATTATGTTATCCTCTCTTTCTTTGTGCTCATAATCCCTCTCCAGGCTATACAATTTCCTGGGCCGGGATATTTGAAAAACGAATTATAGCGTCAAATCTTTATCTATCAAGAAATAGAATAATAGTAAAGGGGCAGTTTCTCTTATTTCTTGCGCAATCGTAACAGGACGGAATTAACAATTTGATTTTTGCGGGATGTTAAATAGACTGACACTACAATAGCTTAAGGCATTGGGAAGCGCTCCTGTAGAAAACAGGAAATATGTGTAAATTATCAAATAGTTATTGGGGCTGTCCCGGGTTTTTCTATCTTGGCATGGCCTTTGCTTAACTGTATGTGACTACTCACGTAGTCAGTCTGAAGCTGTTTAGCCTGAAGGTTGAAGAGGTCAAAAGTCAGAAAAAACCCGCAACCCGCAACCCGCAACCCCTTGCCATTGATTATTGACTATTGACGATTGACTATTGAAGAACCCGCAACCAGTACCCAGCATCCAGTATCCAGTATCCAGAAACCAGTACCCAATACCAAACCCTCAACCCGTAATCCGGAACTCTGAGGTTAAAACAAGGAGGAAATCATGGGCAAAATCAATAAAGTCTTGGCAGCTATTGATCTTTCTGACTATTCCGCAGCGACCATGGAATATGCCGGTGATCTGGCTACCCAATTGGAAGCGGAATTGATCGCGGTTAACGTCATCAATCAGCGGGATGTTGATGCTATTGAGAAAGTTGAGAACATTACGACAGGCATATCTGTCGAGAAGTATGTGGAGAGGCAAAAGGAGGAGCGGGCCCTGCTTATCAACGAGTTGTGGGATCAAACTTCCAACCCCGATCTTACTATAAAAACGGTATTCCGTATTGGAATCCCATTCATTGAATTGGTACAAGCGGTAAAGGACGAGGGGGTCGATCTGGTCGTGATGGGTACAAAGGGCCGTACCAATATTGCGAATGTGCTCTTTGGAACGACCGCTGAAAAAATGTTTCGACGCTGTCCGGTCCCGTTACTGAGCGTACGCCACAGAAATGATGACTAGTGCCGTGTCGTGAAAGTTCTTTCTGCAAAATTGGCAATTTGAGTTGCCTGTGTAATAGTAATCGAATAACGATCAAGGAGTGACGAGTGACGAAGGAAAACAAAGAATTTAACCTTGAGGATCGTTTCATTGATTGTGCCGTAAGAATTATTTATGTCGCAGAATCACCACCGAAAATAATAGGAAATTCGTAATTCGGGACTCGGCGGTGACCTCGATTGTTGAAGAAAGATGTTAGTAGGCTGCAGTTAATCCATATTGTTGACATTATCTAAGCAATTGTTGCATGTTATCAATATATTAGTATGTGTTTAAAGACATGAGTGGATTATATAAGTCGAAGATCCCCCGCTATTTCTTGGAAGAGGCCGGCTGAGCCGGTTTTTGGGTCGGTGTAGATCCCTCCATCACCTGGACGGTTTTTTCCTTGACAACACACTGCTTCCACCACT
>JACNJD010000066.1 GCA_014382715.1 Candidatus Desulfacyla euxinica | reverse complement strand
TCACGTAGTCAGCCCCTAATGCCTTGCCTATCATAAGGGCCTTTTTTTTGTTCAGAGGAGCTGGAAATTTCGCTGCCTCTTTTCTCACCGCTTCTTCCTCTATTACCTCCACCTTCTCTTTCCAGGCCAATCTCGAGCTGAGCATATCTACTATGCCTTTTCGCAAAAAGCTAAGATCGCGGTCAGCATTCATGGTGAACGGGAGGATCGCTATCTTCTTAGGGGCCTCGGCCGCGTGTGAAAGAACCCCAACAAAGATGAGGATGAACGAAATAGTGGAAATCAATGACAAGACGGTTGCTCTTGTTTTCATGACACTCCTTATTTGATGAATTCGTGAAAAGTCCTTCACCTATTCTTGTCATTCCCGCGAAGCTTGTCCTCGACTCCGATCGAGGAGCGGGAATTCAGGGAAATCATCCCGCGGCGGCGGGACTGGACTACCGCTGCAGTTCATCCCGCACTTGATGCGGGACGGGAGTAACGGCCTTAGAGACTTTTCACATGGGGATCAACTTTTAAGTATACCATAAAACTGCCCGGAGCGATCGATTTTTTCTCCCACCTTAGCGCCGCAATGTTTACATCGGTATTCATACCTGTCTCCATCGGGGAGGACTAAGAGAAGAAACTTGTTGATCGGCACTGCATAGCCGCATTCAGAGCAATAAAGTTCCGTGGCCTCTAATTCCCCAAAATCCTCCCTGGGCTTCACAGGCCTTGCGGTGGCCGGGGGTGCAAAATTGAAAGGGTTGTTTTTCATGGATAAAACCTTGAATTCGAGACGGAAGTTATGATATGGTTTATATTTTACTTTGATAAATAATCGGGACATGATAATCATCCAGACCTCTAAAGGCAAGGGCTTTTAACAGAGGACCATTAAACTCGTTTCAATCAAGGGATCAGGAAAGAAAGGAAACCATGAAGATAAAACATATTGACCATATCGGTATTGCTGTTAAGGGGATTGAGCAGGCTGGGAAATTCTATACGGACATCTTGGGGCTTAAGATAGAAGATGTGGAAAATGTAGCCGATCAGAAGGTGAATGTCGCATTTATTCCAATCACAGACAGCGAGGTGGAATTGTTAGAATCCACCGACCCGGACGGGCCGGTTGCAAAATATATAAGCGCGCGGGGAGAGGGGGTGCAGCACATTGCCTTTCGCGTTGAGGACATAGATAAGGCCCTTGAGGAACTAAAAGAAAAAGGGGTTCGACTTATCGATCAGACACCGCGAAAGGGGGCCGGGGGCGCAAGGATAGCCTTCATCCATCCGAAAGAAACCAACGGTGTTTTAGTGGAGATCTGCGAAAGGGATTAACAGAGGGTCTCAGGATCTCAAAAACGGTAGGTTATTAATCCATGGGTCGTATCGTAAGGGGAAACGCTGACCTGAACCCGGTCACCAACCATAACCTTGATCCGGTGCTTTTTCATCCTGCCGGAAAGCACGCCCCTTATAGTGAGATCATTGTCACACTGGATTTCCATGGTGCCGCCACCGAGGACCTTGGCGACCACCCCTTCTAATTGAATTAAATCGTTTCGACTCAAAATGCTCCTTTCTCAGCATGGGAAGCCTGACCCGGTTAAATCGGAGATTCAAATTGAGGCGTTGAAGACAGTTTTTCTGACCCTCAACCCCTATGATTTAAAGGTCCGAACCTGAAATTTTCGACAACCATATCATTTTGTAGCCTGATGTCAATGAAATGTGCAAATTTTTTTGCCAGCTATTCAATTTTTCGAAACTATCAACCTTTGAGCCTTGTCAGAGATCCCCGCACATAGTGCAGAGGAACCCATGAACGACTACCATAAGACATATTTGACTTTCCGCTCTTTTACCATGAATGGAAGCAAAATCTCCCGGGAAAAGACCGATCTTACGGCGGAAATTCCCCTTCAAATCATAGTCAACGGTCAAAGCCATACCCTTATCATGTTTACGCCCCAGGATATCAGGGAGCTGGCAATCGGTTTTGTTTTCACGGAGGGCCTGATAAAGGATTTTAAAGAAATAAAGGACTGCAAAGTTTCTGGTGTGCGGGAAAAGGATGGAGAAGAGGCCATTGAAGCCCGAATAGAACTCGTCTCCAAAGGACCACTTCCCATGGCGGCAAGCGGGAAGAGGGTCTCATATTCGAGTTGCGGCATTTGCGGGACTGAAAACTACAACCAGATGAAGACCGGATTGAAGCGAGTAAAGAGTGCACACCGGTTTGCCATGGATATGCTGAAGGAACTCCCGCACAGTCTGGAAGAATTCCAACCCCTCTACACAAAGACAGGGGGCGCCCACGCAGCGGTCCTCTTTGACTCCAAGGGGGAACAAATCGTTCATTGTGAAGACATGGGGCGCCACAATGCGTTAGACAAGGTAATAGGATCTACACTTATCAGGGGAATTTCCTCAGAAGACAAGGTGCTGGTTTCCAGCGGCCGTGCCAGTCTGGAAATGATACTTAAGACGGCAAGAGCCGGGTTTCCCGTCTTTGTTGCCATGTCCCGGCCTACCTCAAGGGCAGTGGAAGCGGCCAGGTTTTATAACGTCACCTTAATAGATATGGCAAAGAATACCAACCGCATATACACCCATGTCCGCCGCATAAAAGAATTTTGAGACTGGAAACTGGAACCTAACGTGAGCGGTTCAACCCGGAACCCGGAACCTTTGAACCAGTTACAAATATGGACTTATGGAGAAGATAAAAGACGTTTCAGGCGTTGTCCTGGCAGGCGGCATAAGCAGTCGTTACGGAAAGAACAAGGCCTTAGTTGAATTTCACGGAATCCCTTTGATTGAAAGAGTTCTTGGCGTAATGCGCCCTATCTTTCGTCATGTAATCATCATCACAAACACGCCGGACAAATATTCCTATCTCAAACTTCCCATGTACCAGGATATCATTAAAGGTCTGGGCCCCTTAGGGGGCATCTTTACCGGGTTACAAGTGATACCGAACAGTGGTTTTTTTGTCGCCTGTGACATGCCATTTCTCAACCAGGGGTTGATCCGCCATATGGTTGAAATCAAGGCTGATTTTGATTTAGTTGTGCCGAGAATATCCGGATATATGGAGGCCCTTCATTCGCTTTATGGCAGGGGATGCGAGAGAAAAATCGAAAGTCTGATCAATTCAGGGATATACCAGGTTTTCCGATTTTTCAACGAAGTTTCGGCCCGGTATGTTGATGAAGATGAAGTCAGAATGTTTGATCCTGATCTGAGGTCATTTCTTAATATTAATAGCCCTGAGGCGCTGAACGACTTTGACAACCTATTTTGAGGTTAAATGATATATGACAGAATTAATACTTGCCGTAAGCCTTGCCGTTTCAATTTCGGCTGTATGTTCCCTCTTCGAGGCGGTGCTCTATTCGGTGCCCCTGAGACACATTGAGGCCATGGTCCAGGCCGGAAAACCTGGAGGCAGAATATTGAAGAATTTACGTCGTCATGTTGAGCGACCGATATCTGCTATTTTGTCCCTCAATACCATCGCAAATACAGCCGGAGCTGCCTTTGCCGGGGCTGCTGCAACCGCTGTTTTCGGGCATCAATGGCTTGGATATTTTTTCGCTCTGTTCACCTTGGCCATCCTGCTGTTTTCGGAAATTATTCCCAAAACAGCAGGGGTTGTCTACGGGAGGTCCCTGGTTGCCGTGGTGGCCTACCCCCTTAAAGGGCTTGTCTGGGTCATGACGCCTGCCATATGGTTAAGCGGATTGGTGACACGCCTGATAAGCAGAGGTAAACGCGAAGAAGCCATAACTGCTGAAGAGATCCAGCTCATGGCGCGTTTAAGTCGCCGGACCGGGGGCATTCTGTTTTACCAGGAACAGACCATAAGGCGGATCTTGACTCTCCAGGAAAAAATGGCCAAGGATGTAATGACGCCCAGGACCGTAGTTTTTTCGCTTAACAAACATCTTACACTTAAAGAATCGATTGCGGCAGCCGGTGGATGGGAACACAGTCGAATACCTGTGTATGACCAAGGGATAGAGGACGTGGTGGGGGTCGTCAACACAAGGGAGATCTTGATTGCATTTTCGGAGGGGAATGAAGATAAGACGTTGGCAGAGCTGATGCGGCCGGTTCATTTTGTGGCCGAAACAGCCAGATTAAATGAGGTATTGTCGGAGTTTTTGGAATTGAGACAGCATCTTTTTGCCGTCATAGACGAATACGGTGGGCTGTCCGGTCTCATCTCCTTAGAGGATATCCTAGAAGAGATCTTAGGAAGGGAGATTGTCGATGAATCTGATGAGGTAACTGATAAAAGGGAATTTGCGAGAGAGAGACAAGTGACTAAAGTGAGCTTAAGTGACTAAAGTGCCTAAAGTTAGAGGTGGTATTTGACATTTTAAAATAGACAATTCCAGAACAAGGTGTTTGTCGAGAAACCTGCTTGCGTAAATTGAGATGGACAAACCGGTCGGAATTCTTTACTTTCTGTTGCGTGTGTTTTCTGGTCTGGTTTATTATAGATGCTTTGATGAAGCCAGTCCTCTTAAAAAAGTCTCGAAGTTCCTTAACTTTAGGCACTTCAAACTTTAGACATTTTAGGCACTTTATTTAATGGTAAGCCTCATTTCCTTCACATCTACTTCCGCACCCATCATTTCGCTCAACCGCTTTATTTCCCTCTTTTTTTCGGAGCTGTTTTCCTTGAAAGAAATAATGATTTCTTTGATATCATGGTCCCTAACCATTCTTTCAAGGTCTTTCAGCCCTCCCAACACCGGGTAGCCACGGATCTTGCTCCGATGTATTCGTGGATTGTCATCCATAAAACCGACTACGGCCATATCAAGATGCCTGTTTGTTTCAATCTCCCTGAGAACCAGCTGTCCCCCGAGACCTGCACCATAAACAAGAACACGCTTCCCCTCCTGATGTGTTCCTCTGATCCCTTCCTCCAAGAGGCGAAAAGAGAGTCTCGAAAGGGATACCAGTATAAGCATGAGGCCCCAGTAGATTACAAAAACTGCCCGGGAAAAACTATAAAAACGAT
>JACNJD010000390.1 GCA_014382715.1 Candidatus Desulfacyla euxinica | reverse complement strand
CAACAGATCACCGAATTTGTCTTTGACAAAACGGATTTCATCGTCCCGTGTTTTTGTCAGATTATTCAGCCGGGCTTCCAATAAACTGTCAAACACTTCTCTAAAAACCGGACCCGATTTTAAGCCTATCTGCAGCAGCTCCTTTCCGTCTATTAAGGCCTTTTGCCCTTTTAACTTCGTAAAGAAGAAGGAGATAAGCCTCCTCATTTTTTCGGTTTTGGCTCTTGCCATCAAATACAGCAAGGTCTCTGTATCATACGGAAGAAGCAATGTATAGAGTTGATAATTGGTTCCATCGAATTTGAACAGAGAATTCAAAAGACTGTCCCCGGATTTCCGTTGAAGAGCCATCTTGCGATTGATTCCCATATCCCTGGTCAATTCTTTGAATGCCTTAGCATCAAGTTGACTGGTAAGCCCGTACCAGTATAATTTCCATGGCTCAAACGGTTCTTCGAGATAGAGGAGATTGTACCAGGCTATGACCTTATTGATTTCTTCTAATAGATCTTGGATGCTCTCAGTTAGTTTGATATGGGGAGAAATGAACTGTAGCAGTTTTAATTTATTCATCCTTCTTATCGTACTTAAGGGGTCTTGTTCCTTGAGGATGAATTTCAGTTCTAAGAAGATCCGGCGTGAGGCAAGGGTTTCAACCCAATTCATCTTGGCCGCATTTTTCAGGAGGGCTAGGGTCAGTTTTCCGATTTTGAAACCAAATCGCTGTTCAAATCGCACCGCGCGGAGCATGCGCGTGGGATCTTCCACAAAACTCAGGTTATGGAGGACCCGCACCACCTTTTCCTTGATGTCCTTCTGCGCGCCGAAATAATCGATGAGAATGCCGTAATGCTTCTTGTTCAGCATTATGGCTAAAGTGTTGATGGTGAAATCACGACGGTAGAGATCAAGCTTCAGTGAACTTGTTTCAACGATCGGAGATGCACCAGGGGATTCGTAATATTCTATTCTCGCAGTGGCCACGTCAACTTTGAAGCCGTCCGGGAAAATAAGCACGGCGGTCCCGAATTTCCGGTGACTCCTGACGCGGACTTCGTGGTTACGGGCGAATTCCTGAGCAAATTTAATGCCGTCACCTTCAATGACGATATCAACGTCTAAGTTTTTATGTTTTAAAAAAATGTCCCTGACCAATCCCCCAACAAGATATGCGTTATAGCCAAGCATATCAGCAATATGGCCAACTTCATTGAGAAGCTTGATGAGGTTTTCAGGCAGCCTTTCCTTCATGGTCCCGGCCATGTTTTTTTTCCTGACAATGCTGCCCCCCTTCTTGGGGTCATGGAGAAACTCCGGGATCACGGGACCTCCTACTAAGATGTTGAGAAGATCTGTTCTTGTAATCACTCCTAACGCCTTTTCATTCTCTACCACCGGGAGAATCCTTAACTTGCCTCTAATAATAAGCTCCTGAACCTCCTTTAACGACGCATCAGGATGGACAATGGAAAATTCAATATGCATGTATTCATTTACTTTTAGATTGCCTAGCCCAAGAAAAATTGCTTTTTCAACAATTTGCCTTGTTATATAGCCTTGAAGTATATCATGATCCACTACCAAAAGGACGTTAATATTATACCGGGTCATTAAATTTGCGGCCCGCTTGAGCGTCTCAGAGGAAGAAATCTCTATGATAGGAGAAGACATCATATCCTGCGCCCTCTTGGCAGACTTTATTTGGGTATCCAATAGGGCGTTTAATGACCTCTCGACCTGGATGAGTGTCTGGTTTTTTATGGTTGCCGAAGCCGCCTGGGGATGGCCCCCTCCTCCAAAGGCCTGTGCTATTTCAGCACTGTTTACCTCATCTATCCGACTACGGGCCACGAGATAGATACGGTCTGCCATCTGTGCCAGAGCGAAGACTACATTCAGGCTCTCCATCTCAATGAATTTATGTACAAGAACCGCAAAATCCGCGATGTATTCATCTGTTATCACCTTGGTAATGACGACCTCCACACCATTGATAACGCGAGTGATGGCAGATCTTGTGAGATCGTTCAGCAGCCATAGATGTTCCGTGGTTAATTCCCGGGTCAGCATATCCGAGATGATATTATGGTCAGCTCCCTGCCTGGTGAGCCATGCAGCAGCCTCATAATCTTCACTGGTGATGGAAGCAAAGGTGAAAGAACCGGTATCTTCGTGGATTCCAGTGCACATAACAGTGGCCTCATCAGGAGATACAGGGATCTTTTTCTCTCTGAGAAGACGTGTGAGAATCGCCGTGGTTGAGCCGGTTTTGCGAACAACCTCTACATCCCCATGTATGTCATCCGGGGAATCTGGATGGTGATCGTATATATGGATCTCAACCCCTTTCTTCCCCGCTAATCGGGCAAATTTCCCGATACGCTTTTTCTGCCTGGTATCCACAAGGATAAGTCTTTTAATGTGGTCAAGGTCAACCTGTCTTACCTTGGCGAAATTGAACAGGTATGATACGGAATCGAGAAAAAAATTGCGGAGGTTTTTTTCCTGAGAACCAGGGAACACGAGCGTGGCATCAGGGTAGAGCTTGCTGGCAGCTAACATGGAAGAGAGGGCATCAAAATCGGCGTTGATATGAGTGGTTATGACCTCTTTGTGGATTTTCTGTAGCTGTTTTTTCCTATTTCTTTTGTTTGCGGACTCTGCCATGGGGCAACTATATCATAATAGACAGGAATCGTCACTACAGAGGGCGTCAATTTTTTCCCATAAAAAATAAAAAGGCCGTGCATTGCGACTGCTACGGCCTTTTTGTATAGTTTTTTTTAAAAATAATTTATAAGTTACAGTAGGAACAAGCCCTGTAACCATAATGGCCAATCTTCAATCGTCAATCGTCGATTGTCAATTCTAAAGCCCCTTAAGCTTTTCCTCATTTTCCTGCTTTTTCTTACAGTTAATACAGCGGGTCGTCACCGGACGGGCCTTCAACCTTTTATCAGAAATATCCTCACCACACTCTTCACAAATTCCAAAAGTACCAAGGTCAAGCCTGTTCAAAGCACCTTTGATTTTTGAAATCAGTCGCCTCTCCCTGTCTCGAATTCTGAGGGTAAAATTTCTTTCCGATTCTAAAGTTGCCCTGTCCGTGGGGTCGGGAAACCTTTCCCTGTGGTCGGTCATACCGCTCACAGTCTTTGTGGCTTCATCCAAGAGGCCATCCAGCCTCTCGTTGAGCAGATCTTTAAAATACTTCAGATTTTTCTTGCTTAACATAGATCTCTCCGTTCCAGAAAAGATTAAATATATCTTTTTCTTACCACTACCACCAGCCCTGAATAAACCCCATACGTGGGGAAAACTCAGGGGATTTTATTGCGTCATTTTTTTCCAGAAACCCTTGGAACCTTTCTTCTTATTAGATAGGGCCAAATCCTCTGTCTCTGCAAAAGCCTCTAATAACTCCCTCTGGCTCTGGTTTGTTTTTTGGGGAATCTTTACGATAATCTTGACATAAAGATCCCCTCTTTTGCGATATCCCCTCAGACTGGCCATCCCTTTTCCAGGTATCTTAATCACCTCGCCGGGTTGAGTGCCATGGGGAATCACCAGTTCATGACTTTCCTTGTTATCCAACATGGGGATCATAAAAGTGTCGCCTAAGGTAGCCTGCACAAATGAGATGGGAATCTCGCAGATGAGCTCTTCTTCCTCCCGCCTGAAAAATTCGTGTTCCTTGACGTGAATAACGACAAAGAGATCTCCGGGCGGTCCTCCATGCTCTCCGGCTTCACCCTCTCCTCTCAATCTCAACTGGGACCCTGTATCTACGCCTGGAGGGATTTTCACACTGATACTTCTCTCAACCCGGGTTTTTCCACCTCCCCTGCAATCCTTACATGGATCTGTGATTATTTCTCCCTGGCCGTGGCAGGAAGGACAGGTTGTGCTGACCTGAAAAAACCCCTGAGACCGAATCACCTGGCCCTTGCCCTGGCATGTAGGACAGGTCCGGGGTTCGTTGCCTGGGGCAGCACCTGTGCCGTTGCATGTATTACAGGCCTCCAGTCTATGGAATGAGATCTCTTCTTCCACCCCGTGAAAAGCCTGTTCTAAAGTCAACTCCAGATCGTACCGTAGACCTTTGCCCTGTCTTGCACGGGTCCTTCCCCCTCTGCTGCCAAAACCAAAAAAGCCTTCAAAGATGTCTCCAAAACTTGAAAATATATCCTCAAAGCCATTGAAACCTCTAAACCCGGTGCCCTGTAAACCTTCATGGCCAAACTGGTCATATACCTGTCTTTTTTCCGAGTCTCTCAAGACTTCATAGGCTTCGGCAGCCTCTTTAAAACTTTCCTCAGCTTCTTTGTCACCGGGGTTTTTGTCAGGATGATATTTAAAGGCCATCTTTCGATAGGCCTTCTTAATGTCCTCACCTCCGCAATCTCTGGAAACGCTCAGGATCTCGTAATAATCTCTCCTATAGGTAGTCACTTTTCTTCAGGCGCCTCTTCATCTTTAATCGTTTTCAAATCTGGAGGTTCGGGTTCGTTTTCGGGCGAAGATCCTTCGGGGAGCGAGTCCAGTTGGTTTTCAGATGGGCTTTCCGCTAAAAGATCCTCGTTATCGTCTCTGGTTTGAAAGACCTCTCCAGCGGCTATTTCCCTGAGTGCCACCACAATATTCCTATTTTTGCAGACAACCAGAGGTTCTGCCCCTTTTTTCAATTGCCGAACCCGTTTGGCTGCGAGGTGAATCAATCCAAACCGGTTATCCGCCTTTTCCAGGCAGTCTTCTACTGTGATCCGTGCCATCACTCACTCTCCTATTTTGATCAATTACAGCTTTGGAGTATATGTTTATGGAAATCGCTCATTTAAAATAAACTTTGTAATATAAGGTTTCCTATGATAAATGTAAAGAACAAATTAGCTTAGAATTTTTTAATAGGAGAAGTTAGCCTCAGGAGACCCCTGTTCATGTTAGCCAAAGTCCTCAGTAGCGCCGTCATCGGAATCGATGCCTATGTAGTAGAGGTTGAGGTGGACATCTCCCAGGGGCTCCCTTCCTTTTC